>CAMVTS010000001.1 GCA_947170465.1 uncultured Clostridia bacterium
TACCAACGCCATGCTGACCGCATTAAATTGTTTATATTCTTTAGAAGAATTAAAAACGATTTTAGGGCAACTTTAGGTATACAATCTGTAGGGGAGCCCCTCGTGGGCTCCCGGCAACCGCTTGCGGTTGCCATGACAGCCACAAGGGCTGTCACTACAATGTATTGGAAAAAAGCATGAAGCCACTTGCCACTTACTTCAAATTCGAACTCGTATCATACCGCTTTTTCAGCTTCCGGAGCGCTTTCGTCTCTATCCGGCTGACATACGAGCGCGAAATATCCATCAGCTTTGCCACATTCTTCTGCGTCATCGGCTCTCTGCCATCGAGACCGTAGCGCAGGAGAATGATTTTTTTCTCCCTGTCGGTCAGCTCCTCCTCAATATACTGCCGCAGCTTGCGGCTGTTGAGCTTGAAGTCCAAATCGTCGAGAATCGTGTCCTCGACCGCCATAATGTCCATCAGCGTCAGCGGATTGCCGTCTTTGTCGGTGTCAATCGTCTCGTCAAGCGAGATGTCGCCGGCGCGTTTTTTCGCGCTGCGGAAGTGCATGAGAATCTCGTTTTCTATACACCGGCTGGCGTAGGAGCTGAGCCGGATATTTTTGTCGGGCTTGAAGGTGTTGACCGCCTTAATCAGCCCGATGGTGCCGATAGACACCAGGTCGTCCTGCTCCCCTTGGGTGCCGTAATATTTTTTGATGATATGCGCCACCAGCCGCAGATTGTGCTCAATCAGCTTGCTTCTGGCTTCCGCGTCGCCCTGCTGCATACGCTGTAAGTATTCGCGCTCCTGCTTTTCACTCAGCGGCTTCGGAAACGAACCGCCGCCGCAGATGTGCAGGATAAAAAAGCAGACGTACTGTCCGAGCATTGTAAGTATTTCCAACACAAAAACCACCTCAATAAAGGGTATTCAAACCCCTTGCGAATCATGCGGCTTTGCGGTATAATAGAGCATATCAAAAGGGGAGAGATGTGTGATGAAACTGATTTCATGGAACGTCAACGGTCTGCGCGCCTGCGTGACAAAGGGCTTTGAGGAAATTTTCAGGGAGCTTGACGCGGATATTTTCTGCCTGCAGGAGACCAAATTGCAGGAAGGGCAGATTGACTTCGCGCCCGAGGGCTATCACTGCTACTGGAACTACGCCGAGAAGAAGGGCTATTCCGGTACGGCGATGTTCACCAGGCAGGAGCCGCTTTCCGTGCGCTACGGTCTCGGCATTGAGGAGCACGACCACGAGGGCAGGGTGATTGCCGCCGAATTTGAGGACTTTTTCGCCGTCACCTGCTATACGCCCAACTCGCAGAACGAGCTGCGCCGTCTTGATTACCGCATGACCTGGGAGGACGCTTTTCTCGCATATCTAAAGAAACTGGAGCAGGAAAAGCCCGTGATTCTCTGCGGCGACCTCAACGTCGCGCACAAGGAAATCGACCTCAAAAATCCCAAGACCAACCGCAAGAACGCCGGCTTCACCGACGAGGAACGCGGCAAGATGACCGCCCTGCTCGACAGCGGCTTTATCGACACCTACCGCTATTTTTATCCCGACGCGGAGGGCGTGTATTCGTGGTGGTCGTACCGCTTCAAGGCGAGAGAGAAGAACGCCGGATGGCGTATCGACTATTTTATCTGTTCCGAGGCGCTCAGAGACCGCCTTGTCAGCGCGTCCATTCACACCGACATTTATGGCTCCGACCATTGTCCGGTCGAGCTGGTGATAAAATAAAATCAAAAAGGTTCGGCAATCCGCCGAACCTTTTGTTATGTGTCTATACGCTGAATTCCAGCACCCGTTTGACCGCGGTGGTGTACGCGGCAAACTCCTCGGTGCTCTCTTTCAGGCGTTTTTCGCCCTTGCGCGTGAGGTGATAGTACTTGCGCTTGCGGTTTTCAACTTCTTCCCAGTAGCTTTCCAGACAGCCCTCCTGCTCCAGCGCGTGCAGAATCGGATAGAGCGTGCCTTCCTTCAGCTCAAACACATGCTCGCTGCGCAGCGCGATTTCCTTGATGATGATGTAGCCGTACATGTCTTTTCCTTTGAGTACGCTCAGCACCAGCGTCGCGGTGCTGCCCTTGACTAATTCTTTACTGATTTTCATTGTTATTTCCTCCGCTGTCAACTATCAAAAATCCGGAATTATCCGGGCGTGGTTTCTCTTTTCTATAAACTGCTTTGAATTCCAGTTCGCTGTTGGCAAAAACAAAACGGATTTCCTCCGAGATTTTACTGTCATCGGAAAAGAGCGGCTGCTTATTATGGAAAACATTTGCCGCCTTGTCATAAAAGCCCATTGCGAGGAAATCCTGCAAGGACAGTTTTGCGCCGGCGCCTATGACCGACTGGATTTCTGTGTTGGATAAAAGAAAGTCGGTGCCGTCACGCGGAACAGACGATACGCAGGAAAGAGCGTACGTGCCCTCGTTATCCTTCACGTAATAAATGACATTATCGGAGCCGGCACGTGTATAGGTGGCGTTGTATGCCGTTTCAGATGGCTGCTCCGTCAGGGTAAAACCACTCTGAATCAATATTGTATCGTCAAACGCGGCAGCGTCGGACTGAACGACGAGATCAATCATGGCGTGCCTTTCGTTCTGCATCAGACCGCTTTGCTTGCCGGACTGCGATATTCCGACAACGGTTCCGGCGGCTGTGAGCAGAATGTTTAGACTGAGCAGTACTACGGCGATACGGCGTGTTATCCGCAGCACACGAAAGCTGATTTTAGTGTTTCGCAAATGCTCCTGCCGCCAAATCGCAATCACCTGCCACAATCCCCAAAGCATCAGCAGCACATACAGAATGATACCGGCTGTCATGAGCACTTGTGCGGCAGGTTCCCCGATGTAGCTTTCAATCAGCATACTTTCGGAATAGCCGGAAAAGCCGGAGAGAATGGTTGTCACCGGCGCGTACAGCGACGGCTCAAACGGATTGGTCAGTTGGGGGACGAAAACGGAAACCACATGACCGGACACGCTTTTCGGCAACAGGGACACAGCCTGCGTTTGTAGGTAAATATCCCTGACCAGCGTGATGAAAAACGGCATAGAGATGGCTGCCATTGTCAAAAGTGTTGCGGCTTTGCTCTTGTATTTCGCACCGAGGATAAGGAGCGCCACCGTAACGGTCAATATTCCCAGAGAAGTCCAGTCAGCCCACAGCTCATGCGTCTGCATGGCAATTCTGTAGAGCAAATCAAGGGGGACGATGATGCTGAATACGCCCATGCCCACCAGAAACACCAGCGAAACTACCAGTAAAGGGAGCTTTCGTTTGCTGTGCAACTCCCTCAGCGGCAGGGCGGTATCGTCCGGGTCGCCCATTTCTTCTACCGCGCGTTTTTCCGCTTCTTCGGGAGCGTAGCCAATTTCGGTGTAGTAGTCAATTTTGTCGAGCAGGTGGCTTTCCAGCTCTTCGGTAATCTGCCGCCGCGCGGTTTTGTCCTTGATTCGTCCGGCAACCGCCTGTAAATACTCGTTTTTCATGTGAATACCCTTTCACTCTATATACATTGTAATCCTATGTATATAGAGTATCACAGTCTAACCGGCTTGTCAATAGAAAAACGGCGGATTTTACGATCCGCCGTTTTTATCCTTGGTGGGCAATATCCTGTCGGGCAGGTTGCCGCCTGCTTTTTTCAAAAACCGGAACAGCTTGCCGCGAATCATCGAGCGTGTGCTGCTGTCCAGCCGGGTAAAGGATTTCAGAATCTTGCCGCCGCTTTTCAGCCACTTTTCCGCCAGCTCGTCAAAGGTTTCGTGCTCCGTGCTTTTGAGAAGGTCGAACAGCCCTTCCACAAACTGCTGGCGTTCCTCGTGCGTCATTTCTCCGACAAAGCTCGTCAGCGTCTGGTCGAAAAACGCGCTGGTTTTGTTGGTGGCAGGTATTTTGACAAACTGATCGCGCTCAATCATCCATGTGTAGAGGTCATGCTGCCAGAGATTGTGCTCCACGCTCTGCACCACCACGCACTTGTCCTCGTGACCGAACATCTTGCCGATGACCGAGGACTGCGGCATATAGGTGACGGTGCGCTCCCTGATTTGCTCAAAGGCGCTGTCCGCCAGATGCTCCGGCTCAATGCCGGGACCGTCCATGTTGTAAATCGCGCGGACGCTCTCACGCGCCGCTTCGCCGCAGAAGGAGGCGGTGTAAATCGCCACGTTACCGCCCTTTGAATGACCGCCGAGCAGCCATTCGCCGCCGAGCGCTGCGTAAGCCGCCTCAAAATACCGCAGCGCCTCTGTCTGAGACGGCACCGGAAACTCATAAAACAGGTTGAAATCCTCCTGCCAGCCGACCAGCGACTTATCCGTGCCGCGATAGGAGAGAAAGCGCAGCCCTTCCTCCAGCTCAATAATGAGCGCACCAAACTGCATGGTCGTTTCTTCATCAATGCGGTTGACAAAGCCGCTCAGCTTCAGATTTTGATAGCGACCGCAATCCTTGATGATTTGCATCAGCTGGTCGTCGCCCTTCCAGAGATAATCGGAAGGCTTTTTGGTGGCTAGCGCCCGTTCAGCCGCTTCCCCGAGCGTAATCGTCTGCGCAAAGTCCGCGCTGACAACCACGTCCAGCGGCAGATAGGAAAGCCTTGTCATCACCGCCGCGTCCAGCTCGCAGAAGGGGATTTTATCCAGCGGCAGATCGCCGCGCCATTCAAGATAATCAAACAGATTCGCCATGCTTTTTCACTTCCAGGTATTCGTCGGTATCATCGTGTTCGGGCTCCACTCTTTCTGCGTCCGCCTTCTTTTTGCCCTTGGTGTAGTAGGAGAAGGGAGCCGTCAGGAGCATGGCGCCGTAGTAGGTGATAAAGCGCCACAGCAGAATTGCCGGCTTGATTTTGCTGACCTTGCCGAGGACGAAATAGGGGCGATAATACATGGAGAACGCCAGCTCAGCGCCGCCGGAAGCGCCCGGAAGAGGTACGAGATTCGAGGTAAAGAGCACAAAGCTCTGAATACAGATAAAGTCAAAGAAATTGCCGGCCGGCACACCGGCTGCCCTTGCCGCCGCCGGCATATCGAAGGCGATATAGATGAAGTACGGCACGCTCAGAATACAGATAAACTGCACAAACACGAGCACGAAAATTTTAATCATGCGCTTTTTGTCCTTCATCAGCATGCGGTTGGACGAGTGGAACATGCGGAACTCTCTGGTAATTTTGCGGATTTTCCGGTGAGGATCCTTCATAAACGGCAGCGCCACCAAAATCCGGTAAATCAGACGAATCAGCTTTTTGGTGACGTTCTCCGCAAAGCAGACCACCAAAAACAGCGCTGTCACGCCAATCTGCGACAAAAAGCCCAGCACAATAAACGCCGACGACCAGAAGTTGGTGAACGCCGTCTGGAAGTAGCCGAACTTCATGATCACCGCGAACACGCTGAACGAGGTGGTGACGAGCTGATAGACGATAAACTTCTGCGTCAGGCAGGCGGAGCCGAAGCCTATCCGCACATTTTTCTTTGAAAGAAAATAAAGCTGCATAGGCTGACCGCCGGTATTCGACGGCGTGACCGCGCCGAAGAACACGCCGACAAAGGCGACCTTGAGCGAGTCGATAAACCGGAAGGCAGGATATTCCGCCGTGAGATAAATCTGCGTGACAACCGCGTCAATTACCATGTTGAGGTCAAACACGCCAAGACCGACCAGAATCCAGCCCCATTTGAAGTTGTCGGGCTTTTTGAGCAGGTCAATCAGACCGTCCTCTGTGACGACGAAGTTATAAATCAGGTATATCGAGAGTGCGGCGACGATGATATTGAAAATCACCGTGCCGTTAATCTTAAATTTACGCTTCTTCTTCGGTTCCAAAAGAATCTTCTCCTAAAGAAATTATATATACTACTAATATACCATTTTTCATAGGAGAATTGCAACTACAAACTTGTAACTATTATCGGCTTGAGGAATTTGACTTGTAATCGCTCTCGCGGTGTGCTACAATAGTATTAGTAAGGACAGGTGAGAGCATGAGTTTTTTTGATGTGGTCAATCTTTGGGGACTGCTGTTCGCGGCGGTGCTCGTTGCGCCGCATGTGCTGTGGGCGAAAACGCACGACCGTGACGTCAGCGGCTTTTCCAACCGCGCGATGGTCTATATCGACCGCATAGGCAGGTTTTTCAGCGTATTGCTGATGGCAGTGAACATCGGCGTGCTCGAAAAGGGCTTTCCGGAGCCAAAGGCGCTGATGGAGCGCTTCTGGCTGATAACGACGGCGGTGCTTATCGCGGCGTACCTGCTGTGCTGGTTCCTGCTCTTCAAAACAGAGAAAAAGGGCGCGGCGCTTGCCGTCACCCTGATTTCTGCGGCGATTGTCATATTCAGCGGCATTTTGCAGGTCAAAATCCTGCTGGTGACCGCCGGCATCGTCTATCTCATCGGCGAACTCTACATGCTCAACCAATATTTCAGGCAAAATCACTGAGGCAAAATCATGAACGTATTAATGCTGCTCAAACCCAAGGATACTGTACAGTATCTCCGCGAATCCAACACACTGCGCCAAGGCTTGGAGAAAATGCGCGTCCACAGCTACACCGCGATACCGGTGATTTCGGACGACGGCAAGTACGTCGGCACCGTCAGCGAGGGCGACTTCCTCTATTTCATTCTCGACAGGCGCGACAACTCTATCAAGACCAAGGAACAACACCATATCCGCGATATTCTCCGCCCGAATTTTAATCCGGCGGTGCGGATTGACGTCACCATGGACGCGCTCCTCGAACGCGCGCTCAACCAGAACTTTGTTCCGGTGACGGACGACTACGGCGTATTCATCGGCATCGTCACCCGGCAGGACATCATCCGTCAGTTTATTCAAATGAACAATCAGGAATGATAGTTGAAAAAGCCGTCCTCATTTCCGTGATATTCTTAACGGAGAATTAGGTGGCAGTGATACCCTGAAGGTTTGAAGTTACCTTCAGGGTATTTTTCTGTTTAGTTTTTGTCTAACTGGAATGTGTACTGAATGACAATTGTGTTGCCGCAGGTGCGCGAATATCTGATTTCCTTTTCGTAGACATCGATTCGTTTGATGAAAGCACGGAGAATTTCGGGAGTGAGCTTTTCAATGTTAATATACTCTTTCGCTTTTGCGATGAAATCCTTAACGTATTTCTCCTGTAAATCAATCTCATTGATTTTCTTGTTGAGTACGTTCAGCTTTGAACGAATCTGCGCTTGTTCTTCTTCGTAGCCTGACGCGAGGAAATCATAGCGTTCCGGAGTGATACGTCCGACCACTCTGTCCTCGTAGAGACAACGGATGATGTTGTCAAGCTCGTGAAGCCGAGTGGTCAACTGTGATTTTTCTTTTTCTGCCGAAGCATAATACTTCTTAGCTTCGGCTTTTCCTTTCTCGGTTGCCATGGCATAAAACTCATCACTATGGGTGTTTGCCAACGCTATCATGGATTTCAACTGCGTGAGAACGATTGTGTCAAGTACTTGTTCCTTGATATGATGACCCGTACACCTTGATTTTCCTTGTTGATAACCGCCGCACTGAAAGTAGTTTTTCTCTGTCGGCATTGTTTTCGAACGGTGGAGATACATTCGCTTGCCGCAATCTCCACAGTAAAGATAACCGGCATATTTATCCATGTTTCCTTTGGTATCTGGTCGTTTCCTACCTTCAAAATGTTTTTGTACGATATCAAAGGTCTTTCTGTCGATAATTGCTTCGTGGGTATTTTCAAAGATAAGAATATTCTCAGGCTCGTTTTTGATGCGCTTCTTTAACTTATTTGACTTTGTATAAGTCTTGAAGTTGACTGTATCGCCAACGTAGAATCTGTTTGAAAGCATCCTTCGTATTGTCGTGATAGACCACTGATATGGATTATCAAGGTCAAGTTTTCCACTTCGACTGCCTGTAGTTTTGAACGTATACACGCTTGGAGAAAGAACTTTGTGTTCGTCAAATATATTACAGATTTTGCGTATCCCGATTCCGCTTGCGTACAAATCGAAGATTTCTTTTACAATCGGCGCGGTTTCAGGGTTGGGAATCCATTCTCTTGGATTGTCAGGGTTGCGCATATATCCGTAAGGAACCGTTGTGCTGATTCTTTCGCCGCGCTCACCTTTTGAACGAATAACAGCCCTTATCTTTTTGCTGGTATCTCTGGCGTAAAAATCGTTGAAATAATTTTTGATACCTGAGAAGTCGCTTTCACCATAAAGGCTGTCAACGCCGTCGTTGATTGCAATAAAACGCACATCATACTGCGGAAATGTTATCTCCATCAACATTCCTGTCTGAAGATAATCTCTGCCGAGACGCGACTGGTCTTTGACGATAACGGTTCCAACCTTGCCCGCGTAAACGTCATCCATCATTTGCTTGTAGCCCGGACGGTTGAAGTTTGCGCCGGAGTAACCGTCGTCAACATAATAATGGCAGTTGTGAAGATTATGGTCGTCAGCGAACTTTTTGGTAATGATTTTTTGATTGGATATGCTATTTGATTCGCCCTCGCGCTCGTCCTCTTGTGAGAGTCGGCAGTAGAGAGCGGTAATCAATTGGTTTGAATTTGTTGTTAACAATTTGAACCTTCCTTTCCGAATGCAGCCACTCTGAAATTCAAACCGAATAGGATACAGCAACAGGATACCCTAACTCGGCTTGAATGTCCAGAGATTTAGCTGTATTTTTTTACTTTCCAGTGATTAAATATTTGATAGTGTCACTGACGGTTGGTGCGTCAGCGGTAGGGTTTACAGAAACAATCTCGTAAGTTGCGCCGTTAACCGTCATGATGGTTGTGCTAAAGAGATTCCTTCTGTAAAAATCAGTGTTGTTATTTAGCGTAATTGTACTGAATTCTTTGTCCATAAAGTCCTTTCCTCGCCGTAGTAAATACAGCGAATTGTTTTGATAATTTTATTAATGACGTAGTTGGTTTTGAAACAAAACCGGTTCATATTTGACATCAATCCTTTCTAAAAATGTTTTGTTTAGTAACTTTGTGAGATACCCTGCTCTCGTTCATAGTCCTCACGGGTGCAGTAGGCGTGGAAGGCTTCGTTGGAAATCTTTCGTCCGAGGATTTTTTCGAGACGGAGTTTTTCTATTGTGTTCATTTCTTTGATATAATGCGGCTGATAATAGTAGTCCGCAGGCACGGATGAAAGAATATCTCCGAGGAGATTGAACAGTCCGTCGGTGCTTGTCATCGTAAAGCTGTCGTCGTGGTACGGCGTAACATAGTCGCAGTAGGTGTCGAGCATTTCACCGTCACAGCCGCCCATGGCGAAGTACAATTCCAGATTGTTTTTCATAAAACGCTCGTCGAAAAGTTTATTGTCACGGACTTTGTAACCTTCCGGCGTGGTGAAGGTGATATATTTATACTTGTCCTCCCACTGCACCTTGTAGCCGTGTTCGCGCATATACTCAATGAATTCTTCCTTCGTTGCCGACCAGCCGATTGCGTAGGAAGCGGTTTCAATCAGGTCACGCTTCCATCTGGCGTTGCGAGGATTTTTGGTTTTGGTCTCAGTAACGCTCAGTCCATACTCACGGCAGAGCTGATTGGAATACTCCTTTGCCTGCAGCATTTCGTCGCGGCTCTGATGAAATTTCTTGCCGTTCTCAAAGCTGACGCTGTTCATAATCAGGTGGTTATGGATAGCATGAGTGTTCGTGTGCGTAGCGACAAGGACTTGAAATCTGGGAAAGTATTCCGCAAACTTCAAGCCGATTTCGTGCGCGGTCTTGGGAGTTAGATTGTCATCAGGTGAGAACGACTGCACTATATGATAGTAACTCCTGTCGTCCTCTTTGTGAAAACGCTTTTTCACAAACCGGAATTCTTCGAGCGTGCTCTCGGGTGAACAGTTGACGCCGCTGATTAATTTGCTCTCTGTCGCCTCACGGCGAGTCACATAATCAAAAATATTGTTCATCGGACTTCCTGCGTTAACGAATTTAACAACTGCCAAAGCCTTGCCACCTCCTCTCTCGTTTCTCTCAAATCGACTTCGTAACAGTAGCCGGAGTTGACCGCTCTCGTCAGTTGGTTGAGGTTGTTTCCGATTTTTCTCAGCTCATTGGCGGCTTCATCTACGCCTTTGACAACGACAATTTTCTTGTCAAGCGCGCAATCACGCAGATACATGCTCGGCGTTCGGTAGGAAGAGTACGCTTTTTCTTCGATGATTTCTCTCTGCTCGGGTGTGACTCTCGTTGAAATGATTTCGGTTTTCGGTTGCTTTTTCAAAATTAATACCTCCTTGGTTTTTCAAAATAGGGGCGCGGGCCTAGCTCGCATCCGCCTTTGCGGCCGCCCGAAAGAGGGCGGTCGTAATACAAAGGCGAAACTGGCAATAAACCATTCACATCGGTGAATTGATATTTTAAATATCACGGCAGAAAAGGATATATCCTAAAAAAGTGTAACCCGTGTAACTTAGCAGCTGTCACCCATGTTCATCACGTTTTTACAAAAGCAAAAGTGTAACCTTAAGGTAACTTTCAACACCTTTGGTTACACTTTTTGTTTTGGCTTTTCACAGCGTTTAAGCCGGTTTTGAAAGGCGGTTACACCTTTACACGGATTATCCATACATATCAGCTATTGCGTTCGCCTCGCGTTTTTTCAGAACAATCACCCTGATGGTTTTCGTTCCTACTTTTATTACCTTTGTGTTTTTGTCGCCTGTTTCAATCAGCTTTTCTTCCGCAAGCGCTTTAATCAAACCGTTCTTTGAGATAGAAAATGTTTCACCCTGTTCCTCACAAAATTTTCTGACAGCCTTATGCGCCGCGTCGGAAATCAAATAGAAATAATCGCTGTCTTCGTAGCCGATAAAACCAATCGGTGTGTAGCCATCAAAATTATCTCTGCCGATAACCACAGCCTGTCCGCTCTCGAGCAGAGAGTACAGCTTTTGTATAAACACATGCGAAGGTCTGTCCTGCTCAATGGAATTGCTCTGCTTTTTCGCAAGCTCATAAACACAGTTCTTAAATTCGTCCATTGTCTGACGGCTTTCTTCAACTGAGATGATTTCGTGACTTTCCATAAACAGCAGAAAGAAACTCATTCCGATTAATAGCCACGCGACATTTTCGGGGACTCTGCCGTGACAGCGGATTTTTGATTTCATAAATTCATCACGGTAAAACTCAAAGCTTTGCTTCAGCGTTTTTACGAACTGTTTTTTCGTGTCGTCATCTTTGAGAAAGGTCTGCCGTATCCATTCGGTATAAGCAAACATACAACGGCGGAGCGTACCGTTTTCGGCTTCACGTTGGAAAATGGATAGGTTCTCTAAATTAACGTCGCCGCTTTTCAGCTCCAACGGAAAGTATCTTGCCGTTCCGCTTTCGCCGATGTTTGGAGCAAACTCCGCTGTTACAATAGCGTTGCCCTGAGGCGGCCGCGATTCCATGGGAGAGGAATCGGACTTTAACCTTCCTTTGCCGATTCTGTCTCCGTAACCGCGCATGACTGCCTGAGCGGTTGCGTTCAGCTTTGCTTCTTCCTGTCTGCTGCCGGGGTGATAATCGTCAATGCAAGTCAGCACGTCCTTGAGAGAAAACGCGTGGTGCATAATGCTGTTGGCGGTATCCCGAAATGATAACGGCAAATCTGACGCGCTGAATCTTCCGAAGAACGAAAGGAACAATGCCGCAAGCGTGCTTTTTCTCGTCCCTGTGTGACCGAGCAGAAAGAGAACAAACTTCGGCTCGCAGTTTGCCTGATGAAGAAACTCATTCAAAGGCGAGAGGAAGGTAAATGCAAGGAGCGTCAGTGTGATTTCTTTCGGAGCGAATAAAAACTCGTCTGTCATAAACCATACCGTTGACAAATCCTGCTCCGACCATTCACTTGCCTTTTCATAGCGGCTCAACTTTCCCGGAAGTTTCACATCACATTCGCTGTCGTTCGGAAGAAGGTATTTCCACCCGTCGTCAATCTTCTTCCACCCTGTGACCGCGAACAGAGTTTTCTTGTCCGCGTCAACTGCCGTCAGCTGAATTGCGTGTCGCACACTGTCCTTGACCGTTGTTCCCGGTTCGAGTACGCAGTCCGCTCCCCAGCGCTCTATCAGCCAGTTGAAGCTTGCAAGCTCCGCGCCCGCGATTTCTATCTCGGGCAAAGTTCTTCCGCTTGAATGCTCTCCGCCGAGCTTCAGGCGTTTCGTATCCACCGCTCCGTCATCAAGAGTGATCTCACTGATGATTTTCGGAGTAAAGTTACACAGCTTACGTGAGTAAGTGTGATTTTTCTCGTTTACCTTTTTGTGGAGGCAACCGTCGACTATCTCATACGGCGATGGATACCGCAGAGACAGTTCTTTTGTTTTTTCGGGCATTTTAAAAAACCTCTTTCCTGATATATTCGGAATTTATCTTTCCAATATATAAATGTCAAAAATTTTAAAAAGTCTGCTTTTTGATATGACAAGTCAAAAATCTTTCCTAAAAAGGGTTGTGACAGACAAACATTTGTGCTATAATATTGTCGAACGGAGGTTCTAAAATGAAATTTATTGAAAAACCAAACGAGGGCTATCACCTCTACAATCGCTTTTCAGCGGACTTCACCGATGATACTGTCAGGCTCAATAACCGGGATTATCCTTTGGGAACGGTAAGCCGTATGGTAACCAACATTTCCGCCGATGATATGACAGAACTGCTCTTGCTCGGCGGAAAGGTTAAGTTTTGTTATGAAGCGATACATTTTTACGGCTACAGCCGTGAACGCTATTCCGCTCAACAGCAATCTATTTTGGAGATGCTTGAGTGTATGAAAAAGCACGAGATATTTGGCTGTTTTGACTTTGAAGAATCTAAGAAACTGATAGACAGCGTCTATTCTTCTGACGCTCTTGATAGGTATGATGAAATTTTAGAAATAGAGCCGCCGTTTTCGGATGAACAAAAATACAGAATCGAGGAGATTAAAAAGTGGTTTGATTACGCAAAGGTTCTCGGCGCTGTTTACGCATACATAGCGATAGATACGGCGAATTTTGCGACGGCTGTTCAAAACTACACTCAGAATTTAATGGAGAAAGGTTCACGCCAAAAATCCGAGCTTGCGAAAACCGCTTTTGAGCTTTTTAACGATGAGCTGTTTATGTGTTATATGTATCAGTCAAATCCCGCGGAAAATACAATGCGCGGATTCTCTGTCAACTCTGTCCAGACGGTTTCGCCCGTCATAGACAACAAAGATGATGATTACAAAATACTTCGCCGAATATATTTCAGCCGTATGATGGACTTTTATGTAATGGATTTGTTCGAGGCACTCAGCCACGGTCATTATCTTTGGCAGTGTAAAATTTGCGGACGGTACTTTTTGATGACGACCGCGCACAAACAGCTTTATTGTGACGAGGTTAACCCCGAATACAATGTTCCCTGCAAATACATTGCCAAGCATCCTGAAATAACAAAGCAGAAAATGGAATCTCAAAAGAAAACAGCGACCCCGATTTATTTGCTATGGAAGCGCAGAGATAGTTTTATCAGAAAAAGAAAAAGCCGCGGCAAATACAGTGAATCTGAATTTGCTGCAGCGAAGATGTATATTAATGACTGCTATGAAAAATCACAGCTTGATTTTGAATACGCAAAAGATCAATATGAAAAGGATATGGATATAAAAGTGATTGACCGGGAGGTGCGGAAAGCAAGCGATGTACAAGCTTAACTACACGCCGATAAAGCTTGATAATTTTAATGATTACTTTGTTCGTTACAAGGAGAATAAGGATACTTATTTAATTAATGAATTTCTACATTTTTATGAATCTGTTTTGGAGAGGAAAATATTTAAATTCTGCAAGCTATACGGGATTGCGCATGATAGAGCTGAGGATTTGAAGCAGATATTCGTAGTTCTGTTGTTGGAGGAGCTGCAAGACTACAAGTCAAAAATACCTGTGCTGCAGCTGATAAAATACAAGGTTCTCGACGCCTGGCACGATTATGTGAGAACAAACTGCGGCAATGTTGCGGTCGATAACGCGAATAACTACAAAACGATTAGAAAGGTTGCTTTCTTATATTACCGCCAAGCAAAGGAAAAACCTTTTGATGAGTTGGTTTCGGAAATAGCAAAGGAGCTGAATATCTCTGAATCCAACGTTAGAAAATGTATTCTCGCGTCAGAGCGGTTTAAGCAGGATTTCAATTTGGATATTGATGATCAGGCAAACGAGCAGGCGTTTTACTCTCAGGTATCGCAGAAAGATTTATCTACGCTATCTCCCGAAAAATACTTTTTCAGAAATCAACAATGCTATGATTTGTGCGAGGCGCTTCAAAGCCTGAAAGCGAAGGACAGAAAGCTGATAGAGCTTGTGTTCGGTATCTGTCCTTCTTGTCTTATGGACAAGAAAAGAAAGACCTTGCGTGAAGCCTCTCTTTTACTCGGCTTAACTGAAAGCGGCGCGGAGCAAAAGCTGAAAAGGATTCTTAAAAAG
The DNA here is from genome assembly GCA_947170465.1 of uncultured Clostridia bacterium. GTDB lineage: Bacteria > Bacillota > Clostridia > Oscillospirales > Acutalibacteraceae > Ruminococcoides. Next base: position 14,488 of record CAMVTS010000001.1, read on the forward strand.
TTAAGAGCCGCACTGCAAAACTAAAGGCTATGGAAACAGTTGCGATTTGTTTCCATAGCCTTCAATTTTGCCCCACAAACCGCGACAAATCGGCTGTGTGGGCTTTGTTCGGCTTGTTCGGGTTACGGATGCGAACTTTTAATTCGCGCGACACGGGGCAAAATTTCGCTTATTATTTTTTGTCGCTCATAGCGTCAATCATCAGTCTGACAGCTAAAGAAAACCCCCGAACAAACGCGTCGCGTTCGCCGAGGTTCATAAGCTCTGTGTAATTGTCTTTAATTTTTTCAAGTATCGCTTTCTGATGTTCTGTCAACGTTGCGGATAACTCTTGTTCATGACGGATTACCAGCTTTGCGGTAACGTCATACTCACTGCCGCGCTCCACTTCATATTCGTGCGGAGCGATGTTGCCGTAGTATAGATTTTCCAGTGTTGTCATTACGCTCACCTGCCTTTCAAGCACAACAACATACCACAGTTTGTTTGGAAAGTCCAGAGATACACCAAATAAGTATAACTAATAGTTATATTTATATAAGTATTCAATCAAAAACAAAACTGACACCCCTCGAAAAGAGATGTCAGTATTTTGCTTAATTATTTAATTCTTCCATAGCACGCCGTTTTTGTGTTGTCTACACAATTTGGGGCGGTTCATTGATCGGCAGGCGTTTTTCTATATCAATTTTTTTGTACTTAACAATCCGATCCCAAGCGTTGAGGCGTTGTGCAGCGTTGCGGTCGTGGTCGGCTGTGCCAAGCCTCCGACTCCCAGCGCTATCAGACCGCCGTTCACGGAGATGATCGAGCGGAAATTTCTGCCGATGCGCTTCATCATAGCGGTGCTGAGTTTTCTCAGCGTGATGATACTGCCCAAATCGTTTTCGGATATCGTGATGTCTGCGATCTCCCTTGCAATCGCCGCGCCGTTGGAAATGGCGATACCCACATCGGCAGAAGAAAGCGCGGGCGAATCGTTTACACCGTCGCCAATCATCACCACCGTATTGCCCTTTGCTTTTTCACTTAATACAAAATGAGCTTTTTCTTCGGGCAAAACCTCCGCGTAGAAACGGTCGACGCCGACTCTTTCGGCGATCGCCTTTGCCGTATGCTTGCTGTCGCCCGTCATCATCACGATATTGTCAAAACCAAGCTCCTTGAGCTGCTTCACGACGGCGGGTGCTTCTTCTCTGAGCGGATCTTCGATGCAAATGACCGCTGCAAGCCAGCCGTTAATGGACAAATACAGCCTTGAAAATTCGCTTGAGATCGCAAGCAGTTTTTTCTCTGTTCCGAGCGGTACAGCGGAGCCCTTATCCTCAAAAACAAAGTGATAGCTGCCGATCAATACCTCGGCGCCGTCGATCGTGGATTTAACGCCGTGCGCCACCACATACTCGACCTTCGTATGCATTTCGTCGTGCTTCAATCCTTTTTCAGCCGCCGCACGGACGACAGCATTGGCGATAGAGTGCGGGAAATGCTCTTCCAAACACGCTGCGATACGCAGCAGCTCGTCGGGCGTTTTGTCGCAGAAGGACACGACGCTGTGTACAGTGGGGTTTGCCTCGGTGAGCGTTCCGGTTTTGTCAAAAACGATCGTGTTCGCAGCAGCGACTTTTTCAAGGAACTTGCCGCCCTTGACTGTGATACCGTAGGCGTTTGCCTCCCTGATCGCGGATAAAACCGTTACGGGCATAGCAAGCTTTAATGCGCAGGAAAAATCGACCATCAGCACGGACAGCGCTTTGGTTGTATTGCGCGCCAACAGCCATACCAGCGCTGTTCCGAGGAAGGTAAACGGCACAAGCCTGTCGGCAAGATGTTCCGCCCTGCTTTCTACATTCGATTTCAGCTTTTCCGTTTCTTCGATCATCGAAACGATTTTATCGTAGCGGGTCGAGCCGGAATTCTGCGTGACGCGGATTGTCAGCTCACCTTCTTCGATCACGGTCCCGGCGTAGACGGTCGCGCCGGCGTTTCTGCGTACAGGCACGCCTTCTCCCGTAAGCGTCGATTGATTTACCATCGCTTCGCCGCCGCTGACAGTACCGTCAAAGGGAATCATACTTCCGGCGTTGACAATGATCTCGTTGCCGGATTGGATTTCCGACGACTTGACCAAAACAGGTTGTCCGCCCGTTTTCAGCCAAACTTTTCCGACATTCAAAGACATACTGCCTGCCAAATCACTGATGCTTTTCTTGTGCGTCCAGCCCTCCAATATCTCGCCGATCTCCAGCAGGAACATCACCGAGCCGGCAGTTTTGAAATCGCGTCTAATCAGCGAAACCGTGATGGCTGTCGCGTCCAAAACAGAGACCTCCAGCTTGCCCTTTGACAGACACCTTAGTGCTTTCCAAATATACCGCGCGGCTTTGACGGCGAGGATAGCGATACGGATATAGCGCGGAATGAAAAACCGCCTTAAATACTGTCCTGCGATTTTCCGCAACAGCTTGCCTGTGTATTCCTGCCGCAGTTCTCTTGCTGCCATTACGGACGTGAGCGCGTGTTCGGGAATCACTGATGTATCGGGCTCTGTCTGACACAGGAGTTTGATCGCATCCTCTTTGCTGCCAAAATATTCGATCATCAAATCGTTTGTCGCAGGATAAACCTTACAGCGCTTGATTTGACGGTCGGCGTTCAGTACGCAAAAGAGCTTATCAAAATCCTGCTGACTATACCGATTCAGAATATGTATCCTGAGCCGTCCGCGTATCTCGTGCAGTATTTTAAATTTCATTTTCTTCTGTCGACTCGACCGTCTTTTCGGGTTCGGACTCTACGGTTTTTTTAGATTCAGTCACGACGGGCATTTCAGGTTCGGACTCTACGGGATTTTCGCTTTCCTCGCGTTCAAGATTGATTTGCTTTGCCTCGGCATAAATATCCTCGGCGTTTTCCTGAACCTTAGTCACAGTTTCCATAACGCTTTTTTTGGCTCTCAGCGCTGCGGCGGTGCAATGGGTATATGCTTTTTTTGCGTCTCTGCTTGATAACGCTTTGATTCCCGCTGTACCGAACAACACGCCTCCAAAGAATATCAATGCGCCTTTTCCTAATGATGTCATAATATGTTCCTCCTTATTTATGTTTATAGCCTGTGATGAACGTCATTGCCATACATACGACGGCTGCAAATGCCCAGAATTTGTGTTGTTTCATTCGATCCATCCTTTCTACTCTAAAAGTTAGCCACAGCTAACCTGTGCTGAAAAAAATAAAAAATCAAGTTTGATTTCCTTAATTATTATATAATAAACAGCTTGCTTTTGTCAATGGAATTGTTGATAAAAAAGCAAAAACGCTCAAATCAACAGAGCGTTTTGCTTTTATCATTATGAGTTGATTGTATTATCCTAAAGTGATATCCAAGATCATCATTACCGTGAATCCGAGAGCAAACATCAACACGCCGATATTGGAATGCTCTCCCTCTGACATTTCGGGTATCAGCTCCTCCACGACGACATAAATCATAGCACCTGCCGCAAAGCTGAGCAAATACGGCATCACGGGAACCATCAGCCCTGAAACCAAAATTGTTATCAATGCGCCGATCGGCTCTACCGCTCCCGACAGCACGCCGCCGAAGAACGAAAAAGTCTTGCTTTTTCCCTCTGCGTGAAGCGGCATAGAAATTATAGCTCCCTCGGGAACATTTTGTATTGCTATTCCCAGAGCGAGCGCCAGCGCGCTGCCTGCGGATATTTCAGCTGAGCCTGAGATCAAGCCCGCGTATATCACACCGACCGCCATACCCTCGGGAATGTTATGCAGCGTAACCGCAAGCAAGAGCATTGTGGTTTTAGCCAGCTTGCTTTTGTGTCCCTCAGCTTTATCGGCGAACATATGCAGATGCGGTATTGTTTTATCAAGTATCAATAAAAACAGCGTTCCTATCCAGAATCCGGTAACGGCGGGTACAAACGAGAGCGCTCCCATTGAGCTGCTCTGCTCAATGGCAGGGATCAGCAGGCTCCAAACGGAAGCCGCCGTCATAATGCCTGCCGCAAAGCCCGTTAAGGCGCGCTGAACGCTTCGCCCGAGCTGCTTTTTCATAAAGAACACAAACGCCGCGCCTAAAGACGTGCCGATAAACGGTATTAAAATACCGAAAGTTACCGATAAACCCATCATTTTTCTCCGCTTATTTAATAATGATCGCTACCGCGCAGGGAACGCGGCCTTGTATCAGAGTCGTTTTTATATCACGGTAGCCCGCTTTTTCAAAAAACGCGCGGTAATTGGAATATGTAAATTGCTGTTTGAAATCCGCTCCGGCTTTACCGATCACGTTAACTACGCCGCCTGTTTTTCCGGTCTTTTCCTTGTTGACATAGGTCGGGATAATCAGCTTGCCGCCCGTTTTGCAAACTCTATTCAACTCAGCAAGCGCCTTATACGGTTGATCCAGTAAATGAATGACGTTTGCGGCAACAACGGTATCAAACGATTCGTCCGCGTAATCAAGCGATGTGATATCCGCTTTTTGAAATGTGACATTTGTAAATGCACTGCACTTCTTTTTTGCTTGTTTCAGCATCCCTTCCGAAAAATCGGTGGCTGTTAAAGATTTGCATACAGGGGCAATCGCTTCGCTTATCATTCCTGTTCCGCAGGCACACTCCAGAACAACGTCGGACTTATAAATACTTTCCGAGATCAAAGCACATAATTTGCGGTTGGCTTTTCCGTTATATAAATTTCCAAACAAGTCATATACACCTGCGATTTTGTCCCAAAACATATTTACTCCTTCCTCTGCAAGGATAACATTCTTGTGTAAAAACCATTTCGATTTTTCAGCTCTTTAGGCGCGCCCTGCTCGTCTGATTTGCCGTCCTTGATGACAACTATCTTATCCGCTCCCGCGATAGTGCGCATACGGTGAGCGATGATAATAACAGTCTTGTTTTTGATCAAGCGTGAGAGCGACTGCTGTATCAACGTTTCGTTCTCAGCGTCGAGCGAGGCTGTCGCTTCGTCAAGCAGAATAACGGGAGCGTCCTTAAGGAATGCGCGCGCGATAGAAATTCTCTGGCGTTCGCCGCCGCTGAGCTTCGCGCCGTTCTCGCCGATGATGGTGTTATAACCGTCGGGCAGGCGTGAGATGAATTCGTCGCAGTTGGCAAGCCTTGCGGCGTTCAGTACCTCCTCGTCGGTCGCGTCCTTTTTGCCGATACGGATGTTCTCAGTAATCGTGTTATTAAAGAGCGTTACATCCTGAAATACGATGGAGTAGTGTTTCAGCAGAGCTTCGGGATCGACAGTCGCGATATCCTCGCCGCCGAAGGTGATCCTGCCCTTTGTCACATCCCAGAAACGCGCCGCCAAACGTGAAACCGTTGTCTTGCCGCCGCCCGAGGGTCCGATCAATGCCGTGACCTCGCCTTGCTTTGCGGTAAAGCTGACGTCATTGAGCACTGTTTCATCGTCGTTGTATTCAAAGCCTACGTTTTTAAATTCAATATCAAAGCTTTCGGGGGTAAATTCCTGTTTGCCCTCCTGCTTTTTGATGTCGTTCATTTCATTCGTTCGGTCGATATTGACCTGAGCGGCGTTGAGCGCGCCGAGGTTTATCAGCGTACCCGCCATCGGCTCGTACAGTCTTGATACTACCAGCAGGAACATAAAGAAGGTGATGACCGTTATCTGTCCGCCGAGAAGCAGCGCGGAGCCGACCAAAGCGGTTGTGGCGATACCGAATTTCAAAAACATCTGCGCGGGCACAACGAACGCCGCTACGCCTAATTCTGCCGCGACGGATTTTTTCTCATAGTCGTTGATGATGTCATCCAAGCCGTCGATATATTCCGTTTCCGCGTTATTGCTCTTTAAATCGCGCAGGGCTTCAATAGCCTCCTGAACGCCATCCTCAAGCCTTACTCTTGTGTCGTTCTTGCTTTTGTTAAAGCGGTTCTGCGTTCTCTTTGACAGCCTGACGGCTAAAAGCGATACAGGCAGCACCCATACCGAAGCGAGCGCCATTCTCCAATTGAACGCGAAAAGCGATATTGCTATTATAATTGTTGAGATGATCGAGCCGTAATACTGCGCCGCCTGATGCGAGAAGGTATGCTCGATAACGGTACAGTCGTTTAGAATCGTTGTCGTGAGGTCGCTCAGATTTTTCTTTCCGAAGAACGAAAGAGGCAGCTTCCTCAGCGTTTCGGCGAGGGTGATCCTGCGCACGCCGCTTTCCTTGTAGGTCGAGAAGAAGGTCGCGTTATACTGCCAATACTGCGTTAGATAAATCAGCAGAAGCGATACGATTATCCCGGCGATATAAAAGACTATTCTGCCGCTGTTTACGCCGTTGCCGAGCAAATCCTGAGTCAGAAAATAGAGCAATCCTACCGGGAACATAAGCACCAGATCCGACACCGTGCAGGCGCAGACTGCGCCCAAAAATCCCTTTGCGCCTTCGCGCGACATAGCGTATCTACGCATAATTTTTTCAAGCATTATTCTCACCGACCTTCCATGAAACAGAGGACTGATAATCCTTCCACATTTTGTTATAGATACCGTCTTTCTTTAACAGCTCGCCGTGAACGCCCTGCTCCGATATTCTGCCGTTATCGAGCACGATGATATTATCGCAGCCCTGAATGGTCGAGAGTCTGTGAGCTATCATAATCACGGTTTTATTTTTTGAAAGCTCCTTAAAGGAGTTCTGCACAAGGTATTCGTTTTCGGGATCGGCAAAGGCAGTCGCTTCGTCAAGCACGACTATCGGCGCGTCCTTAAGAACAGCGCGAGCGATCGCGATTCGCTGCTGCTCGCCGCCCGAGAGATACACGCCCTTTGCTCCGATGACGGTATTTATGCCGTCGGGGAGCTTTTCTATAATATCCGTACACTGCGCTTTTTCGAGGGCAAGCATGACCTCTTGCTCGGTGGCATCGGGACGCGACAACCTGACGTTTTCGAGAATAGACCTTTTTAAGAGCTTGCTGTCTTGGAACACATACGACACCGTGTTCATCAGTTCTTCCTTTGGAATATCCTTAACATTTACGCCGCCGATTTTTACCGCGCCGTTTTGAACGTCCCAAAAGCGCGCGATAAGCCCCGCGACGGTGGTTTTGCCTCCGCCCGAGGGTCCGACAAGCGCAAGCGAGGTACCGCTTTTTACCTCAAAGCTCACGTTATCCAAAGCGAGCTTTTCACCGTCATAGGAGAAGCTGACGTTTTCAAACGCAACGGAATTATCGTCCGGGGTTATATTCTTATCCGTGTTTTCAAAGGGCTTTCTGTTGAGCACGGAATCGATCCTGTCAAACGCGTCCGCTACGGTCATATTGCCCTCGCTCATAAACATTACCCTCTGCATCGTTGTGACGATCACAGGCGTGATGATAACATAGAACAGGAAGTTTAGAATTATATTGCTTGTCACATTCGCTCCGCCGTTTGAGAGAATCAGCGCGAGCGCGATCAAAAAGGCGAACGCGCTGTTGATGAACAGCATAAAGAACAGCATAGGCTGACGGCAGCGTTTTGTGTAGGCGATACAGAATTTGTAGTAGTTTTGGATCGACGCCTTGAAGCGTGAGAACGAGTGCACCGTCTGACCGAAGGTTTTGACTACGGGAATACCGCGCACATACTCGACAGCCTCGTTGTTCATATCCTCGAGCGCGTTGTTATACAGGCGCATATCCTCCTTCATCGCGGGACCGATCATCTTGCCCATACACAAAAACGCGAGGATAATAGGCAGGATAGACACCAGCCCGAACCGCCAGTCAACCACGAACATCATTACGACCATTCCGAGCGGCGTTGCTATCGCGCCCGCCATATCGGGGAGATTGTGCGCGAGGTAGGTTTCCGCCGCGGCGGAGGAATCGTTGATGATTTTGCGGAGCTTGCCGCTGCCCATTTCATCAGAAAAGCCGAGCGGCAGCTTGGAAATATGCTTTAATAATTTTCGCTTGATATTGCTGCCGATCCTGAACGCGCTGACGTGCGAGCACATTAACGCGCCGAAATAAATCACAAGCGCGGCAGCCGAGAACACGACCGCCATTATGCCGTTTTGTACGATCGAAGTCGCCTTTGAAAAATCGGGCGCGACCTCAAGCACTTCTCTGATGATAAAGAAGATGTACACAAGCGGCAAAAGCGCCGTAAGTGCGCTGAGGAATGATAATATCCACGACATATATGTCAAAATCTTATAGCTGCCAGCGTATTCCATCAGTCGTGAAAACGCGGACGGTTTATTTTCTTTTTTCAATTACATCAGCTCCTTGATAAAGGTTTTCAGCTTCTGATACGAAGCCTTGCTTTCGGGCATATAGTTTTGATAGAGCACATAGCTGTGGAACATTCCGGGCTGAGTTTCAAGCCTGACGTTCACGCCCGCGCTTTTTGCTTTGTTATAAACTGCAAGCGTATCATCGAGCAGCATTTCGTGCTCGCCCGCGAATAACATCATCGGCGGAAAACCGCTGTAATCGGCAAACGCGGGAGATACATACGGACTTTTCCGGTCAGCGTCGCCGATACATTCAAAGAGGTAGCTGTCGAGCAGCTTTTGGCGTGTCACCTTATCAAATACGCCCTTTTTATCACCGATTTCAACATCCTTTTTATAATTGATTGCATAGCTTTTGCCCGAGGCTGTCATATCCGTCCACGGAGAAAGGAAAAAGCAGCCGCGCGGCAATTTCCGGTTTTCATCACGTAGCTTTAAGAGCATTGCGAGCGCGAGGTTGCCGCCCGAGGAATCGCCCCCGACTATGATGTTTTCCGGCTTTGCGTATGTTGTGATAGCTTTCCACAGATCAAGCGCCTCGTTAAGCTGTGTGGGGTATTTATATTCGGGAGAAAGCTTATAATCCAACAGAATTATCTCCGCTCCGTTTATTAAGTCGCAAAACGGCGCGCAGAAATCGCGGTAATTATACGTTAAACCGCTGATATAACAGCCGCCGTGAATGTAATATATCACCTTGCCCGAAGGTTTTACATTCTCCCTGCGAAGTCGCTGATACTTTGTGCCGCTCTTTGTGCACAGGCACTCGAGCGTATAGCCTTTCTTTGGTTTTGTATGCGAATACTTCTGCGACATCCGCTTCATTTTTTGTTCCATTTCGGGATGTGCTATCGGGTTAATGTTCTGCATCCGCGTCATCATCTTAAAAAATTCACCTCTTACCGAGGACATTATTATCACCTTCCGTTTTATTCTCAAATTTACATCTTCTGCGATACTCCAAGGGAGATACCTTATACCTCTCCTTAAAAGCCGCTCCGAATTTCGGTTGGCTTTTGTAACCTACGCTCAGCGCAATATCAATTACCTTTTTGTCTGTTTGCGCAAGTAAATCAGCGGCTCTTTTCATTCGTAGATTTTGCTGAAACTCAGCATAGCCACATCCGTAAACACCGCGAAAATAGGTTTTCAGGCTTGTTTCGCTCACACCGAAATCTGCCGCTAATTCTTTCGCGGTATAGCGTATATCTAAATCGCCGGAAATTTTATCATATACTCTTTTAGCTATTTCCGATTGCGTTGAAGTATAGAAGCTTCTTTTTTGTTTTCCGTTGGTGAAATCCTTGTATTGCAGAGCAAACAGCAGCTCCAAAAATTTTAAGTACACTCTCGTATAGTCCGCTTGGGACTCAATCAGACTGCCGATACCTTCGGCAATGCTTTTTGTTTCATAATCTGTCTGTATTATCTGCGGTCTGCTGTGTTTTTTGCAGTTCTCCGCAAGAGTATTTGGAATCTCAACGCTTTCTCCGAGTAAGGTTAAATCATTGCGCCAATCGCTGTCTAAAAATATAAAAATCTCGATTCCTGTGTATTCGGCGTTGGGATAATAAAAGGTGTCTGTCGCCTGACCCGTATCAACGGCAAGCTCTCCGCCTGAAAGATAGGTGTGTTCACCGTTGTTTAAAGAAAGCTCACATCTGCCGCTTTGGCAGTAATTTATTTTCAGGTAACGCGTATCGTCAATTGTACTTGAAAAATCCGGGATAGTATGGGAGTGAATCTCTATTCTTTGCACCATAACATAAGGAGAGAAAAACACGGTTGTCAGATTTCCGCCATTATTATCAAGAGGCACATACATTCTTCGCCTTTTTGAATTGTATTCAGCGCCGCGGATTTTAAGAAACGGCTCTAAAAAATCTCTGTTCATATTAACTCCTGCTCGCGAAATTTACCTTGCGTTCACAACAATCTTCAATGAATTCGCTATCGTGCGTAACGATGACGACAGTCTTTCCCAAATCTCTTAATTGCCTCATCAGCGTGGCAATCTCTTTCATATGCCCATAGTCAAGACCGCTTGTCGGTTCATCAAATAATATATAATCCCGTTCTGAAGCAACCGCACAGGCAATGGCGAGCCTTTGCTTTTGACCTCCCGACAACGCCATCGGGTGACGTTCTTTATAACAAACAAGGTCAACGCTTTCGAGTATTTTGAGCGCCTTATCTTCATTCGGTTCGGGCAGACTGATCATCACCTCTTCAAGCACGCTGTCGGTGAACAGCTGGTGGTTCGTGTCCTGCATAACCATAAAGAAGCTGTTCAGTCTGTTTCTTCGCTTAAAAGGCGCGCCGTCAATTATTATATCGTCCTTGCTTCGCCTTTCCAAGCCGCACAGGCAGTTCAAAAAGGTCGTTTTTCCTTCACCGTTAGCAGCGGTAATCGCGGTGATTTTTCCAAGCGCAAGCTTCATATTATGAATATCTATAATATAATTTCCCGCTTTTGAACGGGTGAAAAAGCCTTGCTTATAGCCAAATTGCAGGCTTTTTATGGTGAGCATTTTATCATCCGTTGTTACAGCGGGCAACTCTATTTCCGTAGGCGCGGGCGAATGGGCGCTTCGTAAACCTAATTTACTCAAATCATTATCGCTTAACTTATTCAGCTCATTCTTATTATAATCTTTGATGATTTTTCCGTCATTCATTAAAACCACTCTGTCAATCATATCCCAAAGATAAAACAGTCGATGCTCCGCCGCGATGACGGTTCTTCCTTGCCTGACCCACTGCGCGATTAGCTGCCTCAGCTGCATTGTCGCGTGATAATCAAGATTTGCCGAAGGCTCGTCAAGCAAGATAATCTCAGGCTTGCCGACCTCAATTGAAGCGCAGGCAATCTTCTGCTTTTCGCCGTCGGACAGGTGAAAAATACTCCTGTTCATTAGGTTATTTATCCCGAAGCTCTCAGCGGTTTGTTTAATTCTGCTTTTGATTGTTTCGGGTTCAATGCCGAGATTCTCACTTAAAAAAGCGAGTTCGCTTGTGGTGTCTACATTAAAAAACTGCGACCTCGGATTTTGGAAAACCGTGCCGATTTTCTCGGCTGACTCGCAAAGAGGCTTATCGTTGACAGGTTCGCCGTCAATCATAACCTCTCCCTCAAGCTTGCCTGAATAGTAATGTGGAATCAAGCCGTTGATTAGTCTTAAAAGCGTGCTTTTACCGCAGCCCGAAGGGCCTGTAAGAAGCACAAAAGACCCCTTTTCTATTATTAAATTTATATTGCTCAGGCTTCCGTTTAACTCAGCACTTGATTCGTCGCTGTTTTCGGAAAGATATGTAAAACCGACGTTATTTAGTTCAATCATAGCTTCACAACCTCCCCAAAATGAATCCCAAACAGACTCAACACCCAAACCAAATAAGCGCAGAGACAGAGAAGTAAAAGTAAAATATCCTGAATTCTAAACCGGGTATCACAGACATTCGTGCGCTTGCGCGGGGAATCCAAGCCCCGCGTCAGTGCAGCGGCAGAAAGCTCGTCACCGATTTTAAGAGAGCACATCAGAACCGGAATCAGTCTGTATTCTAAAATACCCGCCGACTTTCTTCCGCCGAAGCGTACGCCGCGCATTTTCATCGCCTTGTTAATCGCGTGAACCTCTTCCTTAACCGTTGGAAAGAAGCGAAAGATAACCGACATCGGAATTGTAATCGCATCAGGTATAAAGAGCTTTTTCATTCCGGTGATAAATTCGCTTGCGGTTGTGCTTGAAATGACATAAATACTCATCAACGCGCAAGGGAGAAGTCCTGTAACTATTCCTGCGACAATAAACAACATAATATGAAGCACACCATCCGAGCCTGAAGACAATGCCGACCACGCGATTATTACCGCTATATACGCCAACAATCCAATAATACCCGCCTTAAAATTTTTGGATATGAACAGCAGGAAAAGAGAAACCAGTGGAAATATCAAAGTGAATATTTCCGCGTCTTTTCCTCCTAACCCGCCCATTAAAAAGGCAGGAAGCGTTACCAAAAGCATAAGCTTTGTTATCGGGTTGATAAAGCTTTTCTTTCCGTAATCACCTTTTAACATCAGACAATTCCAGCCTTTGCAAAATGCTTTTTCATTATTTTCAGTCCAAGCAAGCCGCCGAGAATCCCAAAGACTATACAAAGCGCAATCAACACAGGCGCAGTCCAAATTTGGAAAATGCTCTTTGCCGAGGAAATAAACTCCTCGCCATAGTCAGCGTTTTGCTGCCAATATGCGTCCGCCATAAAAATCAGCGGGATGTAGCTTCCGAACAACCAAGTGCAAAATATACCGTGTGCTATTACCGTGTGTTTTTTGCTTTTGTATGCTCCGAGTTTTAAAATGATTTCTGTCACAATTCCCGACACAGCGCACACAGGCAGCGCGTACCAGCCCATTCCCGTAATCATTAACAGTAATCCGAGCAACATACTCATAATAAAAACCATACCGAGTTTTTTTACTTTTGTAGCAAACAGCATCCACGGGATACCGCCGAATACCGGGATAATTACGCAGTATAAGGGCATTAAAACGGGGATAAACCCAATAGGCATAACAGCCATAGTAATGATAAATATAATTGCGGTGAAGATACCGATATTGATTAAATCTCTTCCGCCGATAAAGTTCTTTTTTGTTTGATTACTCATGTGAAACTCCTTTGTTTTTTATTGCCGGCAGTATACAAGTTATCATAAGCTAACTGAAAAGTCTATACCCGTACAGCCGAATTGTTCCACATAGCGGCGAGATAATTGATGCTATCTTTTCAATATCAAACATATCGGTTAGGCACAGCTAACCTATAATCAAAAAAATAACAGGCAAGATGTTATTTGCCTGTTAAGATTATAAATGATAACTATGTTTTTGTCAATCTTTCAACACACCCCTTACGGCAGTAACGATTCTGTCATAAGGGGAATGTTTCTGTATATTCTATTTGCTCTGATACCGTCAATAATTCTCAGCAGAGATTTCAAAGTAAATCTGAGTACGGAATCAAACAGGGAAAACCGTGCCGCATAAGAATTATCCTGATAATATCGAATACCTTGAATAAGAGCAATTGTTCTTTATAATATTTCCGCTACTACTCTGCACGGAAGTCCTGTCATCTCAACGTAGTTCATCGGATAGGTATTTGCAAGAAAATGTCCACCGTTATCAAGCACTGCTTTCAGATTACAAAGTTTTTCGATGATGAAAACGCCTCTGTCAGCACAGTATTGGTCTTTAGGAGTATGCTCCTTGCCGCGTCTTACTCCCGCAAAATCAACGCCTATGATCGAAACGCCTTTGTCAAGCAGCGCGTCGATTAGCTCATTCGACAGCTGAGGGTGTTCGGTGAAATATACCTTGCCGCCGTAACCGATTTTTTCAATAAAGCCTGTATAAAACGAAACGAACATATCGCTTTCAACTTTGTCAAGGTCGATGTCACAGACGTCAATATCTCGGTCGGTAACCTCTGACACATCAAATACGACGCCTTTTCTCCTCGTATATTCTAACGGAAACTCCTTGTTCATAACGTCAAAGTGTGTACCGAGATGCCCGACAAGCGCTTTTTTCTCATTACCCTGCGCGTCGGTTATCATTTTGGGTGTTATTTTTAAAGTAATATCAATCAGCATTTTATTCCCTTCTTTTTCTAATTCATATCCTCAATTTAATCTCAAATAAATTAGACTTTACTGTATATTCTTCTTTAAGATTGCAAGATTGCAAGGCTGCAAGTGGGTGTACGGGTTTGCATTCTTATTTTAGTTGTTCAGCACCAAACTAAAAGCTGCCTTGATTATCCAAGACAGCTTTTCTGTATCCTATTCAGTTTTCGTTTTTTCCGCTAAGGATATCGCCCTTTCGGGGACGGCTTTGCTTATGTATGATTTATACTATTCTTAAATAAAATCCTTAAACAGCTGTTGCGTAAAATTCCGCATAACTGCGTTGTCGTCCTCGGAATCCGTCAGGATTCCTGCGTCCTCCGCCTTGTTCTGCGAAATTTTCCGCTAACTTCTGTTTTTAAGTCTTTTAATTAAGAATAGTATTATTGCTCCGGTTCCAGCAGGGAAAGGAGTCTTTGATAAAAACCGGGATTCGCACGGCGCAGCGATACCGGACGGAAATCGCTGTTGACAAAGCAGTGCAGCGTATGACCGGTGGCAGCAATCTCGCCGTTTTGGTTGCGCGCTGTGTAGGTGTACGCCATCTTTGCGCCGTTAAAGGAGGTCAGCCTGACCTCAATATCGAGCACCTCGTCAAATCGGGTGGGAAGATGGTAACGCGCATAAGCGTCCACATTCGGGATAATCACACCCTCCTGCTCCAGCTCCTTGACGTCGCAGTTGTTCTCACGCATAAACGCGAGACGCGCTTCCTCAAAATAACGGATATAATTGGAGTGGTGAACAATGCCCATCTGGTCGGTCTCGTAATAATTTGCCCTGCGCTTGTAAATCATTCCCATCGCTTACTTCCTCAGCAGCAGACCGTTTTTCAAATCCTCACGCGCCTGCTTTTTGATGACAAAATGCTGCTTCTTGCCGGTGGCGGTATGGGGCAGCTCGGTGACGAAGCGGTAATAACGCGGCACCTGATATTTCGAGAGGTTCGGCGACTCTGAGCAGTAATCAAGCAGCTCCTGCACGGTCAGGGTGTCGTCTGCCTTGATGACATAAGCCGCCAGGCTCTCGCCTCTGGTGCTGTCCGGAACGCCGGTGACGATGCACTCGCTCACCTTCGGATGAAGGTTAATAACCTCCTCGATGCGCGCCGGATAGATGTTTTCGCCCTTGGAGATAATCATATCGTCCTTGCGCCCGGCAATCGTGATGAACTGCTTTTCATCCCAGGTGCCGATATCGCCGGTATACATCCAGCCCTTGTAGAACTTCTCCTCGGTGGACTTGGGATTGTTTACGTAGCAGTAGGTCGACTTCTGCGGACATTTGATGATGATTTCGCCTTCCTCGGTGTTGTCGGTGGCGACAACGTCGTCCGGCTCCGCTTTTCTGTCGTCGTAGACCTTGACGATTCTCACCTCGTCGTCGGTGCAGGAGCGTCCGGCAGTACCGGACATCTCCGGCAGGTCAAACGGGCGCAGGAAGGTGTTCCAGAAGGTCTCGGTGGTGCCGTAGCCGTTGAACAGGTTCGGCGTGAGCACCTTCATAAAGCGGATACACTGCTCCTTTTCGAGCGGACTGCCCATGGTGATAATGCCCTTGAGGGAAGAAATATCCTTCGGGTGCTTCTCCTGCTTGGTCGCAAGGAGCGTGAGCACCGACGGAACGCCGGTCAGGAAGGTGATTTGATAAGTCTCCACGTATTTCAGCGTGACCTTGGGGTTAAAGGTTCTCATAATCACCACTGCGCCGCCGACATAGAGCGTCGGAGTCGGACCGCCGGAATGTAAGCCGCCGCGATGGAACCACGGGGTCATGTTCATGGTGATATCGGTGGGATTGAGGGGGAAGTGCATAATCACGTCATGCGCCGAAAGCACCTCGTTGACGTTGTTGAGCGGTACGCCCTTGGGAGTACCGGTTGTGCCGGAGGTCTGCAAACGGACAATCTCGTCGTAGATGTGCGGTGCAAAATCAACCGGCGGGTCGTTCTCGTCCGCGCTTTCTACATAGTCCTCGTAGAGTATATGACCTTCGGGAGCGGCAAAGTCCTTGACGGAATGATTGACCGCTACGACCACGTCGGGCTTGTGGGTGCAGAGTGAGAGCGCCTTCACAGCGGTTTTCGCCATTTCCGCGTCATAGATATAGACGCGCGGCTGGTTATGGTTGATAATCTCGGCGGTCTCGCCGGGAGAGAGATTGAAGTTCGCCGGATTGATAATCGCGCCGATTTTCTGTGTGGCGATATAGGCGAAGAGAAACTCCGGCGAGTTGAACAGCTGCATAAACACCACGTCGCTCTTTTTCACGCCGTCCGCCTTCATGCGGTTGGCAAGGCGGTTGGCTTCAGTATTCAGCTGCTTGTAAGACCATTCGCGGTTTTCCGCCGGAAAAATCGCCGCCGGACGATAGCCAAAACGGCGCACGTTGCGCATAAAGCCGTTCAGCCAGGTAAATTCGCTTTCAAAGGTTTCCTGAAACATGGAAATATCGTAGGTATAAGCCATAATAACCTCCGTAAAAAATTATTTTGCAGGATTGTACTTGCCCACTATAATGCTGGAATTCTGACCGCCGAAGCCGAAGGCGTTGGACATTGCGTGGTCAATTTTCGCTTTTTTTGCGGTGTTGGGTACAAAGTCAATGCCTTCACATTCCGGGTCAACCTCATGCAGGTTGATAGTAGGCGGAAGCGTGCCGGTTTCAATCGCCTTGATGCAGGCAATCGTCTCGGTGATGCCGCCGGCGCCCATCATGTGACCGGTAGCGCCCTTGGTAGAGCTGACGTAGGGGAGCTTGCCGGTGAATACCGCTTTAATCGCACCGGTTTCCACGGCGTCGCCCTTGTTGGTGGCGGTGCCGTGGGCGTTGACGTAGCCGATGTCGTCCGGCGAGAGTCCGGCTTCCGCCAGCGCCTGCTTCATGCAGGCGATAGCGCCTCTGCCCTCGGGATGGGGAGCCGTGACATGGTGCGCGTCGCAGGTGTTGCCGCAGCCCTCAATCACGCCGTAGATTTTGGCGCCTCTCGCGAGCGCGTGTTCCTCGGTTTCGAGCACCAGCGCGCCGCCGCCTTCACCGATAACAAAGCCGTCTCTTGTCACATCGAACGGTCTGCTCGCGGTTTTTGGGTCGTCGTTTCTGCGGGAGAGCGCCTTGGCGTTTGCCAGCGAATAGATGACAAGCGGACAGAGCACCGATTCCGCGCCGACAGCCAGCATCGCGTCCGCCTTGCCGGTCTGCATACACATCATCGCGGTGTTAATCGCGTCGCCGCCGGAGGAGCAGGCGGTGCTGACCGTAAAGCTCGGTCCCTGGATATTGTAATCAATGGCGATATTCGCCGCGGCGATATTACCGAGAATCTTCGGAATAAAACGCGGACCGACCTTCTTGTGAGAAGCGCCGGAGAGCGCCTCCTGTGTAAAGGCGGTGGTAGCTACGCCGCTCATGGCGGTGCCCATAATAATGCCGGTGCGCTCCGGCTCTATCTCCAGTCCGCTCTGCTTCAGCGCTTCCTCAGCGGCAATATAGGCGTACTGCATAAAGGGGTCGGTCTTGCGGATTAAATCCTTTTCGAGGTAATCGGAAGGGTTGAAATCCTTGATTTCTCCGGCAATCTGAACAGCCAGCTCCGAGGAATCAAAGGTCTTGATCGTGTCAATACCGGACGCGCCGGCAATCAGGTTGTTCCAGTAAGCGTCAACGCCGATTCCCACCGGTGTAACGGCGCCCATGCCTGTGATGACAATTCTTTTCATGGTTCATAACTCCTTACAAATCGGACTGCGGCGTGATCGGCACCGCAATCAAAAAATAGCTATTTACATTTTGCATATTGTTATGCTATAGTAGATTATAGCAGAGATTTCCGGATTACACAACCGTTGCGATAATGCAACTTTTCATATTTTTGGATAATATTATGCAGAAACTGCATAAATGAAAGGCAGGAGTTTTTTCGTGGACATCATCCAGCTCGAATGCTTTGTCACGGTAGCGCAGACGCTGAATTTTTCCGAGGCGGCACGCCGTCATTACGTGTCGCAGTCCACTATCAGCCGTTATATCGCCGATTTGGAAAAGGAGTTCGGCGTGCAGCTTTTTACGCGGTCGCACCGCGACGTCATCATTACCAACGAGGGCAAAACCCTGCTGCCTTACGCGCTGGAGATGACCGATACGCTCCGCAAGGCAAAGCGCGTTATTCGTGAGCTGCACGAGGGAGGAACGGGAAAGATGACGGTCGGCTGCGACGTGACCTCGGTGTGGTTTCCGTCAAAGTGCATAGCCGATTTCAACCGCCGCTATCCCGGCATCACCATAGAGCTGAAAAGAATCGATGCCGCTGACAGAGCGCAGGCGATTACCGGCGGTGAGTACGATTTTTGCTTTATGCCGCGTGATATGGTGCCGGAAAGCTCCGGCATTGAAACGCTCATCACCCATACCGAGCCGCTGGTGCTGGTTGCCGCCGGAAAGAACCGCTTTAAGGGCAAAAGCATCAGTCTGTCCGTTTTGCAGGACGAGCAGCTGGTGCTGCTCTCGGAATCCGCCGCGCCGATTCTCTATATGGAGGTGATGGATTTGCTGCGCACCTTCCACCTGTCGCCGCATACGGACAATTCCTATTCCGATCTGGTTTCCTTATATATGGCGGTTACCTCCGGCATGGGCGTTTCCGTTTTGCCGCGTTCCGTCGCGAAAGGCTATGCCCGGACACTTTCGCTGGAAATTGAGGACGCCGACACCGGCGTCGCCTATGCCATGGCTTGGGCAAAAAATATCGCCAACCCGATAGCGCGGCTGTTCATCCGTACCGTTGAACAGTATGCCGAGGGCGGCGACGACCTCTATGACTTATAGAGACTTGCGTAAATGCCGAACTTGTATTATAATGGAATCAAAGGAGATGGTTGCATGACGAACAGAGAACTCGCGCGGAAACTGATAGAAAAAATGCCGGAGGACAAGCTCGCGCAGACGGTGGCTGTCTTGCAGGATATATACTTCGGCGACGAGCTGCCCAAGCCGAAAGCGCCGCAGCCGGCGGAACAGAAGGAGGGTTACATTTCTTTGGAAGAAGCCATGACCCTCGCCGTGTATTTGTGTCACAAATAACCCTATAACCCTCCCCGGCTCAGTTGATGGACCGGGGCTTTCTCCATGAAAAAATGGAAATTATATTGAAAAAATTAGGCAATTATGATACAATATTACCCTAAAATATGTTTTAGGAGGATGATTATGGTTAGAAAATTGCTTGCTCTGTTGCTGGCGCTGACGCTTTGCTTTGCAGCGCTGCCTGTTGCGGTTCAGGCAGCGACAAAAACCGGCGACAGCAACGGCGACGGTTCAGTGACCGTCATGGACGCTACAATGATTCAATACTACGTTGCGGAGCTCATTTCCGAATCGGAGGTCGACCTCAAGGCTGCCGATACCGACGGAGACGGCGCGATTACCATTCTGGACGCGACCCGTATTCAGCTTGTGGTTGCCGAGCTCGAAGTTTTTGATGACGAAGAAACGGCTATTGACGTCTGTCTCGGCAGCGAGCCGGGAACGCTTGACCCGGCACTTAATTCCAGTGTCGACGGACTGACGATGCTGACGCATCTTTTCTCCGGACTCGCCAAATGGACGCAGAAGGAGAACGGTACGCTTGAGATTGCTCCCGACGCCGCCGAGGAGCTGGTCGAGGGCGTTCAGAACAAGGACGGTACCGTGACCTATACCTACACCCTGCGCGATGGTCTCAAATGGTCGGACGGTCAGGCTGTCAGGGCGGCTGATTTCGAATTCGCATGGCAGCGCGCTGCTTCTGTGGCGCTTGAAGCGGACTACAGCTATTTGTTTGAGATTGTGGACGGCTTTGATGAAATCTGGGCAACAGACATGGATGGCAATCCCGTCAATCCCGGCGCGAAGCTGAATGTCACCGCGCCGGACGACAAAACGCTTGTTGTCACCTTGTCCGACGATGTTCCGTACTGGAACGAATTGCTTGCTTTCCCGACGTTCTTCCCGGTTCGCGAGGACATCGCCGATAATGAAAGCTGGGCAGACGAAGCAGGCACATTTGTCTGCAACGGTCTGTATACGCTTGACAGCTGGGAGCACGGTTCGCTCATCACGCTGCAGAAAAACGGGGAACATCCCGGCGCCGGTCAGGTGACGATGGATACTATCCGTTTCCATCTCTCCGACGACGGCGAGGAATTACTCAGCAACTTCACGAACGGGAATTGGTTATTCATTGATGATATGCCAATCAATGAGCTCCCCTCCGTTAAGGAGACATATCCCGAAGCGTTCCATACGGCAGGACAGCTCGGCACCTATTATTTGAGCTGGAACTGCAATACGCAGCTTCTCCCCGAAGACTCCGGCCTCACAGGCGCAGCGGCTGAAAAGGCACGCGCGGAAATCCGTCAGGCGCTGTCGCTGCTGATCGACCGCAACTATATCGTCAACGAGATTACGCTGGGAGGACAGCTTCCCGCTTCTTCCTTTGTGGCGATGGGTATGACCGACGCCGACGGAACGGAGTTCTGCCAGAACTGCGGCGTCAGCTCAGTGTTCGACGGCTACTTTGACACTTCTGCGCAAGCCTACGGCACCAACGTTGAAAAGGCAATCGAGACGCTCAAAAAATACTATGACTATGATGAAAAGACCGAAAAGTTCACCAATGCTCCGGAGTTGACCTATCTGTTCAACAACTCAGCCGGACATCAGCGAATCGGTGAGTATATCCGTGATGTATTTGGCGGTATCGGCATCTCTGTGTCGCTTGAAAGCATGGATTGGATGACCTTTCTCTACAGCCGGATGGACGGCAGCTTCTCGTTTGCGCGCGGAGGATGGCTTGCCGACTACAACGATCCAATCACCTTCCTTGATATGTGGACAAGCGATTCCGGCAACAACGACGCCCATTTAGGCAGGGAGGCGCATGCAAGCGTCGCCGCGTATGACCTCGACCTCACGCCCTATGGCTGCGACGTCAGGATTGAGAACGGCACATGGCAGCAGACCTATGACCGCCTGATTTCCGTCATCAAGTCCTGCAAAGACAAGGACACCCGTTACAAGCTCATGCACCTTGCCGAGGATATGCTGATGAGCACCGGCTGCATTACGCCGATCTATTTCTATACCGATATCTACATGCTGAACCCCGCGGTGAAGGGCTTCTTCTCCAATCCTTTGGGTTGTAAGTTCTTTATGTACGCCACGGTCGGAAAACCAGCATAATGCGCGTATTGTTTTTATAAAACCTACGGGAGCAGTCGGTTGACTGCTCCTTTGTCTGCGGAAAAGGTACAAAAAAGAGGGAAAGGATTTCTCCTTTCCCTCAAAATTTTTCTCGTTATTGTTTTACTTACCGAAATATCTCTTGAGCAGTCCCTTGAAGCCTGCGCCGTGTCTTGCTTCGTCCTTTGCCATCTCGTGAACGGTGTCGTGGATAGCGTCCAGACCGGCAGCCTTTGCCTGCTTTGCGAGAGCAAACTTGCCTTCGCAGGCGCCTGCTTCCGCGTCAGCGCGCATCTGGAGGTTCTTCTCGGTGCTGTCGGTCAGCACTTCGCCGAGCAGCTCCGCAAAGCGGGAAGCGTGGTCAGCCTCCTCAAACGCGTATCTCTTGAATGCCTCGGCAACCTCGGGATAACCCTCTCTGTCAGCGACTCTTGCCATCGCGAGATACATACCGACCTCGCTGCACTCGCCTTCAAAGTTGGCTCTCAGTTCCTTGATGATATCCTCGCTGGTGTCGTGCATTTTGCCTTCGCCCAGTACATGAACGGTAGCGTACTCAGCCTCAGCCTCCATCTTCTTGAACTTCTCAGCCGGCTGCTTGCAGATCGGGCACTTCTCGGGGGGCTGATCTCCCTCGTGAACATAACCGCATACGGTACAAACCCATTTCATTGTATATTTCCCCTTTCATATAGTATACAAAATTTCAGAGAATGATTTCTCCAATTTGAACTATCTTACCATATAAATCGCACAATTTAATTGCGCAAAAGAATTAAAATAAAGTTTGCCGCTGCTTACTCACTCTTTCGCAAATCCGGCATAGTATGGACTGAAATTTCATCATGAAAGGGTGCTTTTTTATGCCGAAAATCTATCTCAGTCCGTCCGCGCAGGAGTTCAACCGCTATGTCGACGGCGGCACCGAGGAATACTACATGAACCTGATAGCCGACGCGATGGAGCCTTACCTGACCGCCAGCGGCATCGAATTTGACCGCAACGATCCGCAGCAGTCTCTCGGTCAGATTATCAGCGACGCGAACGGGCAGGCTTACGACCTGCATCTGGCGATTCACAGCAACGCCTCGCCACAGGGACAGGAGGGCAAAAACACCGGCACGCAGATTTATTACTACCCGACCAGCACGCGCGGCAAGCGATTTGCCGATTTGATTGAAAAGAGCTACAAGCCGATCTACCGCGAGCCGATGAACGTGCGGACGATTCCGACCGCGAATCTCGCCGAGCTGAAACAAACCAAAGCCCCGGCGGTGCTGATTGAGACTGCCTTTCACGACAACCGTGACGACGCGACATGGATCCGCAACAATATCGACACGATTGCGCGCGCCTTATCGCAGGCGGTCGCGGAATATCTCGGCGTGCCGTTCAAGGAAATGATGATGAAATAAAAACAATTGCTTTCTTCTCTGAATTGCGCTATAATAAGAAAAAAACCAAGGAGTGTGCGCTATGACAGAGGAACTCAAAGCAAGAATTGACAAAACCATGCAAAATCTCCGCCGCAACAAGATGGAGCCGTATTTCTGCGAGACCAAGGAAGAAGCCTGCGAGCTGGTCAGAACCCTGATTCAGCCGGGAGATACGATTTCCAGCGGTGGTTCCGTGACCTTGAAGGAAACCGGCGTGTACGATATCATCACCTCGGCGGATTACAATTACCTCGACCGTTCCCGTCCGGGAATTACACGCGAGGAGGTAGAGGAGGTCTACCGTCAAACGTTCAGCGCGGACGCGTTTTTTACGAGTACCAACGCCCTGACCGAAAACGGCGAGCTGTACAACGTTGACGGCAATTCCAACCGCGTCGCCGCGATTCTATACGGCCCCAAGAGCGTCGTCGTCATCTGCGGCGTGAACAAAATCGTCAGCAATATTGACGAAGCCATTGAACGTGTCAAGACCAAGGCAGCGCCGCCGAATACCGTCCGTCTCGGCATTGACACCTACTGCGCCAAGACCGGCAAGTGCGTTTCGCTCAACAAAGAGAATCCCGAGCTGTGCGAGGGCTGTCACGGCGACGGCAGAATTTGCTGCAACTATGTTGTCTGCGCCCAGCAGCGCCACGTCAACCGCATCAAGGTTATCATCATCAACGATACTTTCGGCTATTAAGGAAAAACCTCCTGCGGGTTCACCGCAGGAGGCTTCTGAAAATTATTCGCAGTTGGTGGTCTGCTTGTTGTCGCAGTTCTGTGTAGAACCCTGCTTTTTGTCATTGCAGTTCTGCGTGCTGTTCTTCGTATTCTGCTTCTTGCTCATGTTCACACCTCCTGTCGTTGTACCAATAGTATGAACCGAAAAAATGGAAAATATACCTATGAATGAATTTTTATTGCGCATGCAGGCGTTGCTCGGCGAAGAATACCCTGCGTTTCTGCGCTATTATGAGGGAGAGAACTTCCGCGGACTTCGCCTGAACACCCTCAAATGTACGCCGGACAAGCTGAAATCGGCGCTGCCCTTTGAGCTGAAACCAACGCCGTTTTGTCCGGACGGCTATTATATACCGAATGAAATCCAATCGCTTGGCAATCATCCGCTGCACCATTGCGGCGCGTTTTATATGCAGGAGCCATCCGCGACCTCGGCGGTGGAAATGCTCGGCGTGGAGGAAGGCGACTTTGTGCTCGACCTCTGCGCGGCTCCCGGCGGCAAGAGCACCCAGATTGGCGCGAAACTTAACCGCATCGGCTTGTTATGGAGCAACGAGATAGTGAAAAGCCGCGCCAATATTCTTTTATCGAATATTGAACGCATGGGAATCCCAAACGCGGTCGTCTCCAACGCCCACCCCGACCTGCTCTGCGAACAGCTTGCCGGACGGTTTGACAAGGTGCTGGTGGACGCGCCCTGCAGCGGCGAAGGCATGTTCCGCAAGAACAGCGCCGCGCAGGAATGGAGCGTTGAGCACGTCAAAAGCTGTGCCGTTCGCCAGAAGCACATTCTCGACAGCGCAAAAAATGCTCTCAAGCCCGGCGGCGTGCTGGTTTACTCGACCTGCACCTTCTCGCGCGAGGAAAACGAGGGGGTGACAGAGGCGTTTTTGGCGGAAAATCCCGATTTTGAGCTGGAGGATGCCGGCGTGACCTTTGGCAGACCGACCATGAACTACGCACGGCGTATTTTTCCGATGGACGGCGGCGAAGGTCATTTTGCCGCCAGACTGCGCAAAAAGGGAACTGCCGCGCCGAATATGCAGCCGCCTGCGACCGGCATTGCCGATAAGGAGATTTTGGATTTCTACGACAGCCTGTTTGCCGACAGACCGTTCGGCGAGCATATTACCGTGCAAAAAGATAAGATTATCATTCTCCCAAAGAATTATCATTTCAACATCAAGGGCATACCGGTTCTCCGAGCCGGTGTGATTCTGGGCGAAAAGGTCAGGAACCGCATCGAGCCCCATCACAGCGCCTTCTGTGCCGCCAAGCCGGAGGAATGCGTAAACGCGGTGGATTTCAGCGCCGACAGTCCGGAAATCAAAGCCTATCTCCACGGTGAGGAAATCGCCGTGCCGCCCGACCTCAAGGGCTATACCGCCGTCTGCGTCGAGGGCATGACGACCGGCTTCGGCAAGGCGTCCGGCGGCAGATTAAAGAACAAATACCCGAAAGGACTGCGGACACTGAAATGAACAGATTATCGGACATCGGAACCATCAGGGAGATTCTCACGCGCCACGGCTTTACCTTTTCCAAGGCGCTCGGACAGAATTTTCTCATCAATCCATCGGTCTGTCCGCGCATGGCGCAGGAGAGCGGCGCCGGGTCAGGCGTCGGCGTCATAGAAATCGGACCGGGTATCGGTGTGCTGACGAACGAGCTCTGTCAGCTTGCCGGCAAGGTGGTCGCCGTCGAGCTGGACAAGCGCCTGCTGCCGGTGCTCGACGAGACCTTAGCGGAATACGATAACGTCAAAATCGTCAACGACGACGTGCTCAGGCTCGATTTGAATCAGCTCATAGCCGAGGAATTTCCGGACATGGAGGTCGTTGTCTGCGCCAATCTTCCGTACTACATCACCTCGCCGGTGATTATGAAGCTGCTCGAGGACAGGCTGCCGGTCAAAGCCATCACCGTCATGGTGCAGAAGGAAGCCGCGCAGCGTATCTGCGCCGAGGTCGGCTCGCGCATGAGCGGCGCCGTTACGGTGTCGGTGAATTACTACGCCAAGCCCGAAATGCTCTTTGGCGTGAGCGCCGGTTCGTTTATGCCGGCGCCCAAGGTGGATTCGGCGGTGATTCGGCTGAACGTGCTCCCGGAGCCGCCGGTCCAGACGGACGAAGCGCTCTTTTTTGAGGTCGTCAAGGCGGCGTTTTCACAGCGCCGCAAGGTCATTGCCAACTCGCTCAGCGCCGGACTGCACCGCCCCAAGGACGAAATCACCGGCGTGCTGACCAAAGCCGGCATACCGCTGAACGCCAGAGCCGAAGCGCTGAAGCTGGAGGATTTTGCCGCGATTGCCAATTGTCTGGAGGAAGAAGCATGAAAATGAACGGAAAATACAAGGCAGCCCTTGTCCTGCTGCTGATTGGCCTTGCCTGCGCCATCGCGGCAGGTGTTGCCGGATTTCTTTTGAGAAAAGAAACTGTCGCCATGATTGCAGGCGCTGCCGGCACGGCGTGCGTCTTTACCGGCATTCTGCTCGCGATGAAAAGCGGCGAAAAGCCGGAGAAGCAGCCCCCGGCAATTGATGAAAGTGATTGACAACGTTCCCTTATTCTGCTATAATAAAAATATAAAGGGGAGTAGTTCGCGGCGATAGCCGTGGTATATTTCGTCAATCTCATACCTGCGCGACGGGTATCGGATATATCTGAAAGAACGAGACTTTTATTGCGAAACGGGTGAGTAGCGCAATAAAAGTCTTATTTTTTTGAGGAGGCATTCTGCATGCAATGGTATCAAAAAACGACGGAGCAAACGCTGAAAGAGCTTGAGGTCACCACCAATGGTCTCGCCGCCGAACAAGCGGAGCAGCTTTTGGAAAAGCACGGCAAAAACGTGCTGGCAGAGGGAAAGAAAAAGTCCGTTTTCATGGTCTTTCTCAGCCAGTTCGCGGATTTGCTGGTGCTGATACTGATAGCGGCGGCGATTATCTCGATGATTTCCGGCAATATCGAGAGCACGATTGTCATTTTCGCCGTTATTATCTTGAACGCGCTTCTCGGCACTTTCCAGCACGTCAAGGCGGAGAAATCGCTTGACAGCCTGAAATCGCTGAGTTCACCGAGCGCCAAGGTTATCCGCGGCGGTCAGAAGCTCGAAATTGACTCGCGCGACGTGGTGCCCGGCGATATTGTCGTATTGGAAGCCGGCGATTTGGTGATAGCGGACGGCAGGGTGCTCCGCAGCTATTCCCTTCAGGTCAACGAAAGCTCCCTGACCGGCGAATCGACCAACATTGAGAAAAACGAAGCGCCGATTACGGACGAGGTGCCGCTGGGCGACCGGCTGAACATGGTTTATTCCGGCAGTCTTGTCACCTACGGAAGGGCGCTGGTGGCCGTCACAGCCACCGGCATGAACACCGAAATCGGCAGAATCGCTTCCCTGATGAACAACGCCAAGGACAAGAAAACGCCTCTGCAGAAGAGCCTCGACCAGTTCTCCGGCAGACTGGCGCTGATTATCCTGATTATCTGCGCGCTGGTGTTCGGGCTCTCCATGTGGCGCGGTCAGACGCTGATTGACGCGCTGATGTTCGCAGTGGCGCTGGCTGTCGCGGCAATTCCGGAGGCGCTCAGCTCGATAGTCACGATAGTCCAGGCGATCGGCACCCAGAAGATGGCGAAGGAAAACGCCGTCATCAAGGATTTGAAGGCGGTCGAGAGTCTTGGATGCGTGTCGGTTATCTGCTCCGACAAGACCGGAACCCTCACCCAGAACAAGATGACCGTCCAGCAGATTTACATCAACGGCGAGTGCATTATTCCCGAAACGCTCCTGCAGGAAAACGAGAGCCATCACCTGATGATTTACAACATGCTCCTCAACAACGACTCCGCGATTGTGGACGGCAAGGGCATCGGCGATCCGACGGAATATGCCCTGATTGAGGGCTTCCGCCGCACCGGCTATCAGGAGACAATTATCCGCAGTACCTTCCCGCGCAAGGAGGAGCTGCCCTTTGACTCCGACCGCAAGATGATGAGCACCAAGTATATCCTGCACAGCGAGCCGTATATTCTCACCAAGGGCGCGCTCGACTCCATTTTAGACCGCTGCGTCAGCATCACGACCAACGAAGGCGTGCGCCCGATTACTAACGAGGACAAGAAAAAAATCACCGCGCAGAATCAGGCGTTCTCGGAGCAGGGACTGCGCGTGCTGACCTTTGCGTATAAAAAGAGCGACGAGCCGCTGACGCTTGAAACCGAGACCGGCTTCACCTTCCTCGGACTTGTCTCTATGATTGACCCGCCGCGTCCCGAAAGCAAGGCGGCGGTTGCCGACGCGATCCGCGCCGGTATCAAGCCGATTATGATTACCGGTGACCACAAGGTAACGGCTTCGGCGATTGCAAAGCAAATCGGCATCATGCGCGACGGCGACATCGCCGTGACCGGCATGGAGCTTGACGCGATGCGCGACGCGGAGCTCGACAAGGTGCTTCCGACCATTTCTGTCTACGCCCGCGTGTCTCCCGAAAATAAAATCCGCATAGTAGAAGCGTGGCAGCGCCGCGGCAATATTGTTTCCATGACCGGCGACGGCGTCAACGACGCGCCCGCTCTCAAAAAGGCGGATATCGGCATCGCCATGGGCATCACCGGCACCGAGGTTTCCAAGGACGCCGCCTCCATGATTCTGCAGGATGACAACTTTGCCACCATCATCAAGGCAGTCGCCAACGGCAGAAACGTCTACCGCAATATCCGCAACGCGATTCTTTTCCTGCTTTCCGGCAACATGGCGGCGATTCTCACCGTGCTGTTCACCTCTGTCGCGGGATTGCCGGTACCCTTCGCGCCGGTTCACCTGCTCTTTATCAACCTGCTCACCGACTCGCTTCCGGCTATCGCGATTGGCATGGAGCCGCTGGAGCCGGGACTTCTCTCCCAAAAGCCGCGAGATCCCAATAAAGGTATTCTCACTGCGGATTTCACCGCGCTGCTGTTCGGTCAGGGCGCGCTGATTGCCGTTTCCGTCATTATTGCCTTCCTGATGGGACTGCAGACCGACGCCGCCACCGCGGCGACCATGGCGTTCGCTACCCTGACAATGGCGCGCCTGTTCCACGGCTTCAACTGCCGCAGCACCCACTCCGTTTTCAAAATCGGCTTCTCCACCAATTTCTACAGCGTCGGCGCGTTCTTTATCGGCGCGTTCCTGATGGCGCTGGTACTTTTCCTGCCGCAGCTGCACCGTCTCTTCTCGGTCGTGTCGCTCGGCTCCGAAAGATACATTGTCGTTTTCCTGCTCGCGTTTGCGCCGACCCTGCTGATTCAGCTTGTCAAGGGCATTATCGACCTTGTGCGAAAAAAACGATAATGATGATTGACAACACCTTTTGAATCTTTTATAATAAAAGAAAAAGGAGGTTTTCCTAATGAATATCTGGCATGACATTTCACCCAAGCGCATCACCGCTAAGCAGTTTTACGCTGTTATTGAGATTTCCAAGGGCGGCAAGAATAAATATGAGCTCGACAAGGAGACCGGACTGCTCAAGCTCGACCGCGTACTCTTTACTTCCACGGTTTATCCTGCCAACTACGGCTTCATTCCGCGCACCTACGCCAACGACGGCGACCCGCTCGACGTGCTGGTGCTGTGCAGCAAAACCATCAACTCCATGACGCTGGTCGAGTGCAAGCCCATTGGCGTGCTCAACATGACCGACAACGGCAAGATTGACGAGAAGATTATCGCCGTTCCCGTCAACGACCCCAACTACAACGTCTACAACGACATTTCCGACCTGCCGAAGCACCGTTTTGATGAAATCCGTCATTTCTTCATGGTCTACAAGGCGCTCGAGGACGGCAACAAGATCGCCGCTACCGAGTTCTCCGGCGCGGAAGCCGCCATGGACACCATTCAGAAGGCGATTGACAGCTATATCCACTACTTTCAGTTAGCGTAAACTGAAGTCAAGCCGGGCTTTTGCCCGGCTCAGACTGTAGAAAAAGTCCAAACAAGTAATTCTCGTATCAATTATATTCGATTTTACTTGTAGGGTTCGGTCTTGACCGAACCGTGGACGAAGCGCTTACGTCAGACTCATTACTCCGGTTTGGTCAAGACCAAACCCTACATTTTCAGCTTATATTTTTACCATCATCGAAAGACAAGCGACTGTTTTTCGACACGCTAAGCCGGGCTTTTGCTCGGCTTTCATTTTTCTTATCAAAAACTGTTATTTGTGAAACACTTTTGCCATTTTCCGACACTATATTAATGAACGAATTCGTTGGAGGTCAGACATGGACGGCAAAGCATTGATCAAAAGAGCAAGGGCAGGCGACAAGGACGCGTTTTCTCAGCTCTATCTGCAATACAAGGACAGTCTCTACCGCTACGCCTACTATAAGCTGCGCAGTGCCGAGGACGCGAAGGACGCGGTGTCGGCATGCATTACGCAGGCGTATATGGGCATCGCGTCCATCCGGGACGAGCGTGCCTTTTCGGCGTGGCTGTTCCGGATTCTCTACCGCGAGTGCTGCGCGATAATCCGGCGCAAGACCGGACTGGAATTTGTCGAGATAGACGAGAACGCCCATCTTCTGCCCGATACCTCATACATACGCACCGAGCTGAGCGAAGCGCTCGACAGCCTTTCGGCGGAGGAACGCGACCTTGTTCTCCTCAGTGCCGTCGCCGGCTACAACAGCCGCGAAATCGGCGCCATGCTCGGCAAGAACCCGGCAACCGTGCGGACAAAGCTCGCGCGTGCGCTGGGAAAGATGAGACAGTTTTTGGAGTAAAGCGATGAAACAGACAGATTTTGATTTTATCAGGGACAAATTATCGTCCGACGGCGTCCACGCGCCGGACGAACTCAACGAGGAGCTGATTTCGCGGCAGCTTGCCGGCGTGCAGCCCCTGCAGGAGAAAAAGAATCATAAAAAGCTGATTGGCGCGGTGTCCGTTGCCGCTTCCGTGGCGGTGATTACCGCCGGCGCGTTCATCACGGCGAATATCTTCGGCGCGCTGCCGTGGCAGAAAAAGCCCCTGCCCGAACCCCTGACCGGTACGGCGAGCCTGCGCGCTTTTCAGAATAAGGGCGAAATCCGCGAAACAATCAAGCGCACCATGGATTTCCGGCGCAACCTCTACAGCAATGATCAGAGCAGCGCGGCGGCGGATATTGCGCTCGAATACGGTGCGGCTGACGAAAAGGGCGCTTTGAATGGTGCCGCTGCCGATGGCGCCGCTACCGGCGCCGCGGCGTCCGGCTCCAGCCACAATGCCACCTACGTTCAGCATACCGGCGTGGACGAAGCCGACTGCCTCAAAACGGACGGCAAGTACCTCTACTATCTCTCGGAAAACGGCAATATCCTGATTTATTCCGCCAAGGGCGAGCAGTCCGAGAAGGTTGCCGTCGTCAAGCCGGATTCCGAGGACGCTTATTTTAACAATTTCTACGTTCGCAGCGACCGTCTGATTGTGCTGTCGCAGAAATACTATTATAACGGCGAGCCAAACAGCAAGAATTATTCTCAAAAAGAATTTTCAAAAGCCGAAATCTACGATATTTCCGATGTTTCCCACGTCACGCGCGTTGATGAATTTGCGCAGGGCGGTTCTTATTGCTCCTCGCGCATGATTGGAGACACGCTCTATCTGGTGTCCACCGACTACGCAAGCGACGAGAACAGCGTGCCGGTTACGTGCAGCGATTTTGATAACGCAAAGCGCGCGACCTTTGACGAGGTGCCGGCGCAGAACGTCTATACCGTCGATAATCCCACCAGCGCCAACTTCCTTGTCGTCAGCCGCTTTGACACCAAAAACAGCGGTAAGGACACCGTGACCAAGGCGATTCTCGGTTCAGCGCAGGACGTTTACTGCACGCAGGATCATCTCTATGTCACCGCCATGGAGTATTCGCCGGTGCTGTTTGAGGACGTGCTCAACAATACGCGCAGCTGGAGCTGGAACTACCTCCGGCGCGGCGAGAGCACCCAGATTGTCAAGGTCGATTTGCTCGACAACCTCAACTTCACGGCAAGCGCCGCCGTCAGGGGCGAGATTAACAACCAGTATTCTCTCGACGAATACGAGGGCAACCTCCGCGTGGCGACGACCTCCTGTGACGAAGACGGCATCGAGACCAACAACCTCTATGTCCTGTCCGACAAGCTCGAACAGCTCGGCGAGGTCACGGGCTTCGCGAAAAACGAGAGCATCAAGGCGGTGCGTTACATCAACGAAACCGCCTACGTTATCACCTACGAACGCACCGACCCGCTCTTTGTGATTGACCTCAGCGTACCGACAGCGCCGCATATCACCGGCGAGGTCAAAATCACCGGATTTTCCAGTATGCTCGTGCCGGTTGACGGCAACACCCTGCTCGGTCTCGGCTACGAAACCGTTGAGAGCGACAGCGGCATGGAGATGCAGACCGGACTGAAAATCGTCACCTTTGACGTGACCGACAAGAGCAATCCCGCCATTCTCGACACCAAGGTTTTTGAGGACTACACCTCCGACGTCCAGTACGACCCCAAGGCGCTGCTGGTGAATTTCGACCGCGGCGACTACACCATTCCCTATACGTCCTATATCCAGCAATTCGATTCGGAGACCGACCGCTATGGTGACCCGATTGTCAGCGGCGGCACGATTAACTTCAAAATCGAGAACGGCAAAATCGCGGTGGTGGACGAATACACCTCCGACAAGCTCACCTCCGTCCGCCGCTGCTGCTATGTGGACGACACCGTCTACCTGTTCGGCGATCATTACCGGAACGGCAGCACCATCGACAACGGCGCTATTGACTGCGTGACCTATAAATAGTATAATTAAAGCCGGTATCTTTATGATACCGGCTTTGCATTACAGCTTAAAATCTTCTATCGTGTACGTACCGCGCAGGGTGACGCTTCTCGGGACACGGAGCAGGGGATTGTAGTCAAACGCTCTGCACTTCGCGTCCTGAATGTGCTTCGCTTTTTTGCAGCCGAACACGCCGTTTTCAAAGACAGCGTTGTCGCAATACGCGCAGTCCGGAACGATATTTTTACCAAAGAGTTTATTTTTCATAGGAGTTCACCTCAGTAACCAGTATACCATATCTTATAACAGCTTTCAAGCCATTTGGGAGGAATCATCTTGACCTTTTCATCAGCCACTATGGCGCTCAACCATCCGGATACCGTGCCGTTTCTCACTTATTATTCTTTATCGGAAATAAAATTCATCCGTCACGCCTTCACTACCCGTCTCGGCGGCGTATCGGAGGGAGAGTTCACCTCAATGAACATGGCGTTCAACCGCGGCGACAATCCCGGCAACGTGACCGAGAATTACAGGCG
This sequence comes from uncultured Clostridia bacterium, assembly GCA_947170465.1. Taxonomy (GTDB): domain Bacteria; phylum Bacillota; class Clostridia; order Oscillospirales; family Acutalibacteraceae; genus Ruminococcoides. Next base: position 47,199 of record CAMVTS010000001.1, read on the forward strand.
CTTCTGCCTGAGCGCCGGCTTTGAGTTTGACACCCTGACTGCCTCGGCGCAGGACCATCACACCTTTGTCCGTCCGGTCACGAAGGAAAACTGCGGCGTCGGCATTTACAAGCCGCGTGATATGGAAAGCGTTGACGGACTGATTACCAATGAAAAGGGCGTGACCTTGGTCACCTACTACGCCGACTGCACGCCGCTGTTCTTTGTTGATACCAAAAACAAGGCGATTGGTCTGGCGCATGCCGGGTGGCGCGGCACCGTCGGCAGAATCGGGGAGAAGGTGCTCGAAAAAATGCGTGAATGTTACGGCACCGAACCTGCGGATATTGTCGCGGCAATCGGACCGGCGATTTCGCGCTGCTGCTACGAGGTTGACGAGCCGTGCGCGAAGCATTTCCTCGCCATGACCGATTTGCAGCCGGAGCGGTTTGTCTTTCCGAAGGAGGGCGGCAAGTTCATGCTCGATTTGCTCGAAACCAACCGTCAGATTCTGGTCGCGGCAGACGTGAAGCCGGAGAATATCACCGTGTCCGACCTCTGTACCAACTGCCACAGCGATTTGCTGTGGAGCCACCGCGCCACCAAGGGCAGACGCGGCACCATGTCCGCCATGATGGCGATTGTGGATTAAAGATAATCCGCAAACCACACGTCGTTTACACTGAATTCTTTTCCGTCGAGGTATTGCAGCAGACCTGCGTCCTCCGTGAAATGAAACTTCAATTTATAACTGTACAGCGCCTGCCAGCGAAAGCCGTCGGGCGCTTTCTTGTTTTTGCCGTACTTTGTATCACCCACCAGCGGATGCCCGATGGAAGCCATATGCGCGCGAATCTGGTGCGTCCTGCCGGTCAGCAGCTCGACCTCGGCAAGACTGTAGGCGCCGTTGGATTTGAGAATTTCATATTTTGTCAGGATTTCCTTGCTGCCTTCCACGGGATTCTGGTGCACCGTCACCTTGTTTTTGCTCTCGTTTTTCGTCAGAAAGCCGTGCAGGGTGTCGCTGTCCTTCTTTGGCTTGCCGTGAATCAGGCAGAGATAGAACTTCTCCAGCTCCCTTGTTTTCATCTTCCGGTTGAGAATCCGCAGGCTTTCGGCGTTCTTAGCGGCAATCACAATGCCGCCGGTGTTGCGGTCAATCCGGTTGACCAGCGCCGGCGCGAACGCCTGCTCCGCTTCGGGGTTATATTCACCCTTTTCGTAGAGATAATGCTGCACGCGGCTGACGAGCGAATCAAAGTGATAGCGCTTGTCCGGGTGGACAATCACGCCGGGCTTTTTGTCGAGCAAAAGGAGGTTGCCGTCCTCATAGACGATAGTGAGCTTTGTCGGCGCTTTGAGAAATTCATAGTGCTTTTCCCCGCTCTGCTCAAAGAACTCGTCCTTGATGAAGAAGGTCAGCACGTCGCCTTCGTGCACCATATCCTCCGGACTGCATTTTTTGCCGTTGATTTTGACGCATTTTTTTCGGATATATTTGTACATCAGTGTTTTGGGCAGGGTGCGGAACCGCTTCTGCAGGAACTTGTCCAGCCGCTGGCTGCCGTCGTTTTTGCCGATTGTCAGTTGTCTCATACTATCACCGTTTCTATCATACCGAAAAAAATCCCGTTTGGCAAGTGTCACTTTTGTCTTTGGCGCGTAGACTGATAGAGGGTGATAGGATGAGATGCAGAAGAAGCAAGGTTCGCGCGTCGGTGTTTTTCGGACTGGGGCTTTTGGTCGCGTCGGTGTTGCCCACCGAATGGGTGCTGGCAGTGGCGGCAGCCGCGCTGGTATTTGTGAGTATATCGTGTTTCCGGAGGTGACAGCATGAAGGTAGTACTTATCGACAATCCGAAATTTTTCGCCGGACTTCTCAGAATGATGTTCGGCATTAAAAAGGAAAAACGCAATTTTTCATAAAAGAAACATGCTATAGGAAAATTGAACAAACGAAATGCGGACAAAGAGTTTGAGATGTGCATAGTTCCGAAAACGACGCACATCTCATTTTTTTGTTGTTTTTTTGTTAAAAAACATTTATAATTGAGATGGTAATTTGTATTGCAAAATGTTGCAGTATTTAGGAGGTTTCAATTAACATGAAAAAAGCAAACAAACTCATCAGTGCGGTTCTTTCGGCACTCATGGCTGTGTCCGCGGTTTCTGTACCGCTCACCGCGTACGCGTCGTCGAAAGAACTCTGTACCAAGTACTACCAGACAAATCCGGGCGGTAAATCAGGTCTTGCCAACAAGACAATCACCATCGACGGCAGTGCCACTGACTGGTCCGAGGATATGATTATCGCTCAGGGCGCGGCGTGGGACATTGCCAACAACTACAAGGGCGGACACGAGAACTGCGTGCTCGACACCTATGCGCTTTTTGCGGCGTATGACAGCTCCAACCTTTACATCGGCTGGCAGATGGTCAACACCACCGACACCTGGGCGCGTGAAGGCGACGGACCGCTGTCCGACGGCGGACGCGTGCTCGACGTACCGCTGATTCTCGCTCTCAGCGTGGATCCCTCCAAGCCCTCCATGTCCAACAAGAACAGCCAGGGCGGCCCCATCTGGGGACAGAAGATGGGTCTGACCTTCAAGCAGCACGTCGACCATCTCTTCTACATGAGCGGCAAGCCCGGTCTGGGTGAGCCCTCCATGTTCACCGGCGTTGACGCGCAGGGCAACACCAACTACACCACCGGCTGCGTCGGCTTTGCCAAGGGCGGCATCGAGTACAAGATGGCGGAGACCAACATCTGCTCCCATATCTGGGGACTCGACGGCTCCAAAAGCCCCGATGACATTTACTCCGAGAGCAGCAACTGGGTAGACTTCAAGACCAAGAATCACAACACCAAGTACGACTCCTTCTATGAGATGAAGATTCCGTTCAAGACTCTCGGCATTGATGCGAACTATCTCAAGAACAAGGGCATCGGCGCCATGCTCGTCGCGACACGCGGTGAGTCCGGTCTGGACTGTATTCCTTACGATGACACCATGCTCGACAACGCGACCGGCAGCTATTCCAACGACCCCAGTACCTCCAAGGAGAAGGAGGATGAGGATATCATCACCTCTCCGCTTGCCAGAATCGGCAAGTCCGACGGCGGCACACCGATTATTATCGACCCGACCGATCCGGTAGAGCCCACCGATCCGGTAGAGCCCACCACGCCCGGTCCTGTCGTTACCACCACGACCGTCAACGCAACCTCCAACGTACTCGGCAACGCCTCCGTTACCTCCTCCAACGGCAGCGGCAGAGTGACCGTCAAGTACCAGCTGCAGTCCGGTCTCCCGGTTGCCAACGCGCAGTGGAACCTCAGCTATGACACCTCCAAGCTGCGGCTGGTGTCCTCCACCGACGCCATGACGCCGAACCTCTCCGGCGACTACACCAACACCTACAACAACCGCGTTTACGGCGCTTATTCCGATCCCGCAGGCGCGAGCTTCACCAGCAAGAAAACCTTTGTTCAGGCGGAATTTGAGGTTATCGGCACCGGCAACGCCAATGTCAGCCTCACTGTCAGCGAGCTGTCTGTCGGCAGCGGCAGCGGCAGCAATTACCAGATTGCGCAGGCAGTCGCGAACAATCAGAAGCAGACCCTCACCGGCGCTTTCGCTTCCGGCAATATCTCCGGCTCCGCGCAGGCAGTGCTCGGCTCCGCCATGGAGGACGAGGCTTCCGGCAACGACCCGGTTGAGAGCAAAACCCTGACCGTCAACGCGACCTCCAACTTCTTCGCGAAGGGCAGCGCAGTTGTCAGCGAAACCGCTTCCACCGTAACCGTTGAGTATCTGCTCAAATCCAACATGCCTGTCCTCAACAGCGACTGGGTGCTCACCTACGACAGCACCAAGCTCAGCTTCAACAAGGCGACCACCGGCAAGATGATGCCCAACGTTCCCTCTGTAGCCACCAATGAGCCGGCAACCGGCAGAATCAAGGGCAGCTATTCCAATACCAACACCGACGACTTCTCCACCGAGAAAACCTTCGTCAAGGCGGTATTTGACAAGAAGGGCACCGGCACCGCTGACGTTTATCTCGACGTACAGGTGCTCGGTCTGACCAACAACAACGACGACAACGGCTATCTGGTTGACAACAGCAAGGTGCAGAGCCTCGGCTCTCAGGCAGGCTTCCAAAATCTGTCCTACACCGCCAAGACCAGAGTTTCCGCCAACGGAAGCAGCGCTCCGGACGTCAAGATGACGCTCAACGCCACCTCCAACTATTTCCCGACCTCCAAGCGTACCATTTCCTCCGCTTCCAACAGCGTGACGCTGGTGTACAAGCTGTCCTCCTCCTACGAGCTGTTCAACGCGGAGTGGGAGCTGACCTACGACACCTCCAAGCTGCGCTTCAACCAGAGCAACCTCACCAAGCTCATGCCCACTGTCAAGGGCGCTGTCGCCAGAGAGAAGAACGTCGGCACCATCAAGGGCAACTTCTCCAACCTCACCGGCGAGGACTTCAGCATTGAGGACGACTTCATTGTCATTCCCTTCGAGGTCATCGGCAGCGGCGAAACCACCGTCAATCTCGAGATGAAGATTCTCGGCTGCCACAATGACGACGGCGACGAAGGTTATATCGTTGACAGCAGCAAGGAAACCAATCTTAACAAGCAGAGCGGCTTCACCGGTCTGAGCACCAGCAAGATGGCGATGTTCATTCCCGGCTCCTCCGCCGATTATGTCAAGGGCGACGTCAACTTTGACGGCAAGCTCACGATTGCGGACGCAACCTACATTCAGCAGCAGGCTGCGGAGCTGGTCAACTTCCGTACAGAGCAGAAGAACGCCGCCGACATCAACGGCGACGGCAGCTGCACGGTTGCGGACGCCAGCCGTATCCAGAACGTTATCGCGGAAATCGAATAATTTTCAGGCACATTCAGAGCCGGTTCCCCGTGAGCCGGCTCTTTTTCTGTCATAATCCTTTTCTCCTTTGCATATCCTTTACTAACAAAATCAAAGGAGAGATAAACATGGAGAATCTTTCGGAGAGCCGTTCCTTCCGCACACCTGTCGCGGTGCTGGACACGGTTGCCGAACAGCTGGCGGACGTCGATTTAACGCTGCCGGATTACTGTCCTGATATCGAAAAAATTCTGAAGTGCACCTTGATTCCCAAAATCCAGACCAAAACGCTTTCGGGCGGTCAGCTGCAGGTGGACGGCAGCTGCGTCGTCAACGTCCTCTATGTCGAGAGCAGCGCCAAAACGATTCGCTGCTGCGAGCAGAGCGTGGATTTTTCACAGCGCTTTTCTGTCCGCGACACGCCGGAGAGCTTTGTCATTCTCACCCGGACAAAACCGGAGTACATCAACTGCCGCGCGCTCAGTCCGCGCCGATTAGTCATGCACGGCGCGTTTTCACTCTATGTGCAGGTGCTCAGCACCGCGTCCACCCGGCTTTTTACGCCGCCGGAAGGCTTGGAAGCCCTGAAACGCACGGTCAGCTGCGCCAGCCTGAGCGCCTTCTGCCAGGAGCAGTTCACCGTCAGCGAGGAAATCGCCGTTGCCGACAAGCCGGCGATAGAATCCGTGCTCTATTCCAAGGTCAACGCCGGTCTGACGGACGTGAAAGCCGTCACCGGCAAGCTGATGGTCAGCGGCGAGCTGAACCTGCGCCTGTTTTACCTCACCGACGTGGAGAGCGGCGAGACCGCCAGACTGGAATACATTCTGCCGTTTTCACAGATTGTGGACTGCAAGGGCGTGGAGGAAAACACGCAGAACCTGCTCGGCTGCGAGGTCATGTCCTACGACCTGCGGCTGAAAAACGACCTCATGAGCGACAAGCCGGCGGTGGCGCTCGACGTCAAGCTTTGTCTGACCGAGGAGGGCTATGTCACGCGCGACGAGGAGATTGTCACCGACGTGTATTCCACCGCCTTCGCCACGGTGCCGTCCTTTGAAAACCTCACCGTCACCGACGCGGTCATGCCGGTCGCCGAGAGCTTCATGGAGAAGCTCAGCTTCCGCGTAGACAACGGCAAAATCGGCAAGATTCTCGATATCTATGCCGATTCCGTCACCATGGAAACCGCGCCCGGCGAGAAGGGGCTTTCCGTCAGCGGCAAAATCAACCTCTGCATGATGGCGCTCGACGAGAAGAATATGCCGGTGTTCATTGAGCGCACCTGCGATTACCGCCACACCCTGACCGGCACCGAGGGCTTCGGCAGCCTGACCTTCGGCAAGGCTTCGCCGGGCGGCATCAGTTATCGTCTGGCGGACGACAACGCCGCGGAAATCCGCATGGAGCTGAAAATCTCCGGCGGCGCCCTCAGCCGCGAGACGCTCCGCGCTGTTTCGGACGTCCAGCTTCTGGAGGATGCGCCGATTGTGCAGGAGAACTGCGCACTAACCCTTTATTTTGCGGAACCGGACGAAAACCTGTGGCAGATTGCCAAGGCGCACAACACGCGGCTCGACTTGCTGCTCGCGGAAAACGGACTGACCGGACTGACGCTGGAAAGTCCGCAAATGCTGCTGATTCCGAAGCTGTAGGGGAGGGTGTATCATGGAAGAAAGAAACGTATACAGAGACATTTCACAGCGCACCGACGGCGATGTCTATATTGGCGTCGTCGGACCGGTGAGAACCGGCAAATCCACCTTCATCAAGCGCTTTATGGACGCGCTGGTGCTGCCGAATATCCGCGACGAGAATATCTACCGCCGCACCGTCGACGAGCTGCCGCAGTCGTCAGCCGGCAGAACCATCATGACGACCGAGCCGAAGTTTATTCCCGAGGAGAGCGTCGCGGTCGAGCTGGGCGACAACATCTCCTTCAAGGTGCGCATGATTGACTGCGTAGGCTATCTTGTTGCTTCCGCTCTCGGTCACAGCGAGGAGGACGCGCCGCGCATGGTGCGCACGCCCTGGTCAGAGCAGGAAATGCCGTTTGACGACGCGGCGGAGCTCGGCACCAAAAAGGTCATTACCGACCACAGCACCATCGGTCTGGTAATTACCGCCGACGGCTCCTTCGGCGAGATTCCGCGCGAGGACTACGAGGAGAGCGAACAGCGCGTGATTGCGGAGCTGCAGGCGATCAACAAGCCCTTCATCGTCCTGCTCAACTCCGCTCAGCCGGATTCCGAAGCGGCAGGGCGACTTTCGGAGGATTTGAGCGCGCGCTACCAGGTGCCGGTGCTGCCCGTCAGCTGCATGGAGCTTTCCGAGGAGGAAATCCGCCGGATTCTGGCGCAGCTTCTCTTTGAGTTCCCCGTCCGTGAAATCAAGGTCAACATTCCCAAATGGGTGGTCTCGCTCGACAAGGAACACTGGCTGAAATCCGCCGTCTTTGACTGTATCCGCGGCGCCGCCGAGGGCATGGAGAAAATACGCGAAATCCGGCAGGCGCTTGCCGACATGCAGCAATGCGAGTTTGTCACCGCGACAACGCTGGATTCTCTTGATTTGGGAATCGGCAGCGCGTCCGTCTCCGTCGGCATCAAGCCGGAGCTGTTCTACAAGGTATTGTCGGAGCAGACCGGACTGGATATCGCCGACGAATGTGATTTGATGAACCGCATGGAGTCGCTGGCGCAGAAGCAGCAGGAGTTCGACAAAATCGCCCAGGCGTATGAGCAGGTCAGGGAGACCGGCTACGGCATTGTCATGCCGACGATTGACGAGCTGACCTTGGAGGAGCCGCAGATTATCAAGCAGAGCGGCAAGTATGGCATCCGCCTGAAAGCCAGCGCGCCGTCGATTCACCTGATGAAGGTCGAAACCCAGACCGAGGTCACGCCGATTGTCGGCTCGGAGCAGCAGAGCCAGGAGCTGGTGTCCTATCTTCTCAAGGAGTTTGAGGAGAGCCCGGAAAAAATCTGGGAGAGCAACATCTTCGGAAAATCTGTCCACGAGCTGGTCAACGAGGGACTGCACAACAAGCTCTACCGCATGCCTGCCGACGCGCGCCGCAAGATAGGGGAGACGATTCAGAAAATTATCAACGACGGCTGCAACGGTCTGATTTGCATTATTTTATAAACCGCAAGATTTCCGCGCTTCTGACAAGGGTTCAGGAGCGCGGATTTTATCTTCCATAATAATCTTGACAAAAATTTAACGGCTTTTATTCAAACTGACGAAAAACCGTTCAGCCCTTTTTTCATGTTGCAAAAAAACGAGATTTCCATTATAATAATCATGTATGCAAATTTTACAAGACGGAGGTCGTTTTATGTTCATGAACGGCACAATACCATGGCAGCCCGTCATCGCGGAGCTATCGCTTGCCGAGAAGGGTACTTCCTCGGCAAAGGTGATTCTGACCGGTTTTCTGGTCGTGTTCGCGGTGCTCTTTCTGCTGATTGGTATCATCAAGCTCTACAGCTATGCTATCGGCAAGGCACAGCAGAGCGCGGATAACAGAAAAAGAAGAAAAATAGAGGTTGTCGACGTTCCGAAGCAACCGTCAGCGCCTGCGCCGCGCATTTTCGCGCCGCCCGAGGACGAGGACGAGGAGGTTCCGGAGGAAATTGTAGCGGTTATCGCCGCCGCTGTCGCGACCATGTACGGCTCTCCGGGCAAGGCACGGATTAAAAGCATCAAAAAAGCCGGCGGTCGTTCCGCCTGGGCAAATGCCGGTGTTCTCGATAACACCCGGCCTTTTTAACCGCGCGGAAAGGAAAAGATAAAGAATTATGGAAATACTCAATGGTTTTCTCGAAGCCATCAAGGGTTTGTATGAAAGCTCCGGCATCCTGACCCTCACCTGGCAGAATTATGTGATGATTGCGATTTCGTGCTTCCTGCTCTATCTCGCCATCAAAAAGCAGTATGAGCCGCTGCTCCTGCTGCCCATCGCCTTCGGTATGCTGCTCGTCAATCTCTATCCTGCGATTATGGCGCCGCCACATATCAGCTTGGTTGAAATACCCAACGCCTCCGACCCTGCTGCCGCCGGGCATGTCGTGCAGGAAATCGGCGGCAAGGTCTATTATGAAAATCCCCAGTACGGCGGCTTGCTCTACTATCTCTATCAGGGCGTCAAGCTCGGCATCTATCCGCCGCTGATTTTCCTCGGTATCGGCTGCATGACCGACTTCGGTCCGCTGATTGCCAACCCCAAGAGCCTGATTCTCGGCGCGGCTGCGCAGATTGGTATTTTTGTCACCTTCACCGGCGCGATTTTCCTCGGCTTCACCGAGGCGGAAGCCGGCGCCATCGGTATTATCGGCGGCGCTGACGGTCCGACGGCGATTTATGTCACCACCAAGCTCGCGCCCCACCTGCTCGGCTCCATCGCGATTGCGGCGTATTCCTACATGGCGCTGGTGCCCATTATCCAGCCGCCGATTATGAAGCTGCTCACCACCAAGAAGGAGCGCTCCGTTGTGATGGAACAGCTCCGTCCGGTGTCCAGGCTCGAAAAGATTATGTTCCCGATTATCGTCGTTATCGTGATTGCAATTCTGCTGCCCGACGCGGCGCCGCTGGTCGGCATGCTCATGCTCGGCAACCTCTTCAAGGAGAGCGGCGTGGTCGAGCGCATTGCCAAGGCGGCGCAGAATGAGCTGATGAATATCATCACCATCTTCCTCGGCACCACTGTCGGCGCTACTGCCTCCGGCACCAACTTCCTCAAGCTCGACACCCTCAAAATTATTCTTCTCGGTTTGATTGCGTTCTGCATGGGCACCGCCTTCGGCGTGCTCTTCGGCAAGATTATGTACAAGCTGACCGGCGGCAAGATTAATCCGCTGATTGGCTCCGCCGGCGTTTCAGCCGTCCCGATGGCGGCTCGTGTGGCACAGAAGGTAGGTCAGCAGGAGAATCCCGCCAACTTCCTGCTCATGCACGCCATGGGTCCGAACGTTGCCGGCGTTATCGGTTCCGCCGTCGCGGCAGGCGTTCTGATTAACGTGGTTGGTTAAATCACTAAATAAAGGAGGCTAACGCCTCCTTTATTTTTTTCTTCGGCAAGTCGCCTATAATTCTGAATTAGAATTATAATGCAAAACGATTGATATATAATAAAACAGTATGCTGTTATATCTAGCAAAAAAAACAGAGGAAGGATTATCATCATGCCAAAAAATATCACCATTCAGAAGGTTTTAGGCATTCTCATGCACCGCATCCGGTTTATCATTCTGATATCTGTTGCGGCTGGATTGCTGACTTTTTTGTATACCAATTTTTTCATCACGCCGCAGTATTCCACTTCCGCGATGATTTTTATCCAGAACTACAGCAAGGCTGACGCCAAGAGCGACGCTGCCAACGCGGAAAAATTAGACGGAGGCACCGGCAACAACGCCGTTGCCAAGAAGATTTTCAGCTCTGATATCAGCGGTTCCTCGAACCTTGCCAAGATTTCCGTCACGCTGTTCCAGAACTCCGATAAAATCACCGCGCTTTATAACGGCTGTGCCGTCAACTTCGCTGTGGCGGATGGTACCTTCTATATCACGATTTCCGTCACCGGTGACGATCCGGCAAAATGCGCCAATGTCGCCAACCAGGTTGCCGACATGTGCAACGAGGTGTTCCATGATTATTTCGCATGGGGACAGCTTGGCGTTATCCGTGCCGCAAGGGTGCCGGGAGCGCCGTTTGCGCCAAATAAAGTCCAGAATACCTTGATTGGTTTAGTTGTCGGACTGATTGCCGCCTGCCTGATTTCCGTCCTTCTCGAGTTGATTGATACGACAATCAAGGCGGATGATGACCTTGCCGAGATCTACAAGATTCCCGTGTTCGCCGAGATTCCCGATTTTGAAAACGAAAGCAGGTGACAGCAATGAAAATTAAACTTTCAAAAAAGAATAAGGGTAACGAGAAGAAAGCTGTTTCCAATGAGACGTTGTCTGACAAGAGCAAATTCGCCATTGTTGAAGCCTACAAGAGCGCGCGCTCCAACATCATGTTCTCGCTTTCCGCGGAGGATCAGAAGGTTTTTGCCGTCACCAGTTACTCCAAGGGTGACGGTAAGAGTACCGTTTCCTCCAACCTGGCGATTTCCTTCTCAAAGATGGAGCGAAAGGTGCTGCTGCTCGACTGCGACCTTCGCCGTCCGAATCTTCACAACATTTTCAAGCTCGAAAATACGATAGGCCTTTCCAATGTCATCGGCAAGATGGCGGAGTTTGACGACGTTGTTCATCGCAACGTACTGCCTTGTCTGGATGTTTTGACTTCCGGTACGATTCCGCCAAACCCGTCCGAGCTGCTGTATTCTCCGCGGTTCAGGAAGCTTGTCAAGCATCTGTATGAAGAGTATGACTATATCATCTTCGATACGCCGCCGATTGGCGTTGTTGCTGACGCGCTGCTGCTCAAGGATTTGATTGCGGGCTTTGTTATCGTACTGCGTGAGCGAGCCACCACGCACGGCGATGTCCAGAACCTGCTTGAGAGCGTCAAGCTGGCGGATTCCAAGATTCTCGGTTTTATCAAGGTCGGTTGTACCGGCGGCAACAAGGGATACAAAAAGTACGGTTACGGCAAGTATTATTACTACCAGTACTATTACCGTGATTCTGAATAAAAAACCAACAATTATTTCAACAGACTTACTAAGCAATCGCATAGTGAGTCTGTTTTTCTTTTCAAAATTGACGAAATTGCAGGATTTTTGAAAAAGACTTGCATTTTACGCTTTATTGTATTAAAATATTAGGTACATGACATTGCGAAAAGGAGTTTTTATGATGGAGTATCTGAACGCAGCCGCTCAGGAGCTTGAGCGCGAGTACGAAGGTCTGAAACAACAGTATGAGGACGTCAAGGGCAAGGGACTGAGCCTGAACATGGCGAGAGGCAAGCCCGGCAAGGCGCAGCTCGACCTTTCACTGGAAATGCTGGACGTTGTCAACAGCAGCTCTGAGTTTGTCGGCGCAGACGGCATGGACTGCCGCAACTACGGTATTCTGAAGGGCATTGACGAGTGCCGCAAGCTGTTTGGCGAGATTCTCGGCGTGGACAGTGAAAACGTCATGGTCGGCGGCAGTTCGAGCCTGAACATGATGTTCGACACCATTTCCTGCCTGATGACAAAGCCCGTTGCCGAGGGCTGCAAGCCCTGGTACGAGGTGCCTGACAGAAAGTTCCTCTGTCCGGTTCCCGGTTATGACAGACATTTCGGCATCACCCAGTATTACGGCTTCGAGATGATTCCCGTTCCCATGGACGAGAACGGTCCCGATATGGATTTGGTTGAAAGGCTGGTTGCAGAGGACGAGAACATCAAGGGTATCTGGTGCGTGCCGAAGTATTCCAACCCTTCCGGCATTACTTACAGCGATGAAACCGTCAGACGTTTTGCGGCATTGAGGCCGGCTGCGAAGGATTTCCGCATTATGTGGGACAACGCCTATTGTATTCACGACATCAGCGACACTCCCGACGAGCTGCTCAACATCTATGACGAGTGCGTCAAGGCAGGCAGCGAGGATATGCCGATTCTGTTCTGCTCAACCTCCAAAATCACCTTCCCGGGAGCCGGCGTGGCGGCGATGGCAGCTTCCCCGAACAATATGAAGGTGTTCACCGCACGCTATAACTACCAGGTTATCAGCTACGATAAGCTCAACATGCTGCGCCATGTCAAGTATTTCGGCAGCTACGAGGGCGTGCTCGAGCACATGAAGAAGCACAAGGCGGTGCTTGCGCCGAAGTTTGAAATCGTTCTCAATACGTTAGAGGAGCAGCTCAAGCCCACCGGCACGGCTGCATGGACAAAGCCCAACGGCGGCTACTTTGTCAGCGTAGACGTGCTGGAAGGCACGGCGAAGAGAGTGGTTGCGCTCTGCAAGGAGGCAGGACTGGTGCTCACCGGCGCCGGCGCGACCTATCCGCTAGGCAACGACCCCAAGGACAGCAATATCCGCATTGCGCCTTCCTTCCCGCCGAACGACGAGCTGCAGGAGGCAATGGACGTGTTCTGCGTCTGCGCCAAGCTGGCGGCATGCGAAAAGCTGCTGCAGGGCTGAGAGTTGTGCAAACCCTATAAAGATAAAGAAATTTGACGAAATATTTGCAATCCCATTGACAATTTGACAAAAAAATCATATAATAACTCTGTTACGTCTGTAAGTATGCGCCGTAACAGAGTTATTCTCGCGCTTGCAGACAAAAATATTACGGAGGTTTCAAAGGCATGAAAAGAGTTCCAAAGCCGGTGTTCTTCATTGTTGCTTTGCTGATACTTGCCTTTACGTTTACTGCGATTTTCGGAGTATCCTACTACTCAGGCGACAACAAAGTTACAGTACTCAAAGGCATCGGCGACATACGATGGGGAATCGACATCAGGGGCGGCGTTGAGGCGACGTTTAAGCCAGCCAACGGTGTAAACGCCACTGATGAGCAGCTCGAATCTGCAAAATCAATCATTGAGCTTCGTATGATTTCACAGGGTATCACGGACTATGAGCTGTATGCTGACAAGAACAGCGACAGAATTATCGTACGTTTCCCGTGGAAGTCAGACGAAAAAGAGTTTAACGCGGTCAGCGCAATCGAAGAGATTTCTTCCACCGCGCAGCTGACCTTCCGTCCGGGCAAGTCCTACGAGACGACGGATGTTGGTTCAGACGGCAGCTACGTTTACAAGACGCCGACAGGCGAGACCGAGACAATCCTGATGGATGGTTCCAAGGTCGAAAAGGCGGAGGCGCAGTATTATACAGACGATAAGGGTAAGGCGCAGTTTGTTGTCAGCCTGACGCTTAACGATGAAGGCAAGCAGACCTTTGCCGACATCACCTCAAAGTATCTCAACCAGACGGTATCCATCTGGATGGACGATATCATGCTTTCTGCTCCCACCGTACAGGCGGTTATCTCTGACGGCAAGGCGCAGATTACCGGTAACTTTACCAACACCGAGGCAGCTCAGCTCGCTGAGAAAATCAACGCCGGTGCGCTGCCCTTCCAGCTCGAGACGTCCAACTACGGCAACATCGACCCAACCCTCGGCGCCAACGCGCTCACCGCAATGGGTTACGCGGCGGTTATCGCGTTTATTGTCATCATGATTATCATGCTGATTTTCTACCGCCTGCCCGGCTTCGTCGCGATTATCGCGCTGCTCGGTCAGATGGGACTTTCCGTCGCGGCGGTTTCCGGTTACTTCACGGCAATTCCTTCCTTCACCATGACCCTGCCCGGTATCGCGGGTCTGATTTTGTCCATCGGTATGGGCGTTGACTGTAACGTTATTACCGCTGAGCGTATCAAGGAAGAGCTCGCCGCAGGCAGAACGCTTGACGGCGCGCTGGAAAAGGGTACCAAGAATTCCCTTTCCGCTATCATCGACGGTAACATGACCGTTGTAATCGTATCCATCATTCTGATGCTGGTATTCGGTCCGTCCAACATTCTTTCCTTCATCTTCGGCGAGTCCACCACCGGTACGATTTATGCATTTGGTTATACCCTTCTCGTAGGTGTTATCTCCAACTTCATCATGGGTATCTTCTTCTCCAGACTGATGCTCAGAAGTATTGCAGGCTTCAAGCCTCTGCGCAAAAAATGGTTGTTTGGAGGTGCGAAAAATGAGCAATAATGTTCAGACCAAGGCAGATGCGCCTATGACTGAGCAGGAAATCAGTGAGAAGTTCAATGGCGGCAAGAAGGTCATCGACTTTGTCGGCAAGAGAAAAATCTTCTTCATCATCTCCCTCGCCATCATCGGCATCGGTATTATCTGCAACTTCATTTTTGGCACCACGCTGGATATCCAGTTCTCCGGCGGTGCTACACTGACCTTCAGCTATAAGGAGAGCGCTGAGCATCCGATTGACCACAACGCCCTGTATGATTTCATCCAGGCAAAGACCACTGACAAGATTACCACCGCGTTTTCAACCGATCTGATGGGCAACACCGGCAACAAGGTTTCCGTCCAGTTCTCCGGCAACAACTCCATCGAGACCGAAATCCAGAAGAATCTGGAAAAGGAGCTGCAGGCTGAGTATCCCGACAATGAGTTCATTTGCCTTGAAGCGAACTCCGTAGACGCGTCGATGGGCTTTAGCTTCCTGCTCAAGTGTCTGGCGGCGGTAGCGCTCGCCAGCATCCTGATGGTGATTTACGTCACCATCCGCTTCAAGAAAATCGGCGGTCTCTCCGCAGGTGTGATGGCGCTTGTCGCGCTATTCCACGATGTTGCGATGATTTATTTCCTCTATGTCATCTTCCAGATGCCGATTGACTCGAACTTCATCGCGGTTGTCCTGATGATTCTCGGTTACTCACTGAACGATACCATCGTTATCTACGACCGTGTCCGTGAGCAGAGAAAGCTGATGGGCAGAAAGACAGAGATTGGCACGGTGTTCAACGTTTCCGCGTCCAAGACGCTCAAGCGTACCATCATGACCTCTGTCACCACCTTCGCGGCAATCCTGATTGTTTACATCATGGCTTCCGTATTCAACATCGCTTCTGTAAAGGGCTTCGCGCTCCCGATGATGATCGGTGTTATCTCCGGTTGCTATTCCTCCATCTGCATCGCAGGTCCCCTGTGGGTTATGTGGCGCAGACACAAGGACGCCAAAAAGGCGGCTGCAAAATAAAACCACCAAACGCTCCCTTTTTTGGGGAGCGTTTTCGCTTACAAAATATTCTCCCACTTCGGCAGTTCGCTGTCGCTGATGGAACCAATCGCTTTTTTGACGGCGGCGCTCTCTGAAAAATACAGGGGAGCGCTGCCGTTTTCAATATGACTTTTCATTCTGGCGATGGAGGTGCTCACGCTGTCCACATAGTCGTGAATCAGCAGAATGTCCACCGTCTGCACCCAGTCGCTCCATTTGCGTTCCAGCATGCCGGAGAGTACGACTGCCTGCTCTGTATCGCCGCGCCGCATATTGCCGTCCAGCTCCTCAATCTCCTGCAAAAAGGAGTCGGCGCTGTTCTGTATATAGCTCATTTCAAAAATCGCCGCGCCGGTACACGCTGTCAGGAGCAGGAGCGCGATAATCGTCCGTTTCATGTGTTTTCCTTTCTGATAATGCGGTATTCGCCGTTGCCGTCCATCGTCATGAGAAAGACGGAATCCAGCCCGATATGATTCTCTGAAAGAATATTAACGACCTTCTTTTCATTCTTCTGACACAGTGATAGCCCTTCTTTGAGAATCTTTCCGTCGGAAACGACGACGGATTCCAGCTTGTTGTCCGCAATCACCACACCGGCTTCATCGGCTTTCGGAATCCGTTTCTCGGGCTTTTCGAGAATACTCAGCGCGCCGTTAGTCTCGACAATGCAGTATTGCACGTCGTCGAGTGAGAACACATTCTGCTGCCGCAGCTGTTCCATCAGGTCGCTGTTGGTCATGCGCAGCCGCTTCATCTGCTTTTGCAGGAGCTTGCCGTCCTCAATGACGACCACCGGATTGCCGCAGACCAGCTTGCGCACGGTGCGGCTTTTCATCATGAGCACGCTTGTCAGAATTTCCAGACCGACCAGAATCAGCACCGGAATGATACCGCTCAAAAGCGGCTGCGAGGTGTTCTGCATGGGCAGTGAGGCGATATCCGACACCACCAGCGTGACGACCAGCTCGCTTGGCTGCATGTCGCTGATTTGGCGCTTGCCCATCAGCCGGATAGCCGTGATAATAAAAATGTAGAGAATCAATGTGCGCACAATTGCGATTAACATAACATCACCGCCGTTATTATGCGCTGTCCGGTAAGATTTATACGTGGAATAATCACGGAAAAACGGTCAAAACTGTCATTGGTGATACTTTTGAAAAATTCCGTAAAAGAAATAAAATTGAACCTGCATACGCGGTTTGCCGATTCCGCCGATTTGACCATCCGCGAGATAACGCTGAAATCGACCTCTGGGTTGACTGCCGCCGTGATAACTATGGAAGGCTTGGTCGACAAGGAGCAGCTCGCCCAGAGCGTGCTCAATCCTCTGATGGTCTATGATTTCGGAAGCATGCCGCCGCAGAAGGCGGCGGAAACGATTCAAAACGCCGTCGCGGCGGCAGCGGATTTGCTGACGTTCACGACCGTTGACGAGTTGGTGACGTATATCACCTCCGGCTTTGCGGTGCTGGTGGTTGACGGCGCTGAAATCATGCTTGCCGCCGGCACGCAGGGCTATGCCTTCCGCAGTGTGAGCGAGCCGGAGAGTGAGGTTGTCCAGCGCGGTTCCAGAGAGGGCTTCAGCGAGCCGCTGCGCGTGAACATGTCTTTATTGCGCCGGAGAATGAAAAGTCCGGAGCTTGTTTTTGAGCAGCTGACCGTCGGCAGTGAGTCACAGACGCAGCTCATGCTCTGCTATATCCAGTCGAAGGTCTCCGGACAGCTCCTCGAAACACTCCGCAGCCGGCTGAACGAATGCCGTCTGGAAACCGTCCTCGGCGCAGGCTATCTCTCGGACTATCTCGAGGATAAGAACACCAGCCGCCTGTTTTCCGGTGTAGGCATTTCCGAGCGCCCCGATACCGTCTGCGGCAAGCTGACCGAGGGCAGAATCGCGATTATCGTTGACGGCACTCCGGCGGTATTGATTGTACCGAGGCTGTTCGTCGAGGAATTTCAGGGCGTGGACGACTATTCCAACCGCACCTATTACGCGACCTTTATCCGGCTGCTGAAATACCTGTCGTTCTTTATCGCGGTATTCCTGCCGGGACTTTACGTCGCCCTGGCGCAGTTCCATCCGGAATATATCCCCAGCTTTATTCTCATCAAAACCGCCGAGGCGTTGTCACAGACGCCGCTGCCGGTGACAATGGAGGTGCTGATGATGACGCTCGTGTACGAAATTATGAAGGAAGCCGGACTGCGGATTCCGAAATCCCTGGCGCACGCCGTCAGCATCGTCGGCGCGCTGGTGATAGGAGAGAGTGCCGTTACCGCCGGCATTATCAGCTCGTCCACCCTGATGGTCGTCGCCACCGCCGCGATATGCAGCTATGTCACCGCCTCGCTCTATCCGCCGATTATGGCGCTGCGGCTGGTCTTTATCGTCGTCGGCGGTCTTGCCGGATTGTGGGGAATCGTCCTCGCGACGGCGGTGGTGATTATCAGCCTGTGCTCCAAAACCTCTCTCGGCGTGCCCTATATGTCTTCCCTGTCGCCGTTTTCTCTGCGCCGCATGAGGGACGTTTTCCTGCGCGTGAGCTGGAAGGCGCTCGGCAAGCACACCATCCGCGTCCAGAAATTCCCCGAAACGGAGGTTGACCATGCCCATTGAAACGCCGTTTTCCTCCAAACGCTTTCTCCTCGCCCTCATGCTTGCCGCCTGTTCGGTCATTCTCCTGCAAAATAACAGCCTTTCAAAAAACAGCTCTTTCCTCTTTGAGCTGGCATGTATGGCGGCAGGACTCCTGATTTGCTTCCTCTGCTTTATTCCGGCGCTGATGCTGAGAAAAATGCGCGGCGCTGATATCCTGCGGCTTTCCACGCGGTCACCGGCGTTTATCAAGCTGCCTGTCGCGGTGTTCTACGCCTGTTATTTCGTTTATACCGCGCTGTATTTTCTGATACCCTACACCGACATGTTCCATTCCAAATACTACCCCGGCGTGAGTCCCTGTCTGATTACGGTCGTCCTGCTCGGCTGCTGCGTCTATGCCGCCGTCAAGGGCGTGAACGTGGTAACGCGCTTCGGCATTTTTCTGTTCCTCTTTGCCATGCTCACCAATATTTTGATGTTCGGCGGCAATCTGACCGCCCTGGAGCTGACGGCAAGCAGCGTTTCATGGCAGGGCAATGCCGGCGATTTCTGGCAGAATACGCGGTATTTTCTCACGCCGGCTTTTATCGCGGTGGTGTTCGCCTGCCTGAATGCCGATATCCGCAATTTTCGTCTGCGGCAGCCGGTATGCGCCCTGTTCTTCACCGGACTGAAATACGCGGCGGTGCTGTTCTTTATCCGGTTTGCCGTCGGCGCCTATGCCTCACGGCAGGAATACCCGACCTTTGTGCTGTCCAGAACCGCGCATTTTGACCGCTTTGCCGGTGTGGAGAGCTTCTATCTCGCGCTCGCCACCATGTCGGTATTCATGATTATTTCACTCCTGCTCTGCTGCGTCACCAAGGCGATTGACCGCGAAAAGAACCTCAGAACTGTCATCTTGTTCACCCTGATTCTGTTGGCGGCGTACACCGTATCCGCCTATCTTCATTCTGCAAAAGAAATATTAACCAATCCGAATATCTTTATTATCTTCACCGGTATCGCGGCGCTGCTGCCGTTATCCGGACTGATTATGGGGAGGAAGTCAAATGTGCCGACTCTTGTGCATAGTATGTAGCATGGCGCTGACGCTCCTGCTGACGGGCTGCAGCAATTCCCGACAGATTGAGAGCGCCGCGATTATCGAAAATGTCAGCGTCGACCGTCAGGACGGCAGGCTGGTTTACACCTTTTACCGCCTGACAAGCGGCGACAAGCCGTGGGGCATTTCCGTCAGCGCGGAGAGCTTCGAGGAAGCCTGCAAACGCGCCTCCGAGGAATATATTCCCAATTTGTCGCTGTCAAAGCTCGAATTGCTTTTAATCAGCGAGGACGCGGCACAAGCCGTTATGAAAACGGATTTGCCGTATGTCGCGACCCAGCCGTTTTTCTCGCCGGTAGCGTATTTGACGCTCTGCGACGACCGCACCATGGAGGAATTTGAGAAAACCAACCGGACGCAGCAATTAATCGAGCAGCAGTTAATTCTCTTGAAGAATCATAACCCTTCCGTGAGCATTGATTACCTCTCCGTATTCAATCATCTTGCCGCCGGAAGGGAGGAAGGTTTTCCGGTAGCGTTTATTTATTCTGAAAAAGAATTAAAAGTGGCGGAATATCGCCTTTATACAAAAAAATTGACGAAAAATAACTAAAATAATTCATTAAAAGACTTTATCTCTGCCGCAAAATGTTGTATAATATAACTTAACTGTATAGTGGTTATACTATTTTTAAAAGGCGGTGGCGGTATGTCTGAATTTTCAGTACCCTTATCTCAAATAGTGGACAGTCTCGGATTGGAAAAGGTTTATGTAGCGGATAATTATGAGCAAACGAACATTTCCACGGTGGAAATCAACCGGCCCGGTCTGGAGCTGACGGGATATTTTGAGTTTTTCGACAATAAGCGCATCCAGGTGCTCGGCAACACGGAGTTCGCGTATCTCGGACGCTTCGGCTCCGAGGCGCAGAAGATGGTAATCGAATCCATTTTCAGCTTCGGACCGCCGGCTGTGATAATCTGCCGCCAGATTGAGCCGACCAATGTGATACTTGAGAGCGCCAAGCTCCACAAGGTGTCCATCTTTGCGACAGATGAAAACACATCTGATTTGACGGCGCGTCTGGTACAATTTCTCAACCGCGAGCTGGCGCCGCGTATTACGCGCCACGGCGTACTGGTCGAGGTCTACGGCGAGGGCTGTCTGCTGACCGGCGACAGCGGCGTCGGTAAGAGCGAAACTGCCATCGAGCTGATTAAGCGCGGACACCGTCTTGTCGCGGACGACGCGGTGGAGATTCTGCGCACCAACGTCAACACGCTTATCGGACAGTCTCCGGCGAATATCCGCCATTTCATCGAGCTGCGCGGCATCGGCATCATCAACGCGCGCCAGCTTTTCGGTATGGGCGCGATTAAGACGCAGGAGAAAATCGACATGGTGGTCAACCTTGAGCTCTGGGATAACCAGAAGATCTACGACCGCATGGGACTCGACCGCGAATACATGGAGATTCTCGGCGTAGAGGTGCCGGCGCTGACGATTCCGGTCAAGCCCGGACGAAACCTCGCTGTCATCATCGAGGTCGCCGCCATGAATAACCGCCAGAAGAAAATGGGCTACAATCCGGCGGCGGACCTGCTTGTCAGTCTGGGCATGGATTTGTCAGCCGTACCCGCGCCGGAGAAAACCATCGTCGGCAAATGGGAATAAACCGTACCTTAGGGGAGAACTATGAACAGAGCAGAAATCATCTACGATTTAGCCGGAATACTCGGCTGTGAAGCGCACAGAGAGGAGCCTCTCAGCCGCCATACGACCTTCAAAATCGGCGGCAGCGCGGATGTTTACATAAAAGTGAAGAATTACAGTCAGCTCACCTCCGTCCTGAACGAATGCCGTGAGTCGGACGTTGACTATTTGATACTCGGCAACGGCAGCAACGTCCTCGCGAGCGACGACGGCTACCGCGGCGTGGTGATTCGTCTGGACGGCGATTTCCGTAAGCTATCACTGCTGGACGACACCACTATTTATTGCGGCGCGGGCGCAACGCTTGCCTCGCTGTGCAAATTTGCGCTCAACAACGGACTTTCCGGACTGGAATTTGCCTGGGGAATCCCGGGAACCGTCGGCGGCGCGGTGTTTATGAACGCCGGCGCTTACGGCGGCGAGATGAAGGACGTGACCTACTGCGTCTCTCACGTTGACAAAAACGGCAACCTCGGCAGAACCGACCGCGACGACCTGCAAATGGGTTATCGCACGAGCGTTTACCGTTCCAACGGCTGTATCATCACCGGCGTGACCCTCAAGCTGCAAAAGGGCGTGCCGGAGGATATCCGCGCTAAGATGGACGACTTTCTCGGCAGAAGAAGCGACAAGCAGCCGCTGGAGTTTCCCAGTGCCGGCAGCGTGTTCAAGCGGCCGGAGGGCGCCTTTGCAGGCGCGCTGATTGAGCAGTGCGGCTTGAAGGGCAAGTGCCACGGCGGCGCGCAGGTGAGCGAAAAGCACGCCGGCTTCATTATCAACAAGGAGAACGCCACCGCGCATGACGTGAAGTCCCTGATTCGCGAGGTACAGACCGAGGTGGCGGAAAAAACCGGCTACACGCTTGAATGTGAATTGATTATTCTTTAAAAGAAATATATTTTAGGAGAACCCATGGAATTTGTGATTATCTCCGGCATGTCGGGCGCCGGCAAGACCACTGCCCTGCATGTGCTGGAGGATATAGGCTTTTACTGCGTGGACAATATTCCGTCGTCGCTGCTGACGACGCTCTATGACCTCTGCCGCAGCTCCAGCGACGAGAGCATGAAGCGCGTCGCGGTGGTGGTAGACGTGCGCGGCAACGAAAACTACAAGCAGATGTCGGCGCAGATAGAGGAATTCAAGAAGGCGCACAGCGACGTCAAGCTGCTGTTTTTCAACGCGAAAACGGACGTGCTGATTGTGCGCTTCAAGGAAACACGCCGCAAGCATCCGCTTGCCGAGCGGCTCAAGGACGGCTCTGTCGCCGACGCGGTCGAGCTGGAGAAGGGTCTGCTGGAGCATGTCAAGCGGCTGGCGGACTACCATATCGACACCACCTACATCTCCTCAAAGGAGCTGCGCGAGCGCGTGATGTCGCTGTTCATGGTAGGCGCCACCGAGGGGCTGACCTTGACCTTCATGTCCTTCGGCTTCAAATACGGACTACCCTTAGAGGCGGACATGGTGCTGGATGTGCGCTGTCTGCCCAACCCGTTCTACATACCCGAGCTAAAGCCCCTGACCGGCAACGACCGGGCAGTGCGTGACTATGTGCTCAACAGTCCCGACACACAGGGCTTTTTGCAGTACGCGCTCAAGCTGCTGGATTTCTCGGTGCCGCTCTACCGCAAGGAGGGCAAGAGTGAGCTGGTGGTCGGCATAGGCTGTACCGGCGGCAAGCACCGCAGCGTCACGATGGCGCGGCAGTTTGACGAGCACTTCCGCAAGCTCGGCTACCGGTGCGCCATATCGCACCGCGACATCAACAAATAGGTGAAGCATGTCTTTTTCATCGGATATCAAGCAGGAGCTTTGCCGCGTCGGGAATTTCAACCGTGAAAGCCTGCGCGCGGAGCTCTACGGAACGTTGCTCTTCGGACGCACCTTCCGCGAGGACAAAATTGTATTCAAGACAGAGAGCGCCGACGCTTGCCGACGCGTCACGCTTCTCCTGGAAAATCTATATATGCCCATCATCGAGAAGCAGGTAAGCCTTAGCCGCAAATCCAGCGAGCCGAAGCAGTACCGCATTTCCGTGCCGGACAGCAGCGAGTGCAGCCGGATTTACCATGATTTCGGGCACAGCAAGGGTGAGGTCACGCGGCGCGTCAACCGCGCGAACGTGTTCAGCGAGGAGCTTTCCGCTTCCTTTGTGCGCGGCGTCTTTTTGAGCTGCGGTTCTGTTTCCGACCCCAGCAAAAGCTATCACGCGGAATTTTGCGTTCCGCACAAAAATCTTGCCGCGGATTTGTGCAAGATTCTCAGCGAGGTCACGGAAAGCGACTTCACGCCCAAGACGGTTGTCCGCAGCGGCAGCTACATTGTCTACTTCAAGGGCAGCGAGCAGATTTGCGATTTGCTGACCTATATCGGCGCGCCCCGTCACGCGATGGAGGTCATGGCGGCGAAGGCGTACAAGCAGGTGCGCAACAACATCAACCGTTCCGTCAACAGCGAGATGGCGAACATCGGCAAAATCGCCGGCGCGTCCGCCAAACAGCTCGAAGCGATTGAAAAAATCCGCCGCGGCAGGGGACTGGATTCCCTGCCGGAGGACTTGCGCGAAATCGCCGTCCTGCGCATGGAGAATCCCGAAATGTCGCTGCGCGATCTGGGCGCGCATCTGTCCACGCCCATCAGCCGGAGCGGCGCCAATCACAGAATGCAGCGTCTGATGGAATACGCGGACGCGCAGGAGGAATGAAATGGAAGAAAAGATGACCTTTGAACAGGCGAACCGCCGGCTCGAAGAAACCGTCCGTCAGCTGGAGAACAAGAGTCTGACGCTTGACGAGAGCATGAAGCTCTATACCAAGGCGTGCGACCTGCTCGCCTTCTGCGTGACGGAGCTGGAAACCTACAAAGGAAAAATTACCGATATACACCGGCAAAGACTGGAGAAAAGAGGGGGAGAGAGCCATGACGAATGAACAGAGGGAGCAGCTCCTGTTTGACAGCCTGCCCAAGGGCGATTACCGCGAGCAGGTGTTGATTGACGCCATGCGCTACAGTCTGGAAGCTGGCGGCAAGCGCGTCCGTCCGCGTCTGGTCTATGAATTTGCGGCTCTATGCGGCGGCAGTGACGAAGCGGCGGCGCCGTTTGCCTGCGCTGTCGAGATGATTCACACCTACTCGCTGATTCATGACGACCTGCCCTGCATGGACGACGACGACATGCGACGCGGCAAGCCCTCCAATCACAAGATTTACGGCGAGGATATCGCGCTGCTTGCCGGCGACGCCTTGCTCACCCTCGCCTTTGAAACGCTGTCCTCTGACAAGGCGGCTTCACTTGCCGGCGACAAAGCCTGCCGTCAGGCGGCAAACATCCTGGCGCGCTACGCCGGCGTGACCGGCATGGTCGGCGGTCAGGTGATTGATTTGAAAAACGAAAACACCAACGCGCCGCTGGAAGTGCTGCGCGAAATGGACGAGAAGAAAACCGCCTGTCTGATTCAGGCTGCCTGCGAGCTGGGCTGTATCGCGGCAAACGCGGCGGACGAACAGCGCCATGCCGCCGCGAAATACGGCGAGTGCATCGGCGTGGCGTTCCAGATTCAGGACGACATTCTCGACTGCACCTCCTCCGACGAGGAGCTGGGCAAGCCGGTCGGCAGTGACGCGGAAAACAGCAAATCCACCTACGTTTCCCTTCTGGGTATCGGCAAATGCCGTGAGCTGGTGGACAGCCTGACCAAGGAAGCGCTCAACGCGCTGAGCGCCTTTGACGCGGACACCGCTTCACTGCGCGATTTTGCCCTGGCGCTTGCCAAAAGAACGAACTAACGACGGCTCGGCGTTCAGCCGAACCGCAGAAACGGATAAAGATATGGGTGAATACAGATTGCTTTCGACAATCAAGACCCCTGACGACGTGAAAAAGCTCAAGGCGGAACAGCTTCCGCAGCTCTGCACCGAAATCAGGGAGAAGCTTGTCGAGGTCGTATCGGTCAACGGCGGCCACCTTTCGCCGAATCTCGGCGTGGTGGAGCTGACGGTAGCCCTGCACCGCTGCTTTCATTTTCCGAAGGACAGCCTTGTCTGGGACGTGGGACACCAGAGCTATACCCACAAGCTCCTGACCGGAAGGTACGACCAGTTTGAAACTTTACGCCTCAAGGACGGTATTTCGGGCTTTCCCAAGACCTCGGAGAGTCCCTACGATGACTTCAATACCGGCCACAGCAGCACGTCCATCTCGGCGGCGTTCGGCATCGCCAATGCCAAGCTGCTCAGCGGCGAAAACAGCCACACCATCGCCGTCATCGGCGACGGCTCCTTTACCGGCGGACTTGCCTTTGAGGCGGTCAACAACGCCGGACGCTTCAACAAAAATTTCATCGTGATTCTCAACGACAACAAGATGTCGATTTCCAAGAACGTCGGCGCGTTTCCGCGGTATCTCACCACCGTGCGTATCCAGCCGTGGTACATCCGCGTCAAGCGCGGCACGCAGAAGCTGCTTTCCAAGGTGCCTGGTATCGGCAGAGTCACGCAGGCAGTCCTGCGGCGCAGCAAATCGAGAATCAAAAATCTTGTCTATAAAAACACGCTGTTCGACGACTTCGGCTTCACCTATTTCGGCCCCATTGACGGCCATAGTATCGAGGAGCTGGAAAACGTGTTCAGTGTCGCCAAAAAAGAGAACAGACCGGTGCTGATTCACGTCGTCACCAAGAAGGGCAAGGGCTATCAGCCTGCCGAGGACAATCCCGGCGAATTCCACGGTATCGGCAAATTCGATATCGACTCCGGCGAGCCGATTTCCAGCCACAAGGGCTTTTCGGCAGTGTTCGGCAAGCTGCTCTGCGATTTGGCAAGGGACGACGACAAGCTCTGCGCCATCACCGCCGCCATGACGGGCGGCACCGGATTAAAGGATTTTTCCAAACAGTTCAAAAACCGCTTTTTCGACGTCGGAATCGCCGAGGAACACGCCGTGACCTTTGGCTGCGGACTGGCTTCACGCGGCTACCGTCCGGTTTTCGCGGTCTATTCCACCTTCCTGCAGCGCGCCTATGACCAGCTGATTCATGACGCGGCGCTCGGAGGACTTCATCTGGTGCTGTGCATTGACCGCGCCGGCATTGTCGGCAGCGACGGCGAGACCCATCAGGGCGTGTTCGACGTCTCCATGCTCAACTCCATTCCCAGCACCACTGTTTACTCGCCCACCTATTTTGAGGGCTTGGAGCGCTCGCTCAAAACAGCGCTCTATATTGACGAAGGACTTGCTGCAGTACGCTATCCGCGCGGCGGCGAGCTCTATCGTCCGGAGGATTTCGCCGGGGAGAGCGAGAATTACAACCTCTACGGCGACAAAACCTGCGGCAGACTGCTCGTCACCTACGGCAGACTGTTTTCCTACGCCGTAAGGGCGAAGGAGGCGCTCGCCAAGGAGGGCGTCGAGGTCTGTATCCTCAAGCTGTGCCGTATTCGTCCGATTGATCCGGACGCGATCGAAATCGCGCAGTCCTTCCGGCAGGTCTGGTTCTTTGAGGAAGGTATCCTCAACGGCGGAATCGCCAGAACCTTCTCGGATATGCTCACCCTGCGCGGCTACACCGGCTGCTACCATATCCGTGCGATTGACGACCGCTTTGTCAAGCAGATGACGGTCAGCGAAGCCCTGCGCATGCTCCGGCTCGATACCGAGGGCATGATCAACATCATCAAAAAGGAATTACATACATGAAAAAACGACTGGATATTCTGGTATATGAAAAAGGCTTTGCCGAGAGCCGTGAAAAAGCCAAGGCGATTATCATGGCAGGTCTGGTCTACGTCGAAAACCAGAAGGCGGACAAATGCGGCGCTTCCTATGATGAAAACGCCCGTATCGAGGTGCGCGGCAACGCGCTGCCCTATGTCAGCCGCGGCGGTCTGAAGCTGGAAAAGGCAATCGCCAATTTCTCGCTCGACCTCACCGGCAAAACCTGCATGGATATCGGCGCTTCCACCGGCGGCTTCACCGACTGCATGCTGCAGAACGGCGCCGCGAAGGTCTACGCGATTGACGTCGGCTACGGTCAGCTCGCCTGGAAGCTGCGCACCGACGAGCGCGTCGTCAACCTGGAGCGCACCAACATGCGCAAGGTCACGCGCGAGCAGGTGCCGGATGAAATCGGCTTTTTCTCGGTGGACGTGTCCTTCATCTCGCTGAAGCTGATTCTGCCGGTGGCAAGAGAGCTGATGGCGGAAAACGCCGAGGCGGTCTGCCTGATAAAACCGCAGTTTGAAGCCGGCAGGGAAAAGGTCGGCAAAAAGGGCGTTGTCCGCGACCCGTCAGTCCATGCCGAGGTTGTGCAGGGCATCTGCGATTTTGTCCTGCAAAACGGCTTTGACATTCTGCACCTCGATTTCTCCCCGATAAAGGGACCCGAGGGCAATATCGAATACCTCATCCACCTCCGCAAATCCGACGAGCCGCAGTGCTTGACGGAGGTCACACCCGGTTCACTTGTCACCGCCTCACACGCGGCGCTGGATAAACAGGAGCGTCTATGAAAGCGGCTATCATTGTCAATTTGTCCAAGGAAGCGGCAATCAGCTGTGCCGGAGAGATTATCAGGCTGTTACGCGAGCAGCAGGCGCAGGTCTGCATGCCCATTGACGCGAAGGCGTTTTTTTCCGGCGACGGCGTGCGCTTCTTCTACAATATGCATCAGCTTTTTGCCCACTGCGACGCGGCGGTTACCGTCGGCGGCGACGGCACGATTATCCATGCCGCCAAGTATGCCGCCGAGGCGGATACGCCCTTAATCGGTGTCAATGTCGGCAGGCTCGGCTTTGCCGCCGAGGTAGAGCCGGACGAAATCCACAGCCTTTCCCGTATTCTCAGCGGCGATTACGAAACCGAGAGCCGGATTCTGCTCGAGGTCATTGTGCAGAAGCCGTCCGGAGAGAGCCGCTATCTCGCGGTCAACGACGCGGTTGTCGCGCACGGACAGCTCTCCAAAATCGTCGATTTGTCGCTTGCGGTGGACGGCGAAACCGTCGCCCAGTACCGCGCGGACGGCTTGCTGTTCTCCACGCCGACCGGCTCCACCGCCTATTCGCTTTCCGCCGGAGGTCCCATTCTGTCGCCGCAGATGAAGTGTATTCTGATGACGCCGGTCTGTCCACATTCGCTGTTTTCGCGCTCCGTCGTGTTTGACAGCAGCGCCGAGCTCAGCGTCACCGTCAGGATTCCGCAGGGCTGTTCCTGCCTGCTGACGGTGGACGGCGAGGTCAACATCGACATCGCCGAGGAGGACAGGGTGATTATCCGGCAGTCACCGCTGCGCTTAACGCTCATATCCTTGAAAAAACGCAATTTTTACACCAAGCTGAACGAAAAACTCAGAGAAAGGGAGATAGTATGAAAAGCTCAAGACACGAAAAAATCCTTGAAATCATCAACCGTCAACCGATTGAAACGCAGGATGAGCTGCTCGAAGCCCTCAGCCGCGAGGGCTGCAAGGTGACGCAGGCGACCATTTCCAGAGACATCAAGAACCTGCGTCTGGTCAAAACGCTCGGCAGCGACGGCAGGTACCGTTACACCGCTTCCCAGGACAATTCTGTCGATATCCGTTCCAGCTTCTCCCATCTTCTGATAACCTCTGTGCTCTCCATCGACAGAGCGCAGAATATCGTGGTTGTCAAGACGCTCGGCGGCATGGCAAACGCCCTCTGCGCGGCGCTTGACAGCATGGGCAACCATGCGATTGTCGGCACCCTTGCCGGTGACGACACCATCTTCATCGCCTGCCGCGAAAACGATGACGCGTCGCAGCTGATGGAATATCTCAAGCAGCAGAAAAACGCAAGGTAGGATGAACCGATGCTTTTAACGTTATACATAGAAAACGTCGCTGTCATTGAAAAATGCTCGATTGATTTTGAGAGCGGACTCAACGTTCTCACCGGTGAAACCGGCGCCGGCAAGAGCATTATCATTGACGCGATACACGCGATTATGGGACAGCGCACCTCACGCGAGATTATCCGCACCGGAGCCGGTTCCGCCTTTGTCAGCGCCGTGTTTGACGACGTCAGCGATGCGGTGACGGCAAAGCTGCGTGACCTCGGCTTTGAGCCGGAGGAGGAGCTGATGATTCAGCGCACGCTCAGCGCCTCCGGCAAGAGCAGCTGCAAAATCAACGGCAGACCGGCGACCGTGAGCATGCTGCGCGAGCTGGCGCCCGGACTGATTAACATTCACGGTCAGCACGAGAGCTACGCGCTGTTTTCACCGGAAACCCATATTGACTATATCGACAGCTACGGCGGACTGACGGGCGAGAGAGAAGCCTATCACGACGCGTACAAGCAATATATCATTCTTCAAAAGAAATTAAACGAAGCCGATTCCGACGACAGCGCCCGTCTGAGCGAGATTGATTTGCTCAGCTACCAGACGCAGGAGCTGTTCGACGCGGACGTACAAATCGGCGAGGAGGAAGCGCTCGAAAGCGAGCGCCGCTACCTGATGAACTTCGAGAAGCTCTCCGATTTGCTTCACAGGGCGCACGAGCTGCTCTCCGGCGAGGACGTCAGCGGCTGTGAGCTGGTGGACATGGCGGCAAACGCCATGCAGAGCGCCGCTTCCTACAGCGAGGAATACGAGCAGGTCAGCAACGACCTCACCGACGTTTACTACAACCTCCGCGACTGCGCGGAGACTATTTCCGACGCGCTGGATAACTTGGAAAGCGACCCGGAGCGCTTGGAGGAAATCGAGGAACGGCTGGATTTGCTCAGCCGCCTGGAACGCAAATACAACTGTTCAGCCGACGATTTGCCTGCGCTTGCCGAGCGTATGCAGCGCCGTCTGGAGGAGCTGCAAAATTACGACAGAAACCGCGACAAACTGATTGCTGACTGCAAGGCGGCAAAGGAACAGGCGGAAAGGCTCGCCGCGTCACTCAGCCGCAAGCGCCATGCCGCGGCAACGGATTTTGCCGCCAAGGTGCAGGCGGAGATGTGCTTTCTGAACATGCCCAACGTGGAGATTGTGCCGCAGTTTGAGGACAGCGCGCTTTCTCCGAAGGGAATGGACAAAATGGAGCTGCTGATTTCCGCCAATCCCGGCGAAACGCCGCGTCCGGTTGCGAAAATCGCGTCCGGCGGCGAGTTATCCAGAATGATGCTGGCAATCAAGACCGTTTTAGCCGGCACCGATACGGTGGACACCCTGATTTTCGACGAGGTTGACACCGGTATTTCCGGCTCAGCCGCCGAGAAGGTCGGACTCAAGCTGCGCGAGGTTTCACGCGGCAGTCAGGTGCTCTGCGTCACCCATCAGGCGCAGATTGCGGCGCTTGCCGACCACCATTATCTCATCAAGAAGCAGGTCGGGCAGGGCAGAACCTTTACCGAGGTGACGCTGCTTGACCATGAGGGCAGGGTATCCGAGCTTGCCCGTATTATCGGCGGCGTGAACATCACCGAAGCCGCCGTTTCACACGCGGAGGATATGCTCCGTCATCATCACTGAAAGAAAGGATGAACCCGATTTGAAGCTATGGCACATCGCGTCGCTTGACAAGGCGGAGGCTCTGAAAATCCAAAATGAAAACAAGCTGCCGCCGATTCTCGCGACCTTGCTTCAGATACGCGGTATCCGAACCCCGGAGGAGATACACGACTTCCTCTATAACGTGTCCGGCATCGCCGACCCGCTGGAAATCAGGGATATGGACAAGGCGGCACAGCGCGTGCGGCGGGCGATAGAGGACGGTGAAAAAATCTGCGTCTACGGCGACTATGACGCGGACGGCGTCACCTCCACCGCGCTGCTCTATTCCTATCTGGAAGCCGTCGGCGCGGACGTCAGCTACTACATACCGTCCCGCGAAACCGAGGGCTACGGCATGAATATCGCGGCGGTGGATATCCTGCACGAACAGGGCGTACAGCTGATTGTCACGGTGGACAACGGCATTGCCGCCAACAAGGAAATCGCGCACGCCAACTCACTCGGCATTGACACGGTCGTCACCGACCACCATACGCCGGTCGGCGAGCTGCCGGACGCGGTGGCAGTGGTGGATTTGCACCGCAGCGACTGTCCGAGCCGCTTCAAGAACCTCTCCGGCGTGGGCGTCGCCTTCAAGCTGGTGATGGCGCTGGAGGGAGAGTACTGCGACGTCGATACCTTGCTGGACAATTACGCCGATTTGCTCAGCCTAGGCACTATCGGTGACATCGTGGAGCTGCGCGGCGAGAACCGCGTCTTTGTCCGTCGGGGACTGGAGAATATCCGCAACGCTGACCGTCCGGGCATTGCCGCGCTGGTCAAAACCTCCGGACTGAATGATAAACCGCTGACCGCCGGCAGGATTTCCTTTACGCTGGTGCCGCGGATTAACGCGGTCGGCAGACTCGGTTCCTCCGGCAAATCCGTCAGCCTGCTTCTTTCTGAGGATGTTGAGGAAGCCCACGCGATTGCGCAAGAAATGAGCGACAACAACAACGAGCGCCGCGAGATTGAAGCCGGCATTGTCGATAAAATCGACGGGGAAATCCGCCGCAATCCTTCCCTTGTCCGTGACAGGGTGATTGTGATAGACGGCGAGGGCTGGCACCAGGGCGTGATAGGCATCGTCGCTTCACGCGTCAAGGAAGCCTTCGGAAAACCGGCGATTATCCTGACGCGCGACGGCGAAAACGCCAAGGGCTCCGGCAGGAGCGTCGAGGGCTTTCCGCTGATAGACGCCATTGCCGCCTGCGCCGATTTGCTCACGCATTACGGCGGTCATCCCATGGCGGCAGGCTTGTCGCTGAAAACAGAAAACATCGAATTATTCCGAAAAAGAATTAACGAATTTGCCGACGACTTCCGTCCCATGCCCTATGACCGTCTGGACATTGACTGCAAGCTCAATCCGGCTTTTGTCACAGTGGACAATGTGGCGTCTCTTTCCGGATTGCAGCCCTACGGAGCCGGCAATCCTACGCCGGTGTTCGGCTTTTATCAGATGACAATTCAAGGTATTATTCCTTTATCGAATAATAAACATCTCAGGCTCGTCCTCGCGCGCAACAATACGCCGCTGTCGGTCATGCAGTTTTTCACCTCCACGGAGGAATTTCCCTTCGTCAAAGGAGACGTTGTTGACGTTGCCGCCACGCTTGAGCTGACAGAGTACAACGGCGTGCGCAGTGTCAGCGTTATCGCCAAGGACATCAAGGCGAGCGACGAAGAGAGCGCGTTCATTCTCAACGCGAACCGCGCGTTTGAGGAATGGATGCGCGGCAGACCGCTGAGCAAATCCGTCCTGACAAGACTATTGCCGCAGAGAGAGGATTTTGCGGCGCTGTACCGTTTCCTGCGCAAAAACGGCGGCTATGCGCTGCCGCCGGAGACGCTGGTGCACAGGCTGGGCGGCAAGATTAACTACGGAAAAATCCGCGTCATTATCGAAGCAATGCGCGAGCTGGGACTTGTGTCTGTCAGCGAGGGCATGAACGGCTTTGAACTGACGCTTTGCGAGGTGCACGGCAAGGTAAGCCTTGACGACGCGCCCGTTATCAAAGGACTAAAGGAGGCGATACAATGAGCAAATACGAACACATCGCTCATTATCAGGATTTTTCAGAATTAGAACACATTCTCGACACCACCGGCAACCAGTGTGACCGGTACAAAATCCGTCTCGCCTATTCCTTCGCGGAGCTGCATCACGGCGACCAGCGCCGCGTTTCGGGAATCCCCTATATCCTTCACCCGACGTCCGTGGCGTGCATCGTCGCGGAGCTGGGCATGGACACCGACACCATCTGCGGCGCGCTGCTGCACGATACGGTCGAGGACACCGGCGTAACGCTGGAGCAGGTTCACAAGCGCTTCGGACCCGACGTGGCCAAGCTGATAGACGGCGTGACCAAGATTTCCAAGATTCCCTATTCCTCACGCGAGGAGCAGCAGGCGGAGAACATCCGCAAAATGCTCATCGCCATGGCGGACGATATCCGCGTGATTATCATCAAGCTCGCCGACCGCCTGCACAACATGCGCACCATGGACTGTATGCCGGAGCAGAAGCGCCGTGACAAATCACTGGAGAATATGCAGGTGTTCGCGCCGATTGCGCACCGCCTCGGTATCAAAGCCATCAAGGATGAGCTGGAGGACCGTTCGCTGCAATACCTCGACCCGATTGGCTACAAGGAAATCGAGGACGCGCTGCTGCTCAACGAGGAGGGCAGAGACCGCTTTATCGAGAGCATCAAAGCCCAGATTATCGAAAAAACCAAGGACACGATTCCCAATATCTATATCAGCGGCAGAGTCAAGAGCATCAACAGCATCTACCGCAAGACCTTCATGCGCAACCAGACGATTGACCAGATTTTCGACGTGTTCGCCGTCCGCGTGATTGTCGATACCGTGCCCGACTGCTACAACGTGCTCGGCGTGGTGCACGATATTTTCAAGCCAATCCCCAACCGCTTCAAGGACTATATCTCCATGCCGAAGCCGAACATGTACCAGAGCCTGCACACCACCGTGCTCGACAACAAAGCCATTCCCTTTGAGGTGCAGATTCGCACCTGGGAAATGCACTACACGGCGGAATACGGAATCGCGGCGCACTGGAAATACAAGCTCGGCATGGGCGCAGAGGGCAAGAATGAGGCGGATAAGCTCAACCAGAACATCGAGCGCGTCAAGAAGATGATTCTTGACCAGCTCGAAACCGAGGACGCCACCGATATCGCCCGTAATATCCGCAACGACTTTGAAGAAAACGACGTTTACGTCTTTACGCCCAAGGGCGACGTCATGAGCCTTCCGAGAGGCTCCACACCGATTGACCTCGCCTATCTGATACACACACAGGTCGGTCACCGCATGGTGGGCGCCAAGGTCAACAACCGGATTGTCCCGATAGACTACGTGCTGAGAACCGGCGACATCTGCGAAATCCTCACCCAGAAGGAGGAGCACCCCAACCGCGCGTGGATTGACATCTGCAAGACCGCCTCGGCAAAATCCAAAATCCGCCAGTGGTTCAAGCGCGAAAAGCGCGATGAAAACATCGTGGAAGGCAAGGCGATGGTGGAGCGCGAGTTCCGCCGTCAGGGCATGAACCTCAACGAGGACGAGATGGTGGAGTTTCTGCGCAGCGTCTCCGTCAAGCGCCAGTACAACACGCTTGACGACTTCTACGCCGCTGTGGGCTACGGCGGTATCCAGCTGTGGAAAATCATGCCGCGGCTCAAGGAGGAATACCAAAAGACCTACGCCGGAGATATCGAGAACATCACGGTGCCGGCAGCGCCGGTTCGCCGCACCAAGGCGAGCTCCGGCGTGGTGATAGAGGGCAACGACGACGTGCTGGTCAAGTTCTCCAACTGCTGCAATCCGCTGCCCGGCGACGACATTATCGGCTATATTACGCGCGGCTACGGCGTGTCGATTCACAAGCGCAGCTGCACCAACGTTCCCAAGGACATCACCACCTGTGAGCAGCCGGAGCGCTGGGTCAACTGCTACTGGGAGGACAAGGTCGGCGACGCCTTCCGTTCCACCCTGCAAATTACCGCGGCAGACCGCACCGGACTGCTGGCGGACGTCACGATTAAGCTCTCCAACATGCACATCAACATTCACACCCTCAATTCCCGTGAGCTCAAGGACGGCAGGGCGGTCGTCACCGTCACGATAGACGTCATGGGCAGGAACCACCTGCGCGGCGTTATCTCCAAGCTGTCCGATATCAACGGCATCGAGGAGGTCAAACGCCTGTAACGCGGATAAAAGGGGGAAAAGGGGGATAATCGAGGGTGTTTTTTACAAGTTATATATAAAAAAATTATCAGCTGTTTTTTCGCGTATATATAAAACTGTGTAAAAACACCCCCAAAAATCCCCCTTTTCCCCCTACAATGAGATGATTTATGGTTTGCTGTAAAAGGTGTATTTTTAGATGATACAACATAGTAGGGGCGACCATTGGTCGCCCGGGAGCACTGCTCAAAACGTTTATATTTTATAAAAAACAGATGGTAAGGTAATGTTGGCAATCGGGCGAGCACTGCTCGCCCCTACCACCACAAAGAGATATTGCATTTAACATAACCACAGATAAGGAAGATAGTATGAAAGCAATTATTCAGCGCGTCAGCTGCGCGAAGGTCGAGGTCGGCGGCGAGGTCGTCGGCGCGATTGACCGTGGCTTTTTGATTCTGCTCGGCGTTGAGCAGAACGACGACGAAACCGAGGCGACGGTGCTCGCCAACAAAATCGCCGGACTGCGCGTGTTCACCGACCAAAACGACAAAATGAACCTGTCCCTGTCAGACATCGGCGGCGCGGTGCTGGTGATTTCCAACTTCACCCTCTGCGCGGACTGCTCCCACGGCAGACGTCCGAGCTTTATCGCGGCGGCACGTCCGGAGCAGGCGCAGCCGCTCTACGATTTCTTCTGCGAAAAAATGAAGCAGAACGGCATTGAGAAGGTCGAAAAAGGCATTTTCGGCGCGGATATGGCAGTGTCGCTGCTCAACGACGGTCCCGTGACCATCGACATCAATTCAAGGGAGCTGAAACGATGATACGTGTACAAATCTATTATGTCACGCCGCTGGCGACCAACTGTTCCTACCTGGTGGACGAGGCAACCGGCGCTTCGGCAGTGGTTGACCCCGGCGCCGAGAGCAAGGCGCTCAACGCCCAGATTGAGCAGGACGGCGGCAGGCTGACCTATGTGCTGCTCACCCACGGTCACTACGACCACATCTGCTTTGCCGGGCAGCTCGCCGAAAAATACGGCGCAAAGGTTGTCACCGGCAAGCATAACAACATTTTCCTCAGCGATACCCACCTCAACGGCACCGCCGGACACGGGCTGGATTTCACGCCCTTCTCGGCGGATATACTGCTCTCGGACGGCGAGAAATTCAGGCTGGGTGAAACGGAGATTACCTATCTCTACACGCCCGGACACACCTCCGGCTGCGGCGTGTACCTCTTTGACGACATCATGATTGCCGGCGACGTCCTCTTCTGCGAGTCCTGCGGCAGAACCGATTTGCCCAGCGGCGACGATTTCCAGATGGCGCAGTCCCTCAAAAAGCTGAAAGACCTCGACGGCGACTACCGGGTCATACCCGGACACGGACCGCTGACGACCTTGGAGCATGAGCGCCGCTGCAACCCTTTCATGCGGAGACTGTGACATGAACCTGTACGTCGTCAACAACCAATATTGGTTTGAGCTGGAGAATCTCACCCGGCTCTTTTTTCCAAATGAGAAAATAAACGTCGTAAAAAGCGGCGATAACATCACTTCTCCGTCCATCGTCGCGGCGCTGTCCGACAAGATTGCCGTCAGGGTGCACATCGGCGAATGGGTTCAGGAAAAAACCGCGCCCTTAGCCGAAAAGGACAGCGAAAACGAGCTGCGAACCGTGCAGCTGCTCTATCAGCTCCTGCGCGATTATACCGGCGTTGACCAGCCGTGGGGCTTGCTCACCGGCGTGCGCCCGATTAAGCTGTTCCGCCATCTCACCGAGGAACACGGCGCGGCTTACGCGGAGCGCCGCTTTCTGGACAGCTACTATGTCAGTCCGGAGAAGGTCTCGCTGGCAGCCATGACCGAGCGCAACGAGCGCCGGATTCTGGAATTTTCACGTCCGGAATCGTTCAGCCTCTATGTGGGAATCCCGTTCTGTCCGTCGCGGTGCAGCTATTGCTCCTTCGTGATGGCGAGCGTGGAACGCGCCAAAAAGCTGATTCAGCCCTACACCGATTTGCTCTGCGAGGAAATCAAGGCGACCGGCGAAATCGCGGCAAAGCTGGGTCTGCGGCTGGAGAGCGTCTACTTCGGCGGCGGCACGCCGACCACCCTTAGTCCGGAGCAGCTCAATAAGGTGCTCACCGCCGTGAGGGAGAGCTTCGACCTCGGCACCTGCCGCGAATTTACGGTGGAAGCCGGCAGACCGGACACCATCACCGCCGAAAAGCTTTATTCCTTAAAAGAAAATAAAGTTGACCGCATCAGCATCAACCCCCAGACCGTCAGCGACGAGGTATTGCAGAGAATCGGCAGACGGCACACCGCGCAGCAGTTCTTTGACGCGTTCGCGCTGGCGAGAGACTGCGGCTTCCATAATATCAACACCGATTTAATCGCCGGACTGCCCGGCGATACGCCGGAGAGCTTTCAGCGCTCGCTGGACGCCATGCTTGACTTGCGCGCCGAATGTGTGACGGTGCACACGCTCTGCATGAAGCGCGCGTCCGCGCTGACGCAGGACGGCAAAATGCTCGACAGGGAGGAGGCGTCCGCCGCGCGACAAATGCTCGCCTGCGCCAAGGAAGCGCTGACGGGGCGCGGCTACCTTCCGTATTACCTCTACCGTCAGACGCGCATGGTCGGCAATCTGGAGAACGTCGGCTGGTCACTGAAGGGCTGCGAGAGCTTCTACAACGTCTACGTCATGGACGAGACGCATACGATTCTCGCCTGCGGCAGCGGCGGCGTGACCAAGCTCAGGGACGCGCACAGCGACTATCTCAAACGCGTGTTCAACTTCAAATTTCCGTATGAATACATCGGAAGATTTGACGAAATACTTAAAAGGAAAGCCGAACTGCAGCGGTTTTACTGTGAATCACACAGTTGATTAAATCACAGGAAAGTGATATACTATACTGTAAACCAAAATAATTCAAAAGACAGAAAGGTGATTGACTATGGGAAAATTTGACGAAATCTTTGATGATGTTGTACTCAACGCCAAGGCGGCTGCTGCGGTAGTCTCCAAGAAGGCTTCCACGGTTTACGACACCTCCAAGCACAAAATCACAGCGGCGGAAATCCGCGGCGAAATCAACAAGAAGCTCAGAGATTTGGGCAAGTTTACTTACAAGAGAGAGGTATTCGGCGCAGATACCTCCGCGGAGATTGAAAAGACCGTCGCGGAAATCAAGGAGCTCAAGGAGAACCTCGACATCGTCAACGCGCATATCGACTCCGTCAAGAACCAGAGAAAGTGCCCCAAATGCGAAGCCAAGCTGCCGAGAAACTCGGTATTCTGCAACATCTGCGGCACCAAGCTCGACGAATTCGAGACCGAGACCGCCCAGGCTGCCGAGGAGGTTGTGGAGACAGTCGCCGAGGAAGAGGTTGCGGCTGTGGAAACCGCTGCCGAGACCGCAGAGGAAACCGTCGCGGAAGTTCCCGAAGAAGCAGCTGAATAATGATTCTAAAACCGGGGCGGCCGCGCAGGTCGCCCCACTATAACGATATTGTTACAGGTGATTGAATTTGTCAAAAAAATATAACGCGGTAGCCAACGCAAACCAGAGCGTTTCCAAGAGCTTTGTCAAGGGCGCGGCAATCCTGACCGTCAGCATGGTGATTGTCAAGGTCTTCGGCTTGCTCGACAAGGTCATTCTTGCCGACATCTACTCCATGTTCGGCGACAGCCTTGCCTCGATGGGCATGGGCATCTATAACAACGCCTACGAGGTGTTCGGCGTTATCTTTATCGTCGCGACCGGCGGTTTGCCGATTGTCATTTCGCGCATGATTTCCGAGAGTATGGCGGAGCAGCGCTACAAGGACGTCAGGCAGATACACCGCATTTCGGTGCCGCTGTTTGCGGTGGTAGGCACTGTCTGCATGGTCGGACTGATGATTATCAGCTTCCCCTATGCCTTTGAGTCCATCAAATCGCCCTATTCCATCTATGCCATGCTCGCATTGGCGCCGACCGTGCTGTTTGGCTGTCTCGCGTCCATTTACCGCGGTTACTTTGAGGGACAGCGCAACATGTTCCCGACAGCCGTTTCCGAGGTTATCGAGGCAATTGTCAAGCTGATTGCCGGCGCGGCGTTTGCCTACCTGATTATGCGCTTCGGCATGGAGCATTACCGGGACACCGGCAGCTTCCTCTGGTTTACCTTCCGCGACCACATCGAAGCGGAGAACACGATTCTCGCCTTTTCCGTTGCCGGCAATATCTGCGGCATCACGCTGGCGAGCTTCTGTTCCTTCCTGTTTCTCATGCTCAAATACAAAATCGGCGGCGACGGCATTCCCGAGGAATACCTGCGCCGTTCCATTGCAGCCAGACGGCAGAAGGAAACCCTCGGCGTCATCATCAAGACCGCGCTCCCGATTGTCGGCGGCGCCCTGGTCATGAGCGTCGGCTCCCTGATTGACGCGGTCATTATCCAGAACGTGCTCTTCAATCTCGCCCAGACGGACGCCAAGGATTTGTACCGGCAGTACGCGGAATTCTATCCGCCGGTGGTGTTCTTCGGCAACAAGGCTCAGAAGCTATTGCCGACCATTCACACCAGTCTGTGGGGCTGCTACGGCTCCTCGCTGACGCTCATGCAGCTTGTCACCGCCGTGACGCAGGTGTTTGGCTCCTCCGCCATGCCCAACGTCACCAGCGCATGGACAAAGGGAGACAAAAAAGAGCTGAAAACCTCAGTGGATACCGTCCTCAAGATGACCATGATGTTCACCCTGCCGATGGCGCTCGGCTTGTCGGTGATGTCCCATCAGGTCATGGGCTTCATCTACTCCAGTCCGGATATCTTCAACATCGGCGGCGACGTGCTCCGGCTGATGGGTATCACCACCATTTTCACGGCGATTATCACGCCGATTTGCAGTATGCTCAACGGCATCGGCAAGGTGCGCCTGCCCATGATTCTCTACACGATTTGCATGGTGATTAAAATCGGCACCTCCTGGATGTTCGTCAGCATTCCGAGCGTCAATATCCAGGGCGCGACAGCCGGTTCCCTGATTTCCTACGCGATTATCTGCGTGGTCGGCATGTTCCTGCTGATTCACTATTCCGGCGTCATGCCCGACTTCCTTTCGACGACCATCAAGCCCTTAATCGGCGCGGTCTGCAGCTCCGTGACGGCGTTCGGCGTGAACCGTATTCTGGAAGGTCACATGAACCACCGCCTGAGCACTGTGATTGCCATCGCGTTGGCAGTGGTTGTTTATATTGCAGTTTTACTAATATTGCGCACTTTTTCCGCAAAAGAGATAGGTTTTTTACCAAAAGGGGAAAAAATCGCAAAAACACTTGCAAAATTGCACCTGATTAGGTAAAATAGAATACTGTGAGCGCTGAGCTCACATGTATTCGGAGAGATTTCATTATGATAGACTATAAGCAAAAAGAAACCTATGATTTTGACGATTTGGTAGAAATCGTCACCCTGCTCCGTGCTCCCGGCGGATGTCCGTGGGACAGGGAACAGACGCACCGGTCGATTCGCAGGAACTTTATCGAGGAGGTCTACGAGGCGGTTGAGGCGATTGACACAAACGACACCGCTTTGCTCCGCGAGGAGCTGGGCGACGTGCTGCTCCAGATTGCGCTTCACTGCGAGATGGAGAGAGAAGCGGGCAGCTTCGACATTCACGACGTTTGCGACGAGCTGTGCAAGAAGCTGATTATCCGCCATCCGCATGTGTTCGGTGACGTCAGCGCTTCCGACAGCGAGCAGGCGCTTGCCAGCTGGGACGCCGTCAAGATGAAAACCAAGTCGCAGACCACCTATACCGAAGCTATGCGCAGCGTTTCCAAGGCGCTGCCGTCCCTGATGCGCGGTGAAAAGGTGCAGAAAAAGGCGGCAAAGGTCGGCTTTGACTGGGACGGTCCCGTAGGTGCGATGACCAAGCTCAACGAGGAATGTCACGAGCTCGACGTCGCGATTGAGCTGGGCAACCGGGAGAACCAGGTGGAGGAAATCGGCGACGTGCTCTTCACCGTGGTCAACGTGGCGCGTCTGCTGCACATTGACAGCGAGCACGCCATGGAGCTCGCCTGCGACAAATTCATCAACCGCTTTGGCATGGTCGAGCAGCTCGCGGCAGAACGCGGCATCGATATGCAGCAAGCGTCCCTTTCGCAACTTGATTCCCTTTGGGAGGAAGTTAAAATATTACAAAAACATCAAACCAACGGAGGTAAATAAACATGAAAAAGACAGACCTTATTGCAGCAGTAGCCGAGCAGACCGGCCTTTCCAAGAAGGACGCTGAGAAGGCACTGAACGCTACCATCGACACCATCATCAAGGCGGTCGCCGAGGACGACAAGGTTCAGCTCACCGGCTTCGGTACCTTTGAGCAGCGCCAGAGAAACGCCAGAACCGGCGTAGACCCCAGAACCGGCAACTCCATCGAGATTCCCGCTTCCAAGGTTCCCGCTTTCAAGGCAGGCAAGGCGTTCAAGGACGTTGTCAACCAGTAATTGATAGTGATTATTATGGTAGGGTTCAGTGTATGCTGAGCCCTATTCTTTATGGAGGAAAAAATGAGACTTGACAAATATCTGAAGGTATCCCGTTTAATCAAGCGCCGCACCGTCGCCAATGAAGCCTGCGACGCCGGCAAGGTGATTGTCAACGGCAAGCCGGCACGCGCTTCCTACGACGTGAAGGTCGGCGACGTGCTCGAAATCGTCCTCGGCGCGCGTTCGGTCAAGGTGCGCGTCACCGAGGTGAAGGACGTCGTCCGCAAGGAGGACGCCGACAGCATGTACGAAGCGGTATAAATCCCAACCTCCGCGCATATTCTTTGGAAGAAATGTTACGGAGGTAGTTTTATGGCTGAACCCGGCAAAAAATCCCATATCTTAACGCTCGACAACCGCTCAAGGCTCTCGCTGACCGGCGTGGAGGACGTCAGCGGCTTCAACGAGGAGGCGGTGTCTGTCCGGACGACGGAAGGCACGCTGATTATCCGCGGCAGCGGACTGCACATTGACAGGCTCAATCTGGAGACCGGCGACGTGTCGGTTGACGGCAGCATTGACTCCATGCAGTATCTCGGCAGCGACAGCCGGCAATCAAAGCTCTCGCGCCTGTTCCGCTGATATGGAGCTGAGCTTTTCAGAGCAGTCCGCCGCGTTTTTGTGGTCGCTGGTGTTAGGCGTTATGCTCGGCGTCGTCTACGGCGTTTTCAGGCTGCTGCGCGAGACGTTCTCACTGCGCAAGGCGGCGGTTTTTATCCTTGATTTTCTGTTCATGCTCCTGGCGGCGGCAAGCGTTTTCCTGTTCAGCGTCGGCATGGTGCGCGGATATGTCAGAAGCTACGTCCTGTTGGGCGCGGCTTTTGGCTTTTTTGCCTACCGTCTGAGTCTCGGCAGGCTCTTTTGCATGATTTATCACCCGATTTTGTTGAAAACCAAAAAGATAATGCACAAAATTTCCGGGAAAATGAAAAAAATTACAAAAAAGCTATTGAAAATTGTTACCAAGTTATTGTATAATGAAAGTGGAAAAAAGTATACAAAAACGACCAATTCAGAAAAAAGGATGAACAATGGCACTGTTAAAGAAAAAGCCGGCGGCACAAAAATCGCCGGAGCCGGAAAAGCGGCAGGATACCGCGGCAGGCACCGGTCCAAAGGAAGTCCGCCCGGTCAAAAAGAAGCATAAATTGCGTTATTTGCTGTTGTATGTGGCGGCAATCGGCTTCGCGTTTTACGCGGTGATTACCATTATCAACCAGAACGTGAAGATTGCGGAAAAGCGCGCGGAGCTCAGCGAGCTGCAGCAGCAGATTAACGTGGTCGAGATTCAGTCCAAGTATCTCGAAAAGGTACAGAAATACGAGGGCAAGGAGCTCTCGGACTATATGGAAAAAATCGCCAAGGAGGAGCTTGGCTATGTCGGCGAAGGTGAGCGCATCTTCATCAACGTCGCCGGCGACTAGGGCAGAAAGCTTAAACAGAGGGGTAACAATTTTTTATGGCAATTGAAGTGGGAATGATTCTGGAGGGCAAGGTCACCAGAATCGAAAAATTCGGCGCGTTTGTGCAGTTAGAGGATTCGCAGACCGGTATGGTGCATATCTCCGAGGTAGCGCCGACCTTTATCAATGAAATCAGCGACTACGTACAGGTAGGGCAGGAGGTCAAGGTAAAGGTGCTCGCCATCAACAACGGCAGAATCAGTCTGTCCATGAAGCAGGCGCTTCCCAAGGAGCAGCAGCGCAGGCCGCGTCCGCAGAAGCCCGCGCGTGAGCGCACACCCAGACAACCCTATCAGCCGGCGCCGCCTGTCACCTCACCCGGAGACTACGAGTGGCAAAGCTCACGCCGGAGCGCGCCGACTACCTTTGAGGACATGATGTCCCGCTTCAAGCAGACCAGCGAGGACAAGATGAGCGACCTCAAGCGCGGCGGCGAGAGCCGCGGCTACAGCCGTCGCGGCAACGGAAGCGGAAGAAAATAATTCCATTTTGGAATAATATACAGCAAAAAACCAAAACTGAATAAGGGAGGCAATTTTTATGAAAATAACCTACACAGCAAGAAACGTGAAGCTCAGAGATAACTTCAAGGAGAGAGTAGAGAAAAAGCTGAAAAAATTCAACAAGCTCTTTTCCGAGGAAGCCGCTGCCTATGTGGTTGTCACCCTTGAGAAGAACCGCCAGACCGTGGAGATTACCATCCGCGACAAGGCGATTGTCTACCGCGCCGAGAATACCCAGCCGGAGATGAACGACGCGCTTGACCGCGTGATTGAGATTCTCACCCGTCAGATTCGTAAGAACAAGACGCGCCTTGAAAAGCGCATCAAGAGCGGCAGCATCAACGATTTATTCGGGGATACCCCTGATGAAGAGACCGTCGAGGACGCTTACGAAATCGTCCGCACCAAGCGCGTCATCGTCAAGCCGCTGACCGTCGAGGAGGCGATTCTGGAGATGAACATGGTCAATCACGACTTCTTCCTGTTCCTCAACGCCGAGACCAACGACGTCAACGTCGTCTACCGCCGCAAGGACGGCAACTATGGTCTGTTAGAGCCGGCAATGTAAAGTTAAACTGTTTCAGGGCGGCAATTTGCCGCCCTGTTTTTCTGTAAGGAGTTACTTATGAACCTGACATTTTGCGCCCCCTGTATCTTCGGCCTGGAAGGGCTCTGCGCCAATGAGCTGAAATTTCTCGGACTGAAAAACGTCCGCGCCGAAAACGGCAGGGTGCTGTTTGAGGGCGATTTTTCGGCGCTTGCCAAAGCCAATATCTGTTCGCGCTATGCTGAGCGTATCCAAATTCTGCTCGCGGAATTTCGCGCCAAGACCTTTGACGAGCTGTTCGAGGGCGTCCGCAGGGTGGAGTGGGAGCGCTTTATCGGCATGAGCGACGCGTTTCCGGTCAAGGGCAGCTGCCTTTCGTCCGCGCTGATGAGCGTGCCGGACTGCCAGAAAATTGTCAAAAAAGCTGTCGTGTCGCGGCTTTCCGACCGCTACATGCTCTCCTGGTTTGAGGAGACCGGCGCGGTGCACCAGATTCAGTTCTTGATTATCAAGGACAAGGTCAGCGTCCTGCTGGACACCTCCGGCGCAGGCCTGCACAAACGCGGCTACCGCGCCGAGTCCAACGAAGCGCCCATCAAGGAAACGCTCGCGGCGGCAATGGCGGAGCTTGCCCGGGTGCGCCCGCATCATTTTGTCACCGACCCGATGTGCGGCAGCGGCACGATTGTGATTGAAGCCGCCATGAAGGCGAAGAATATCGCGCCGGGGCTGAACCGCTATTTCGCAGCGGAGCGCTGGAGCTGTGTGCCTGCAAACACCTTTGAGCAGGCGAGAGAGGAAGCGAGAGCTGCCGTCCGTCAGGATATTTCCTTCCGTGCCGAGGGCACCGATATTGACGATATTGCCCTTGAAACCGCCGCCCACAACGCCAAGCTCGCCGGCGTAGCGGAGCTGATTCACTTTGAGCACCGCGATTTGCGCGACTTCAAGCCGTCCGACAGCTGCCAGACTGTCATCACCAATCCGCCCTACGGCGAACGTCTCCTCAGTCTGGAGGAAGCGGAGAGCCTGTACCGTGTGATGGGTGAGCGCTTCATCCGCGCAAAGGGCAAGAGCTACACCGTGATTTCGC
The DNA here is from genome assembly GCA_947170465.1 of uncultured Clostridia bacterium. Lineage (GTDB taxonomy): Bacteria > Bacillota > Clostridia > Oscillospirales > Acutalibacteraceae > Ruminococcoides. The sequence goes on from CAMVTS010000001.1 coordinate 92,014, forward strand.
CCGACGACGACTTTGAAAAGCTGTTCGGCAGACGCGCGGACAAGCGCCGCAAGGTCTACAACGGCACCTTAAAATGCCAGATTTATCAGTATTTTTTGTAATCTTCACAAAAATGCCCGGACATGAAATCATCCCTGTTCCAATATGGCAAAAAATTGTGAAATGCTTGACAATTCGCGCGTTTCCCCCTATAATTTAAGAGTATAAAAAGGTAAACCTCATGGAAAGAAGTGAACATAATGGAAACTTCCGTTCTTTGCCGGCTCAACCGTACGGCGAAAACTTATGCAGACAAAATCGCCTTCAAGGACAGCGAAAACGCGCTGACCTTCGGCGAATTCAACGCGCTCACCAAGGCGGTCGGCACCTGTCTGGCGCATAAGGTTCCGGCAGGCGTGCCTGTCACCGTCATGTCCGGCAGACACGTCTACACCCCTGCCTGCTACCTCGGCGCAGTCCGCGCAGGCTGCTTCTACGCCCCGATGGACGGCGATATGCCCGTCACCCGTCTCAACCAGATTCTCGGCGTCATCAAGGCGCAGATTATGATTGCCGACAGGGCGCATCTTGAAAAGGCGCAGAGCCTTGATTTTGACGGCGAGATTATCGTCATGGAGGATATTCTCGAAACCCAGCCCGACGAGGCGCTGCTGGCGGCAAGAGAGGCGACGCTTGTCAATACCGCGCCGCTCTACGTTATCTTTACCTCCGGCTCTACCGGCGTGCCCAAGGGCGTTATCACCTCGCACCTCAGCTTGATGACCTACATCGACGCCGTGAGCAAGGTGCTCGACATCAACGAGAACGATATCCACGGCAACCAGTCTCCGCTGGACTATATCGCCGCGATTCGCGACATCTATTTTCCGCTCACCTTCGGCTCCTCCACCTACATCATTCCCAAGAATGAGTTCGCCGTTCCCACCGCGCTCTTTGAAACCCTCAACAGGGAAAAGATTACTGCGCTGTGCTGGAGCGTTGCCGGCGTGGAGCTGCCTGCCAAGCTGGGCGCCTTTGACGTGCTCAAGCCGGAGTACCTCAAAAAGCTCTGCTTCTCCGGTTCGGTCATGCCCTGCAAGTACCTCAAAATCTGGCAGGAGAACCTTCCGGACGTTCTCTACGTCAACCAGTACGGTCCCACCGAGGCGACCGCTTCCTGCACCTACTATGTGGTCAAGGAGAAGGTGGACGACGACACTGTTCTCCCGATTGGCAAGCCCTATGACAACTACCGCGTCATGCTGCTGACCGAGGACGACAAGCCCGTGCCCGACGGCGAAACCGGTGAAATCTGCGTCAGCGGTCCGATTCTCGCGCTCGGCTATTACGGCAACAGCGACTACACTGAGAAGTCCTTTATCCAGAATCCGCTCAACCCCAACTACCGCGAGCTGATTTACAAGACCGGCGACCTCGGCAGCTTTGCTCCCGACGGCACCCTGCTCTTCCACGGCAGAAAGGACAGACAGATTAAGCACCTCGGCCACCGCATTGAGCTCGGCGAAATTGAGGAAGCCGCGCGCAAGATTGAGGGCGTTATCGACTGCTGCTCTCTCTACAACAAGCCCAAGGAGCACCTCTACCTGTTCTATACCGGTACGGCGACCTCCAGGGACATTGTTCTCGCGTTCCGTCAGAACATGCCGGCGTTCATGGTGCCGCGCAAGCTCGTCAACCTCGACGTGCTGCCCACCCTGCCCAACGGCAAATTAGATATGCAAACCCTCAAAACCTATTTCAAATAATCAAACAAAAGGAGATTTACCATCATGAAAGAAGAATTAATGCAGATTCTGGAAGAACTCAGACCCGACGTTGATTTCGCTAACGAAACCGCTCTCATCACCAACGGCGTGCTCGATTCCTTCGACATTGTTGCCCTGGTCGGCGAGCTCAATGACGCGTTTGACATCGAAATCAAGCCCAACAACCTCGTTCCCGAGAACTTCAACTCCGCTGACGCGATGCTCGCGCTGATTGAGAAGCTGCAGGACGAATAATCATGAACGAACAGACATTACGCTCTATCCGCGAACAGCTCGGAACGCCCTCCTACGTCTATGACCTCGACGCTTTCTGCAAGCGCGCCGATATGGTGCGCCGCTACTTCGGTGAGGACGTGGGCATGTGCTTCTCCATCAAGGCGAACGCCTTCCTGCTGGGCAGACTGCCCGACGCCTTCGACAAAATCGAGGTGTGCAGCCCCGGCGAGCTGACCATCTGCGAGAAAACCGGCGTGGACGTGCGCAAGATTATCTTCTCCGGCGTCAACAAGACCTTTGAGGACGTGGAACGCGCCGCGGACGACAACGTCGGCACCTTTACCGCTGAGAGCATGCTGCACTTGCAGCTGATTAACGACGCGGCAATCAGAAGGGGAAGGGTATTTCCGCTGCTCCTGCGCGTGACCGACATCAAGGGCGGCACACAGTTCGGCATGGAGGAAAAGGACGTCCTTTCCATTATCCGCGACCGCGAGAGCTATCCCGGTGTGAGGATTGTCGGTATCCACTATTTCACCGGCACCCAGAAAAAGCGCGCCAAGGGCATTATCAAGGAGCTTGACTACCTTGAGGAGCTGGTTCACCGCGTCAAAGACGAGATGGACTTCACCATTGAGCGCCTGGAGTACGGCACCGGTCTGGCGGTTGACTACTTTGACGAGAACGCCGACGCGCTGGAGGAAGCGCGTCTGGCTGAGATTGCGCCGCGTCTGCGCGAGCTGGGCAAGGTTGCCGAGCTGACCGTTGAGATGGGACGCTTCTTCGCCGCCTCCTGCGGCTATTACTTCACCAAGGTGATTGACACCAAATCCGCCTACGGCGTGAACTACGCGATTGTGGACGGCGGTCTCAATCAGCTCAAATACGACGGACAGCTGCAGGGTATGCAGATTCCGGTGATTCTGCACCAGCACGACCATGCGGTCTCCGGCGAAAAACAGCCGTGGACGCTGTGCGGCAGCCTGTGCACCACCAACGACATTTTAGCGCGCAACGCGATGTTCGATACGCTCACCATCGGTGACACACTGGTATTTTGCCGTACCGGCGCCTATTCCGCGATGGAGGGCATGGCGATTTTCCTCAGCCGTGAAATGCCGGTCATTTCCGTGTATTCCGAGGAAAAAGGGCTGACCGTCCTGCGTGAACGGCTCTATTCCGACGTATTCAACACCCCCGGAAACTAATTTGATAGGGCTCGGTATTTGCCGGGCCCTATGTATGCCTTTATCCCCAAGACAGGAGTTGTTATTTTGAGCTACACTTCTATCAATTTTCTCTTTTTTGTGCTGGCAACGGTGCTGGTTTACTTCCTGCTACCGTTCAAAAAGTACCGCTGGGTGGTGCTGCTTGCCGCCAGCGTCACCTTCTATCTGCTCGCCGGTTATCAGTTTGCCGGCTTCATTCTGTTCACTACCGCCAGCACCTATTTGCTGGCACGCTGGCTGGACAAGATTTCCGTGCGCTCCAAGGCGGAGCTGAAGGCGCACAAGGCGGACTGGAGCCGTGACGACAAAAAGACCTACAAGAACAAAATCAAGGTGCGCAAGCGCCTTGTCATGGCGCTTTGCCTGGTGCTCAACTTCGGCATTCTCGCCTTTTTGAAGTACTATAACTTCTTCTCCGGCAGCCTGAACGACATTCTCGGCGGCTTCGGCGTGGCGTTCTCAGCGCCGACGCTCAAGCTGATTCTGCCGCTTGGCATCTCGTTTTACACCTTCCAGACGATGGGCTATATCGTCGATGTGTACCGCGAAAAAACCGCGCCCGAGAAGAATCCGCTGAAATTACTGCTGTTTGTGTCCTTCTTTCCGCAGATTATCCAGGGACCCATCAGCATCTACGACCAGCTTGCGCAGCAGCTCTATGAAGGTCACGACTTCGACTTCACGCGCTTCAAGCACGGCTGCGAGCTGATACTCTGGGGCTTGTTCAAGAAGCTCGTCGTTGCGGACAGAGCCGTTATCGCGATTACCGCCGTGACGGACAACTACAACGCCCAGGGCGGTACCACCCTGACCTTTACGATTCTGCTGTACGCCCTGCAGCTCTACGCCGATTTCTCCGGCGGTATTGACATTTCACGCGGCGTGGCGCAGATATTCGGCATCGACATGATTGACAACTTCAAGCGCCCGTACTTCTCCAAGTCCATCAACGAATACTGGAGACGCTGGCACATTTCTCTCGGCGCGTGGCTGAAAAATTACCTCTTCTATCCGGTGGCGATGTCCAACCTGTTCATCACCGCCAGCAAGAAGATGAAGGGCACCAAATTCGGCAGCACCGCCGCCGGCGCGCATATCGCCAAGGTACTGCCGACCAGCGTGGCTTCGCTGATTGTCTTTCTGGTCGTCGGCGTATGGCACGGCGCTGACTGGAAATACGTCGCCTTCGGTCTGTGGAACGGTCTGATTATTATGATCAGCATTCTCCTCGAACCGATTTTCAAATCTGTCAACGAAAAACTGCATATCAAGCCCACCAACGTTCCCTTTATGATTTTCCAGATGCTGCGTACTTTTGTCGTGGTGCTCGTCGGCTACGTCTTTGACGTTGCGCCGTCGTTCTCTCAGGCAATGCGCACCTTCGGGCTGTTCTTCACGAACCAGAGCCTGAGCACCGGCTGGAGCCAGATTGCCAATCTTGGACTGGGCAAGAAGGACTATATCGTTATCCTTGCCGGCGCGCTGATTATCCTGATTGCCAGCCTGATTCAGGAGAACGCCAAGGACGGCTTGAATATCCGTGAAAAGCTCGACAAAAAGCCCTTTATCCTGCGTTACGCGGTACTCTTTGCCGGCGTGCTTGCCATCGTGATTTTCGGTATCTACGGCTCCGGCTACAACGCCGCTGACTTTGTATATATGCAGTTCTGATGAAGGAAAGACCCCTATGAAGAAAAAACTCTACGTCACCAGGGCAATCAAGCTCTTGTCTTTTGGCTTGCTTCTGGTGCTGGCGATTCTTTTTCTGCAGCAATATCCGCTGAGCAACTTTGACGACAACGACAACCGCCTCCGCATGGACGGCTATTATCTGGAGGACAAGAACTCCCTCGACGTCGTTCTGCTCGGTTCCAGCGAGATGTACTCCGGCGTGATTCCGGCAAAGCTCTATGAGGATTTCGGCATTACCTCTTATCCCTATGCCACCTCCTCCGGCACAGCCGGCGCCATGGTAACGCAGATGAAGGAAATTCAACGCACGCAGAACCCCCAGCTGATTGTCATTGAAATCAACGCTTTTCTCTACGGCACAGCCAATGAGACAAAGGAATCCAGCCTGCGCGGCTACATTGACAACGTGCCGATGAGCGCCAATAAATTTGACTATATTCAGACGGTGATTGAGCCGGACGACCGCGTCGAATACTTTTTCCCGATTATCAAGTATCACGGCGTGTGGACTGACTATCCCAAACCGTGGGACCGCTGCCTGACCATGATGCATCAGGAAATGCGCGGCTACACTTATCTGCGCGGCTTCAAGACCAACGCGAATGTTTTCAAGCCCACTGACAAACCGGTCAACGCCACGCTGCCGGGCGACAGCAAAACGCTCGCGCTCGACAAGCGCTACGAGCCGAAGCTCAGGGAGTTTTTGCAGTATCTCAAGGACGAAAAGATTGACAATGTTCTCTTTATGCGTATGCCGCATCTGGTGACGAAGCAGACCTACAACCGCTTCAAGCGCGGCAACGAGGCAGGACGTATCATTCAGGAGGCAGGCTTTGACTTCATCAATCTCGAACGCGACGAGGAGATGATGTCGCTTCCTGCTGAATACTACTACAACCTCGACCACCTGAACATCAACGGCGCGGAAAAGCTGACGGAGAAGGTCGGCAATATTCTCACAAGGAATTATAATGTTCAGAAAGCCAAGCTGACCGACAAGCAGGCGGCCGAATGGCAGGAATCGGTGGATTTCTACCACGATTATTACGCCTATGTCACTGACCGGATGGCGAAGAACATCAAGCCCAAGGGCATGCGCGAAACCGACGCCGTCATCAAAGAAGTGCGCGATTTCGCGGCAAAGAATAAATAATAAATAAAACGGACGCCACGCGCGTCCGTTTTTTATATCGTGATAATCATTTCGCCATTTGTCAGCAGCGTGACCTCGTCCGAGATTTCATACAGCAAATCCAGATGGTTTTGCAGCCGTTTGTTTTTGGTGCCGGTGTAAATCAGCTCGTGACAATGCAGCGTTTCCGGGTGCTGACAGACAAAATCCATGATGATAATATCCGCAGACCGGTATTGCTCCGGCAGCTTTTCACTGTCACCGCCGTGCGGCATAAAGAGCAAGGTTTTGCCGTTGACCTTCAAATACTGATACACCGTTTTGTCAATACAAAATACCTCCTCCGTGGTGCCGGAATTGAGCCGCAGGGAGAAAGCGGTGCCGTCGTCAATCCGGTAAGCGTCCCTCACAGGGACAGAATCGGCAGAATCACCGTTGACCAGCGTTTGGTGAATGTCAAAATAATCTTTGAGCGCTTCGATATTTCCGGCGTAGTTCGTGCGGTTCGGCACAATCATGTTATCAATCAAATCGCCGTGCGTATACAGCGCGTCAATCGCGCTCGTGAGCCTTGACGGAGCGCCGCCGGCAGCGAGCAGAGAGAGGTTGTTATCCTTTCCGACGGCGATTGTGGTGCCGCTGCCGGAGGAGAAAATCATCAACTCCGCCGGATGGGAATCGAGCAGCGCTGTCAGCGACCAGCCGGCTGTCAATACACAGAGAGAAACCGCGGCAGCGCTCAGAACATAGCGCTTTCCGGCGTGAATCAGATACCCGACAGCCACCAGCACTACAGACGCAATAATCCACACCATCAGAAACGGCTTGTCAGCACTGACGCTTGAGAAGGGGATGACAGCGAACAGGTGATTGACCAGCAGGTGAAGGCGACAGATTCCTTCCAGCGCGACGGCAGCCCAGGTCGTCAGAACGCCCGCGAAGGGAATCAGAGAAAGCCCCAGAAGAATGAGAATCCCGACCATCATCAGGAATGTAAGGGGAGAGGTCAGGCAGGAAATCACAACGACCAGCGGCGAAATCCGCTGAAAGGCGAGAATACTGAGCGGCAAAACCCACAGGGAGGCGGCGAGTGACACACAGAACAGATTGACGGCGGCGTGCAGCACGCGCCGGATGGCGCCAAAGGGAATCAGCCCAATGTGAAGAAACCGATAAATCTGCCGGTCGATTTTTCGTGACCAGAGGACAATCCCCATGGTAGCGGCAAAGGAGAACAGCACGCCCCAGTCGCCGGCGGCAAAGGGATTGCCTGCCGTCAGCAGGACGGCGGCGACGCCCATCGCGTTGATACTGTCATATTTTCGCCGTGCGATACCGCCGCAATGCGTGAGAATCAGCATGATGCCGGAACGAAGCACCGAGCGCGTAAAGCCGGTCAGGGCGGAAAAGATAACGATTACGCTGAGCATAATCAGCATGGTTAGCAGGCGCCGTTTCCTGATGGGTCGGCATAGCGCGGAGACAATGCCGCAGATAATCGAGAGGTGCAGACCGGACACGACAATGAGATATGTGGTGCCGGTACGGCTGAAATCAAACCGCGCGTTCCGGTTCAGCGCCAGCTTGTCGCCGAGAAAAACTGCTCTGCAAAGACCGGCGCAGTCACGGCTCAGCGTTACGCTGAATTGCTTCTTTATCCAGCCGCGCAGGGCAACGGCGTACTGATAGACAGAAAAATGATGTGCGCCGGTGCTGCGCAGAACGGTGCGCTCGTCCTGATTCGCCTGCAGAAAACAGCCCTTGCTGATCTGCGAATGGCTGATTTCCTGAATGACGGTCATCCTGCCGTCCACCTCGTCAAACGGCTCCCAGCCGCCGTCATAATAAAATGTCACGCTGAGTCTTGTCCGGCATGCTTCGCCGTTGATGGTTTCCGTCCGGATTGGTACAATGGTGAGCCTTTCGCTGGTAAGAATATCGTCGCAGATATAGCCGTGAAAGCTTATTTCTTTATCAGAATAATTATTGATAACCGGCTGGTAAACAATATTCCAATAAAGAAAAATACTCAGTGCCGCAGCCAGCACAGAAAGCCCTGCGGCAACAGTTTCGCGATAATAGGTATGGCGCAGTATGCCCCTGACAACGCCGGCAAGCACAACGGCGGCGCCGAGTACAGCGGCAACGGCAACCGTGAGGTTGGAATAGAAAAAATAAGCGACTGCCAGCACGGTCAGATAAGTTAATCCAATCGTACCAAACAGTCGCCTCATGATGGTTCTCCAATTAGTTATTCATGCGGTAGCAAAGTGTCATGAGCTTGTCGCTCAGGTGGACGTTCTCAACGATAGTGTCGGGGTATTTGCTGGCGATATCGTAGTGACTGAAATTCCAGTAGCTCCTGATACCCAGTGCGTACAGCCGGCTCATCACCTTTTCGACGGCTTCCTTGGGAATCGTCAGAATTGCGGTGTCCACATGGTTGCTCCGGCAGAAATCCTCCAGCTCGCTTTCGCTGCGGATAGTCAGCTCGCCGATGCTTGTACCGACTTTTTGGGGGTCGGTATCAAAGCAGGCAGTCAGGTGAAAGCCCATCTTGTCGAATTGCAGATGATTGGCAAGTGCCGAGCCAAAGTGACCGGCGCCAATCAGAATCGTTTTGTAGCCGTTGTTGAGACCGAGAATATTGGTGATTTCCTCCTTGAGCTGACGGACGCTGTAGCCGTAGCCCTGCTGACCGAAGCCGCCGAAGCAGTTCAGATCCTGCCTGACCTGTGAAGCGGTCACATGCATAATCTGCGCCAGCTTGGTAGAGGAAATTCTGTCGACATTCTGGTTGTCGAGTTCAGAAAGGAAGCGGTAATATCGCGGCAGGCGCCGGATAACCGACATCGAAATGTTGTCATTCTTGGACATGACTCACAAATCTCCTAAGTGTTTAAGATTTATGCAAGGGAAGCCGCCAGACGCTCGTTAATCGCTTTGAGGAAGTCCTCGGTGTTGACCTTCTGCTTGTTTTCGAGGTTGGAAATCAGGTAGAGGTCGCCGGTCATAATGCCGTCCTCGATGGTCTGAATGGTCGCCGCTTCGAGCTTGTCGGCAAACGCCGTCAGCTCCGGCAGCTTGTCCAGCTCGCCGCGCTTTCTGAGCGCGCCAGTCCATGCAAAGAGGGTAGCCACGGAGTTGGTGGAGGTCTCCTCGCCCTTTAAGTACTTGTAATAGTGGCGCTGAACGGTGCCGTGAGCCGCCTCATACTCATAAATGCCGTCGGGAGAGACGAGCACGCTGGTCATCATGGCGAGAGAGCCGAACGCGGTGGCAATCATATCGCTCATCACGTCGCCGTCGTAGTTCTTGCAAGCCCACATGTAGCCGCCTTCGCTGCGGATAACGCGCGCGACAGCGTCGTCAATCAGGGTGTAGAAGAATTCCAGACCGGCGTCCTCAAACTTGTCCTTGTACTCATTCTCAAAGATTTCCGCAAAAATATCCTTGAAGCGGTGGTCGTAAATCTTGCTGATGGTGTCCTTGGTGGCGAACCACACGTCAATCTTCTGGTCGAGCGCGTAGTTAAAGCAGGAGCGCGCAAAGGAAGCGATGCTCTTGTCGATATTGTGCATGCCCTGAATCACGCCGTCGGTGGTGAAGTCAAAAATCAGGCTTCTTTCCTCGGTGCCGTCGGGCTTGGTAACGCAAAGCTCCGCCTTGCTGCCGCCTTCCACGCGCATTTCGGTGTTCTTGTAAACGTCACCGTAGGCGTGACGCGCAATGCAGATGGGCTTCGTCCAGGTGGGAATGTAGGGGGTGATACCCTTGACAAGAATGGGGCTTCTGAACACGGTGCCGTCCAGAATCGCGCGGATGGTGCCGTTGGGGGACTTCCACATGCTCTTGAGGTTGTACTCGCTCATTCTCGCCGCGTTGGGGGTGATGGTGGCGCACTTGACCGCCACGCCGTACTTCTTGGTCGCGTTGGCGGAGTCAATCGTCACCTGGTCGTCGGTTTCGTTGCGGTGAACCAGACCGAGGTCATAGTACTCGGTCTTGAGGTCAACGTAGGGGGTAATCAGAATATCCTTGATTTCCTGCCAGATAATTCTGGTCATTTCGTCGCCGTCCATTTCGACGAGCGGCGTTGTCATTTTAATCTTATCCATGTTCAGCTGTTCTCCTTTGTGTAATCGAGCAGACCGCCTGCGAGAATAATCGCTCTGGTGCGGTCAGAGAGGTCGCAGTCCGCCATAATGGTCTGGTTGGTGGTGCGGTTCACCACGGTAATCGCGGAGCCGGTGGCGATTTCGTCCTTGACGTCGGGCAGTTCCAGCATGTCGCCCAGCTTAATCTTGTCGTAATCGGAAGGATTTTGGAAGGTGAGCGGCAGAATACCGGCGTTAATCAGGTTGCTCTTGTGGATTCTCGCGAAGCTCTTGACGAGAACCGCCTTCACGCCCAGGAAGAGCGGCGCGAGTGCGGCGTGCTCACGGGAAGAGCCCTGACCGTAGTTCTCGCCGCCGACGATAATGCTCTTGCCGAGCATTTTGGCTCTCGCCGGGAACTCCGTGTCACAGACGGTGAAGCAGTGCTCGGAAATTTTCGGAATGTTGGAGCGCAGGGGCAGAATCTTCGCGCCTGCGGGCATGATGTGGTCGGTGGTGATATTGTCGCCAACCTTCAGCGAGCAGGTCGCCTCAATGCTCTCGGTCAGGGGAGAGGTCTTGGGATATTCCTTGATGTTGGGACCTCTGAGAATTTCCACGCTGTCCATCTCCTCCACGGGAGCCGGGGCTATGACCATATTGTCGTTGATGAGGAACTTTTCGGGCAGCTCAATCTGCGCCGCCTCGCCTAAGCATCTGGGGTCGGTGAATACGCCGGTCAGCGCGGAAACCGCGGCAGTCTCCGGAGAAACCAGGTAAATCTGACCGTCGGCAGTGCCGCTTCTGCCCTCAAAGTTGCGGTTGAAGGTTCTCAGCGAAACGCCCTTGCTGTTGGGTGACTGACCCATGCCGATACAGGGACCGCAGGCGCTTTCGAGAATACGCGCACCGGCGGCAATCATGTCGGCGAGAGCGCCGTTGAGCGCCAGCATGTTGAACACCTGCTTGCTGCCCGGAGCGATGGCGAGGGAGACGTTGTCGGCAACCTTCTTGCCCTTGAGGATATGCGCCACGCGCATCATATCGAGATAGCTGGAGTTGGTGCAGGAGCCGATACAAACCTGATCGACGGTCTTGCCTTCCAGCTCCTTGATGGTTTTGATGTTGTCGGGGGAGTGAGGACAAGCCGCCAGCGGCACCAGCTCGTCGAGGTCGATTTCAATGACCTCGTCGTAAACCGCGTCAGCGTCCGCGCTCAGCTCGGTGTAATCCTCCTCGCGACCCTGCGCACGCAGGAACTCTCTGGTGATTTCGTCGGAAGGGAATACCGAGGTGGTGGCGCCCAGCTCGGCGCCCATGTTGGTGATGGTGGCTCTTTCGGGAACGGTCAGAGTTTTCACGCCCTCGCCGCCGTACTCGACAATCTTGCCGACGCCGCCCTTGACGCTCATCACGCGCAGCACCGCGAGAATAATGTCCTTCGCGGAGACCCAGGGACTGAGCCTGCCGGTGAGGTTGACTCTCACCATCTTGGGCATGGTGATATAGTAAGCGCCGCCGCCCATGGCGACCGCGACGTCCAGACCGCCCGCGCCGATTGCCAGCATACCGATACCGCCGCCGGTGGGTGTGTGGCTGTCAGAGCCGATTAAGGTCTTGCCCGGCTTGCCGAAGCGCTCCAGGTGAACCTGGTGACAGATGCCGTTGCCGGGACGTGAGAAATAAATGCCGTGCTTTTTGCACACCGACTGGATAAAGCGGTGGTCGTCGGCATTTTCAAAGCCTGTCTGCAAGGTGTTGTGGTCAATATAGGCGACGCTCTTTTCGGTCTTGACTCTGGGAATCCCCATCGCCTCGTACTCAATATACGCCATGGTGCCTGTCGCGTCCTGCGTCAGCGTCTGGTCAATGCGCAGACCTACGTCCTTGCCGACCTCCATCTCGCCGCTCACGAGGTGCGCCTTGATAATTTTCTGTGCAATCGTATAGCCCATAGATTTACCTCCATTCAAAAACTGTTTCTATTATATAACAATCCGTGGTGATTGTAAAGCAAAAAATACCTTGCGCACCACAAAATGTGGGATAGCGCCTGACAAATTAGGAAATTTTCGCAAAAAACCAACCGCCGTTGTACAAAAGGTGATGGAAATTACAAATTGCAATCGCCCTTCAACGGTGCTATAATAAATTAGTTAAAGATTAGATTATGCGTATTGGAGTAATGAGCATGGTAAGAGAAGATTTAAGAAATATCGCGATAATCGCGCACGTCGACCACGGCAAGACGACGCTGGTCGACCAGTTATTGCGTCAGAGCGGCGTTTTCCGCGCCAACGAAAACGTCGAGGAACGCGTCATGGATTCCAACGACCTCGAACGCGAGCGCGGTATCACGATTCTGTCAAAGCCCACCGCCGTCATGTACAACGGCATTAAAATCAATATCGTGGACACGCCCGGACACGCCGATTTCGGCGGTGAGGTCGAGCGTATCCTGCAGATGGTCGACGGCGTTGTCCTGCTGGTCGACGCGTTCGAGGGCTGCATGCCGCAGACGCGCTTCGTGCTCAAAAAGGCGCTCGGTCTCGGCAAAAAGCCGCTGGTCGTGCTCAACAAAATCGACCGTCCCGGCGCGCGTCCGGAGGAGGTTGTCGACGAGGTGCTCGACCTCTTTATCGAGCTCGGCGCCGACGACGACCAGCTGGAATTTCCGGTGGTCTACGCCTCCGCGAGAGACGGCTACGCAAGCCTTGACCCCAACACGCCCGGCACGGACATGCAGCCGCTTTTTGAAGCGATTGTCAGTGAGATTCCGGCTCCCCAGGGCGACCCTGACGGCGGTCTGCAAATTCTCATTTCCAATATCGACGCGGACAATTTTGTCGGCAGAATCGGCGTCGGCAGGGTAGAGCGCGGCACCGTCAAAAACGGCCAGAGCGTCACCCTCTGCCATACCGACGGCACCACCAAGGCGGCGCGCATCGGCAAGCTCTATCAGTTTGAGGGACTCAAGCGCGTCGAGTGCGACGATGCGTCGCTCGGCGATTTGGTCTGCATCAGCGGTATTCAGGATATCAACATCGGCGAAACCCTTTGCTCCAACGACTGCGTAGAGCCGCTGCCCTTCGTCAAGATTGACGAGCCGACCGTCACCATGAACTTCATGGTCAACAATTCACCCTTTGCCGGCAGGGAAGGCAAGTACGTCACCTCCCGCAATATCCGCGACCGTCTCTTCAAGGAGATTGAAACCAATATCGCCCTGCGCGTGGAGGAAACCGACAGCGCCGACACCTTCAAGGTGTCCGGCAGAGGCGAGCTGCACCTCTCGATTCTGATTGAGACCATGCGCCGCCAGAATTTTGAGTTCCAGGTGTCCCGTCCGCAGGTTATCACCAAGGAAATCGACGGCAAGCTCTGCGAGCCGATGGAATATCTGATTATCGAGGTGCCCGACAGCTACGTCGGCGCGGTCATGGAAAAGCTCGGCTCACGCAAGGCGGAGCTGATTAACATGGGTACGCGCGACGGCGGCGTGACGCATATCGAGTTCCGCATTCCGGCGAGAGGTCTGATGGGCTACCGTCCGGAATTTCTCACCGACACCAACGGCAACGGCATCATGAACCACGTCTTTGACGGCTACGAGCCGTGGAAGGGCGACATTGTCACCCGTCACCAGGGATCCCTGATTGCCTTTGAAACCGGCGACACCGTCACCTACGGACTCTACGCCGCGCAGGAGAGAGGACGGCTCTTTATCGGCGCGGGCGTGCCGGTCTACGAGGGCATGATTGTCGGCGCCAGCCCGAAATCCGAGGACATCACCGTCAACGTCTGCAAGAAAAAGCACATCACCAACACGCGCGCCTCCGGCTCCGACGACGCGCTCAAGCTGACGCCCCCGACGATTATGTCACTGGAGCAGTGCCTTGAATTTATCGCGGACGACGAGCTGGTGGAGGTCACACCGGAAAATATCCGCATGAGAAAGCGTATTCTTTCCAAGGAGCAGAGAATGAAGCAGGCATTCCGCAACAAAAAATGAGTTACGTCATTTTAGATTTGGAGTGGAACGCCGCCTACAGCAAGCGCGCCGGACGGTTTGTGAATGAGATTATCGAGTTCGGCGCGGTGCGTCTGGACGACGACCTCAACATCACCGCGTCCTTCGCCGCCTTAGTCAAGCCAAAAATCACCCGTCGGCTCAACGGCAAGGTCAAGCAGCTCACCAAGATTTCGCTGGACGAGCTCAAAAGCGGCGTGAGCTTTCTGACAGCGGCAAAGCAGTTCGCGGAATTTCTCGGACACAGCACCCTCATGACCTGGGGTACGTCCGATATTCACGCGCTGATTGAGAACTTCACCGTCTTTACCGGCGATTATCATATTCCCTTTATCACCACCTACTGCGACATTCAGGAGTACTGCGAGCGCGCGCTTGACAAGTTCGACGAGGGCAACCAGATGGGACTGGGCGCCTGTGCCGAGCTCCTCGGCGTGACCTTCTCCGAGGACGAACAGCACCGCGCCGACGCGGACGCAATCCTCAGCCAGCAGTGCCTCAAAGCCGTCGCCAAGCGTTTTCCGCTGGAGGACGCGATTCTCCGCGCGGACTGCGAGGAATTCTACGAGCGCATGACCTTTAAGAACCATTTCATCACCGACATCGACGATCCGGATATCGACCGTGCGCAGCTGCGCTTCCGCTGCGACAAATGCGGCAAGCCGGCGCGGCGCGTGAAGAAATGGCGCATGCACAACAAGAATTTTTCCTCCGAATTTTACTGTAAGCACTGCGGCAGAAAATTCATCGGCAGGGTTTCCTTCAAAAAGCGCTACGACGGCGTGAAGGTCAACAAGCGCACCCTTGATATTGTTCCAAAAAAGAAACAAGAGGAACAGCAAGCCGAAGCACCAACCCCATAAATCATTTCACGGACGGTTTTTCACCGTCCGTTTGTTGTTGTCACAGAAAAAACAGAAAAAATAAAGATTTTTTCAACCTGATTTCATACAGTTTTCACTTTTGGGCATTATGATAATGACAACATCAAAAAACAACAGCAAACGCTGACAGTTATAGGAGGTATAATCATGAGTGATTTTTATGATGAGATTATGAATAACGAAATGCCCAAGTCCGAGCAGAACAAGCCCGAACAGGAAGAACCCGTACAGGCAAGCGCCGCGAATGAGGAACCCGTTCCACAGACTGATTCCTATGAACCGGAGCAGGAGCAGGAATCCTCCGAGAGCTCCTACGAATGGAACGCGGAGGACAAGACCGAATCCGGCGAGTACCATTACTCCTACGTCAACGGCAACAACAGCGCCGCTTCCCACAATCCCAATAACTACGACGCGCCCTACAGGACGCAGCAGCCGACCGGCACACAGGGCTACGCCTACCGGCAGCCCGGTCAGACATCAGCCAATCCCTACGGCTACCAGTCGCAGCAGAGCACGTACAACAGCTATTCCTCAGCGCCGAATTACGGTACGCCGCAGCCGCCTCAGCAGCCAAAGCATCAGGCAGCTGCCAAGACTCCCAAGCCAAAGAAGGAAAAGAAGCCCGTTTCACGCGGCTTCATCGCGGCAATGCTCGCCATCACCATGGTAGGTTCAGCGGCTCTCGGCTTTGGCGGCGGCATGCTCGCCAAGAATCTGAACACCACCACCGCCGGCAACGTGACCATCAATCAGGTCAGCTCCTCCGGCGTGACGCAGACCTCGTCCGTATCGGCTTCCACCACCTCCGATATCGTCAAAAAGACGGCGGACAGCGTGGTTGAAATCGCCACCGAAGGCACCGTGACCGGCAGCTTTGCCCGTCAGTACGTCACCAAGGGAGCCGGCTCCGGCGTCATCATTTCGGCGGACGGCTACATCGTCACCAACCACCACGTCATTGAGAACGCGAACTCCATTACCGTCACCCTGCGCGACGGCACGACGAATTATAAGGCAACCCTGATTGGCAGCGACGAGGACAACGACATCGCCCTGCTCAAAATCGACGCGGAAGGCTTGTCGCCTGCCACCTTCGGCGACAGCTCCTCTCTCGCGGTAGGCGACTATGTTGTCGCTATCGGCAATCCGCTCGGTACCCTCGGCGGCACCGTCACCGACGGTATCATTTCCGCCCTTGCGCGTGAGGTCACCATCGAGGACAAGAACATGACGCTCCTCCAGACCAACGCCCAAATCAGCCCCGGCAACTCCGGCGGCGGACTCTTCAACGCCAACGGCGAGCTGATTGGCATTGTCAACGCCAAGGACAGCGCGACCGAGGTCGAAGGTATCGCCTTCGCGATTCCCGTCAGCAACGTCCTTGACATCATCAAGGATTTGCAGAACTACGGCTACGTTACCGGCAAGATTGACATGGGCATGGAATTTGTCGATATCAATTCCAACGACACCGCCTTCTACTACGGCGTGAACCAGCTCGGCTGCTATGTTCTCTCCGTCAACACCGGCTCCAACGCGGAAAAAGCAGGCTTCAAGCGCGGCGATTTGATTGTAGCGGTCAACGAAACCAAGGTTTCCACCTCCGAAGAAATCAGTAAGGCGCTTGAAAACTGCAAGGTCGGCGATTCCGTCAGCATCACCGTATCGCGCAACGGTCAGACCACTGACATCAAGCTGACCCTCCAGGAATACGTTCCCTCTGCCAAGCTCAACAACGACGCCCGTTCCGACAATTCCAACGGCAACGGCAATTCCCAGGGACGTTCCTTCAACGAATTCTTTGACGAAATCTTCGGCTGGTAAGTGCCGGTGGGCGCTTCCTCCGGGCAGACAGGTTCATCGGGAGATGACCTTCTGTGCCGCGTCAAAACGACAATTTCATTTCTCCTTCTTTATATAAAAACGGCGTTCCATTTCCGGAACGCCGTTTTTCTGCAAAAGAATTATTTGTTATCTTCCATGAATTGCAGCTGTCTGAAAATCATGTTGGCGCACATGTACACATTGCCGCCGCCCATGGTGAGAATCAAGTCGCCCTCCTGCGCGTTTTTGCACACGTAGTCGGTGATTTCCTCAAAGGTATCGAGACAGACCGAGCCGGGCACCTTTGCGCCCAAATCGGTGGAATAGATGTTATAGGTGTTGGTTTCGCGAACCGGCAGAATCTCGGAGATGACCGCCTGATCCGGAATCTTGAGCGCCTCGGCAAAGTCGTCGAGCAGCATGGCGGTACGCGAGAAGGTATGCGGCTGGAACACTGCCCAGACCTTGCGGAAGCCCATATTCATCGCCGCGTTGAGGGTAGCGGTCAGCTCTGTCGGGTGATGGGCAAAGTCGTCGGCAACGGTAATGCCGCAGGGCGTGCCCAGAATTTCAAAGCGTCGGTGAACGCCGCCGAACTTGTGCAGATTCTCGGCGATTTCCTCCGGCGTCGCGCCCAGATAATGCGCCGTGGCAGCCGCCGCCAAAGAGTTGTAGACGTTGTGCTTGCCGGGAACAATCAGCTTGACATTGGTAATCTTCTCGCCCTTGTACAGCAAATCGTACTGCTCGTGAACGCCCTTGTCAGCGCTGACGTTGACGGCTCTGTAATCGCAGCTCTCGCCGAAGCCGAAGGTGATTTTCTCCAGCTCCACGTCCTTCACCGCGTCGAGGGTATTCTCGTCGTCGCCGTTAATCACCAGCAGACCGGTCGTCTGCCTGGCAAACTGATTGAAGGACTTCTTGATGTTGTCGAGGTTCTTGAAATAGTCGAGGTGATCCGCGTCAACATTCAGAATCACGGAGATAAACGGATTCAGCTCCAGAAATGTATCGACGTACTCGCACGCCTCGCAGACGATGATATCGCTCTGACCGACATAGCTGTTGCCGCCGATAAAGGGCAGCTTGCCGCCGATAATCGCGGAAGGGTCAAAGCCGCTGCCAATCAGCAGCTGCGACAGCATTGCCGTCGTGGTGGTCTTGCCGTGCGTGCCGGAAATGGCGATGCTTCTCTTGTAACGGCGCGTCACCACGCCGAGCATGACGCTTCTCTCAATGCAGGGAATCCCCTGTTCCACAGCCGCCCTGCGCTCGGGATTACTCTCCTTGACCGCCGCAGAATACACCACCAGCTCAGCGCCCTTGATATTCTCCGCCGCGTGACCCATGTACACCGGAATTCCGTAGCCCTTCATCTTGTCGAGGGTTTCGCCCTCGTTCATGTCAGAGCCGGAAATCTCGTAGCCCTCGCTCATCAGAATTTCCGCAATCGGGCACATGCCGCTGCCGCCGATTCCGATAAAGTGGATTCGTTTGATATGGTTTAACAGCTCGTCGTAATTCACAACAACCACTCCGTTTCATCTATTAGTCTAACCCTATTATAAATCGAAATCCCTGAAAAATAAAGTGCAAAAAGGAAAATTCATCAATTCGGTTGCGAATCGTCCCGAATCATGCTAGAATAGTGTATATAATGCAATAAAGGTAAAGGCAAACGGCTATGCTGCAAAAGAATGAACTCATCACACTCACCATCACGTCCGCGACCGCCGAGGGCAGCGGCGTAGGCAGAACCGCCGACGGCATGGCGGTCTTTGTACCGCAGTCGGCAGTAGGCGATACCCTGACGGTCAGAATCCTCAAGGTCAAGAAAACCTATGCCTTCGGAAAAATAGAAGCAATCCTCACGCCGTCTCCGGCACGCGTCGAGCCGGACTGTCCGCAGTTCCGTCAGTGCGGCGGCTGCGCATGGCGGCATATTTCTTATAAAGAAGAATGCAGGCTCAAGGAGCAGAAGGTGTTCGATGCCGTAACGCGTATCGGCGGCATTCAGACAACCTTTCAGCCAATTATCGCCGGCGAGCGCGCTGACCGCTACCGCAACAAGGCGCAGCTGCCGCTCAGCCGCGACAGAAACGGCAAGGTCTGCATGGGCTTCTACGCGTTCCACAGCCACCGTGTCGTGGACTGCGCGGACTGTGCCCTGCAGCCAACGCTTTTCGCGGAGGTCATGCGCGTCACGAGGGAATTTATCGAGGAATTTGACACGTCAATTTACAATGAACGCACCGGAAAGGGCAGCCTGCGGCACCTCTATATCCGTCTTGCCGAGGTGACGGACGAGCTGATGGTCTGCTATGTTGTCAACGGCAACGGCCTGAAGCACGAGGACGTGCTGATTCATCGTCTGAAAGAAGCGTTGCCAAACCTCAAAACCGTCATTTTTAATTCTAACAGAGAAAAAACAAACGTCATTCTCGGCAGCAAAAACCGCGTCGCCTACGGCAGCGGCGTCATCGGGGACGAGCTTTGCGGCTTGCGCTTCCGGATTTCGCCGTTTTCCTTCTGGCAGGTCAACCGTCCGCAGGCGGAGCGCCTTTACGCGCAGGCGAAAGCCTACGCCGGACTGACCGGCAGCGAAGTCCTGCTCGACTTATACTGCGGCACCGGCACCATTGGCCTGACCATGGCGAAGGACTGCAAGCAGCTCATCGGCGTGGAGGTCATTCCCGACGCCGTCCGTGACGCGGAGGCAAACGCTGCCGCCAACGGCATTACCAACGCGCGCTTTCTCTGTGCCGACGCGCCTGCGGCAGCCGAGCAGCTGCGGCTGGAGGGCGTATCGCCGGACGTTGTGATTCTCGACCCGCCCAGAAAGGGCTGCGGCGAAGAGCTGGTGAAAACCATCCGCAAAATGAATCCCGCGCGCGTGGTCTACGTCTCCTGCGACCCGGCAACCCTCGCCAGAGATTTGAAATATTTCGCCGAAAACGGCTACACCACACAAGAGGTCACCCCCTGCGACATGTTCCCAAGGACGGCGCATGTGGAGAGTGTTGCTTTGCTGTACCGGTAACAAAGGAGAGAAAAAATGGCTTCAAGCAAAGAATATCTGGAATTTATTTTGGAACAGCTTTCCATGCCGGACGACATTTCTTATCGCGCGATGATGGGAGAATATATCCTCTACTATCGCGGTAAGGTCATCGGCGGCGTCTACGATAACCGTTTTCTTGTCAAGCCGGTCAAGGCAGCCGCCGCCATGATGCCGGACGCGGTCAGGGAACTGCCGTACGAAGGCGCAAAGGAAATGCTGCTTGTCGATAATGTAGAGGATACGGCGTTTTTGCAGGCGTTATTGAAAGCGATGTATGGAGAATTGCCGTCGCCAAAGAAAAAATAAGATATCCTGTGTGACGGCTTCCGACAAAGCCATCATATGCTGAAATTCACACAACGTTCGCCTCTCTTTTGGGAGGCGGATTTTCTTTTTGCCCAAATGTTGCAAATGGCGACGGATTTTTCTTGACACTCCTATGGAAGTCACGATATAATAAAGCCAGAACAATCCGAAGGAAGTGACAGCCATGAAAAAATACCACAAGCTGACCGAAAACGCCGTCAAGCCCGAGGGCTTCTGGGGCAGGCTGATGATACGCTCCATGAACAAGGGGCACCACGAGCTGACCGACTGGGCGCTTTCGCATTTTCCGATAGAAAACGGCAGCGTGCTGCTCGACGTCGGCTGCGGCGGCGGAAGAACCGTCGAAAAGCTGTGCCACAAGGTCGGCAGCGGCAAGGTCTATGGCATTGACTATTCCGGGCTGTGCGTCGAAAAGGCGCGCAAGCTCAACCATAAAAATATCCTCTGCGACAAGGCGGTGATTTCGCAGGCTTCCGTGTCGGCGCTGCCCTTTGAGGACGAGAAATTCGACGGCGTGACCGCGGTGGAAACCTACTATTTCTGGCCGGACAAGCTCGGCGATCTCAGGGAAATCGCCCGGACGCTCAAAAGCGGCGGCAGGCTCCTGCTTGTCTTTGAAATGCTGCAGGACGAGAACGACCCCGACCGCTGGACGGCGGTGGAACAGCGCCTGAACATTAAAGCCGTTTCGCGCAGGGAGATAGAAACCATGCTCGAACGCGCAGGCTATCACAACATCCAAACCCACGTCAAAAGCGGTACCACCTGGCTGTGCGCTATCGCGGAAAAGGAGTAAGCATGAAAGCCTTAGTAACCGGCGCCAGCTCCGGTATGGGCAGGGAATTTGCCCTCTATCTCGCGGAGCTTGGCTATGACTTGATTATCTGCGCAAGGCGCACCGACGCGCTCAACAAGCTGAAGGACGAAATCAAAAACGTCAGCGTGCGCGTCATCACGATTGACCTGTCGCGCGAGCACGACGCGTTTGACCTCTACGAGCACCTGACCGCCGACGGCGAGGAGATTGACGTGCTGATCAACAACGCCGGCTTCGGCGCTTACGGCAAGTTCTCCGACGTACCGCTGGAGCGTGAGATGGCGCTGATTCACACCAACGTCTGCGCCGTCCACGTGCTGACAAAGCTCTACCTTGCCGACATGAAAAAACGCGGCAGCGGACTGATTCTCAATGTCGGCTCGATTGCCGGCTTCGCGCCGGGTCCGACCTTTTCGAGCTACTACGCCTCGAAAAACTACGTCGTCCGGCTCACCGAGGCGATACACGAGGAGCTGCGCCGTGAGAACAGCCCCGTCAAAATCTCCGTCCTCTGTCCGGGACCGGTCAACACCGGCTTTTTCGATACCGCCAACGTCAGCTTTGCCGTCAGGGGACTGAACGCAAGGGAAGTGGCGCGCTATGCCTTTGACAAGGCACAGGCAGGCAAGATGGTGATTATTCCGGGCTTTCTGATGAAGGCGACCAAGTTCTTTATGCACTTCGTCAGCGAAAAGGCGCTGACGCGTATATCCTATTTTGTCCAGTCCAAAAAGGAAGGTTAATCCATGGTTCGTGCCGTCAAACGAATTTACAACCGGATAAAACCCTTTCTGGAAAAGCTCAGCCATGACAATATTTTCGCGATTGCCGGACAATCCGCGTTCTTCCTGCTGTTGTCCGGCGTGCCGCTGACGATGTTCGCGGTGTCCGTCTTTCAGAGCCTGCATATTCCGGTAGAAACGCTGAACAAGGTCTTTTCACTCGTGTTCAACGAGAACACCTCGCGATACGTCTCGGAGTTCCTGAGCGCCATGTACGAGAATGTCACCGGCATCAGCGTGATTACCATTATCGTGACGCTCTGGTCGGCGGCTAAGGGTATCCAGGCAATCACCAACGGACTCAACCGCGTCCACAATACCTATGAAAACCGCAGCTGGCTGGCGCTTCGTCTCCGGTCAATGCTTTACACGGTGATTTTCATTCTGATACTGATTGCCACCATACTTGTGGTGGTGCTCGGCACAACGCTCAAGAACCTGCTGACGCAGTATGTGCCGGTGGTGCCGTGGTTTGTCAGCGTGCTCTACCACCTGCGCTACGTATTGGTGTTCATCTATATGACGCTGATGTTCGCGGCGATTTACCGCAATATTCCCAACCTCGACCGCCAGACCAGAAAGCAGAATAAATTCATCTGTCAGATGCCCGGGGCTGTCCTGTGCGCCGTGTCCTGGCTGGCGCTGTCGCTGGGCATTTCGATTTACGTCGATAATTTCAACGGTTTTTCCATTTACGGCGGTCTTACCCGGTTGGCGGTGCTGATGGTATGGCTGTATTTCTGCCTGGTCTGCCTGATGATCGGCGCTGAAATCAACCATTTTTACCGGGTGCCGATTCGCGGCTTTTTCCTTATGCACTTCAGAAAGAAGAAAAAACAAAAATGAACTATCAGATTGCCAATTTAATTGTCTCCTACGAGCCAAAGAACGCGGAATTCGCGCGGTTTCTGGAGCCGTTTGCCTGTGAAGGCGACCGCGAGCCGGATATCGCGCTGACCTATACAGCGGACGATATTGAAGCCATGCACAAACGTATGGTTGCCGGTACGACCATTGCCGAAGCGGAGGCTTTCGGCGTGGCGAATCAGTTCAACAAAAGGATCATCCGCTATGGCGCCATGCTGGTACATTCCTCCGCGCTGGTGCTCGACGGCAGGGCGTACCTGTTCTCAGCCGCCTCCGGTGTAGGCAAATCCACCCATACGCGCCTGTGGCTGCGCGAATACGGTGACCGCGTGCATATCATGAACGACGACAAGCCGGTCGTGCGGATTTATGACGACAGCGTGATTGCCTACGGAACGCCCTTTGACGGCGGCAGCGGCATTGCGCTCAACGAGAGCTATCCCTTGGGTGCGGTTATCTTTATCGAAAGGGGAGAGCGCAATTCGGTGCGGATTCCGCAGAGCAGGGAAGTGATTCAGCTGCTCTATTTCCAGACCGCGCACATGGTCGGCGCGCAGACCGCCGAAGCCATGCTCGAAAACTTTGACCGCCTGATTCGCAGGACGCGGTTTTACGTCCTGACCTGCAACATGGAGCCGGAGGCGGCAAGGGTGATGTATCGCGCCATTCAGGATTCAGAAAAATAATTATCTGAATCCATTTTTTATGCAACCAAAACGCGCCTTCAAAGCGTATTACTGATAAGAGGAGGGAGAGAGATGAACGGCAGTTCCGATAAGACTTATGCCGGTCTGACGTATGAACAGGCTGTGCGGCAGTATGCCGACACCGTGACCGGCGTATGTATTATGCGTTTAGAGAATTATGCCGACGCGGAGGACTGCTTCCAGAACACCTTCGTCAAGCTCTGCTATTCCTCTCCCGCCTTTGACAGCGAAGAACACCTCAAGGCATGGCTGATTCGTGTCGCCATTCACGAATGTGCCTCCTACCGACGCAAAAACCGCCGCGTAATCTCCCTCGACGCGGCGGCAGAGCCGGCGGTGGCGTTCGACCATGAAGCACACGATATGTCGTGGGCGCTGATGAAAACGCCCGAAAAATACCGCGAGGTGCTCTATCTCCACTACTGTGAGCAGTACAAGGTGGACGAAATCGCCGGGATTCTCAAGAAGAATCCCAACACGGTCAAATCCCTTCTCAAGCGCGGCAGAGAGCTGCTCAAATCCATTTATGGAGGTGATACGCTTGGATAAGCCCAATTTCAATCAGCTGAAATCCGTCAAAACGCCGGAAAGCTGGGTGGAAAAAGCGCTCAAAATTCCGTCGGAACAGAAAAAACCACTCCCTCTGTTTTTTCGTCCGGCAATCATAGGCACCGCGGCAGGCGTAGCGTTTGCCGCCGTGCTGGGCGTTCTCCTCTTTATGACGCTCGGCAGGAACAATATCCCTGTTCAGCCGTCCACGCAGTCAACCGCTGTCCCGCAGGACAGCACCGCGCCTACCTTTACCACGCCGCAGGGCGAAATCTACGTCACCACACCGCAGGGCGCGACGCAGCCGGTGACAACACAGCGCGGACAGCCTGCGACGGTTAGCCCGTCCGGTGCCGTTCAGCCGGCGGCGGAGCCTGCGGAGACAAGCGGCGGCAACGCCGTCCGTCCGCAGCTGCCGACCGTATCGCCGTCACAGCCGGCAACGACAACCCCAACCGTCAAGCCGACGCAAGCGCCGACGGTCAAGCCGACACAGGCGCCAACGGTCAGACCGACAGAAGCGCCCACGATACGCCCTGATGAACCGGTCACCCCGGCAACCGAAGCGCCGGAAGAACCCGTGACCGAGGAGCCGTGGTACCCCTGGATTCCGCCGGACGATCCTCCCGAACCGAAAGACCCTGAGTACAACGACCCTCCGGGCGCAGGCGGCGAGAGCAGCTGCCGGATATACTTTGTCAACAACGGCTATTTTCCGGAGGGTACGCAGATATACTGCGAGATTCCTGATCATTTTGCGTCTGAATACAGCACTTCTATGCCGATGACGTATCTGGGCAACGGAACGTATGTGGTGGACACCGGCAATTTCGGCGTTCAAGCATACGGCATGTGGCGAATCTGGTTCTATGACGAGAATTACGAGCATTTTTATGAAGCCAATCTTTCATCGGGATGCTATTCCGATACCCTCTATATCAACTATTAAGGAGCTGAGAGAGATGAAACAACACAACGCCCTTACCGCCCTGTTGCTGACAATGGCGCTGCTCGCCGCTTCGGTCGTTCCGGCGTTCGCCTATTCGCCGGTCGAGCCGCATTCGCCGTACTATGAGACGGACAGTGAGAAGATCGCCGGCGCAAAGGCGTATGTCGACGAGCTGCTGAAACGCGGCTCCGACCACTTCGACACCGCCGGAGAGCTGCGGCTGCGCGGCTTGGCTGCCTCGATGGACGAAGCCAAAGCGATCGCGTGGGAGGATCACGAGACCGCCACGGCGTACCTGAGCGCCTTTGATGAAGCGCTCGGCGCTATCCAGCCCGTCAAAGAGAACGCCGCCTTGGTGTTTCCGCAGGAGGAAGTCCGTATGCGTCGGCTGCTGCGCGGCTACTTTGACAAAAACGAGCCCGGCGACGAACCGCTGATCTCCTACAACCCCGTCTGGGAGGACTTCAACGGCTACCGCATGGTGCGCGCTTATTCGCCGATGGAACGCCCGGCGACCTACGATCTGCGCGTCGGCGGCTACATCTATCACGGCGAGAACCAGTACAGCCCGTCCGAAACCGGCTACATGGTCGTCAACGCCAAGACTCTTGTGGACGACGCGGACGATCCCGACAAATATGTGACCACCTTCGAGGATGGCTTGCGGATGGGCATTATCGACGCGGACAGGCTCTATGAAATTTCTAAAAAAGAAAAATTCGGCTTTACGATCTACCGTGCCGGCGACTTTGACCACGACGGCAACGTGGACGTGACCGACGCGACCTTGATACAGCTTTATATTGCCCAAAACGGCGGCGCTGCCACTGACGTCTATTCCGACTTCAACAACGACGGCGTGACCGATGTCACCGACGCGACGAACGTCCAGCTTTTCGCGGTGAGCCATCAGCCGGATGTTCCGAAGCAGTCCCCTGTTCGCGACATAGGCGGCTTGCGCTTCACCGGCGAGGTCGGCGAGATGCCCAACCGCATGACGCTGCTCGGCAGCCGCGGTGAACTCGAAGCCTTCGCGCAGACCTGTTCTTTCAGCCTGAAAAACGCGCTCTACCGCTTTGACGAGGCGTATTTCGCGAAGAATTACCTGATCGTCGACGAACGCTGCATCAATACCGACTACTGGACGCCGGAGCTGGAGATCGAGCTCGAGGCTCACCAATACAAAGCGTCAGAGCCGCATACCCTTTTCCTTTTCACGAATCTGTATTTCAATGTATCCGACAGGCTGCAAAAGAGCGCGATCGTCCGCTTTTACCAAGTAGAAAGGGCAGCGTTCCCCGAGGTCTTGACAGACGTGAAAAACTACAGCTTCATGCCGACCGTCGCCTATCAGGCGTACAGCAACCTTGCGATGACCGAGATCCCCTTCCGTTTCCTCGCCGTTGAGGAGGAAAGGGGTATCGTCGACGCCGTACCGAAAAGGGACGCCGCCGTCATTCGCGATACCGCTGAGTTAGCCGCCTCCGGCTATCACCTTTCCGGACAGTATGACGACGCTTTCTTTGAGGAAAACGCCATTGTCGTCTGGCACGAGGTATTCCCCTATTATAATACCAGCGTGAACGTGCCGCGGCTGTTTGTCAGCGAATCGGGCGACACGGTTTTCGTTGAGAACAGACAGAAGATCCCGTCGGCGTATTTTGAGGATACGACCGACACCTACATTGTCCTCAGCGTGAGAAAGGTTGACATACCCGACGCGCAGCAGGCGATCCTGCTCAACGATTACGAAAGCTA
This sequence comes from uncultured Clostridia bacterium, assembly GCA_947170465.1. GTDB lineage: Bacteria > Bacillota > Clostridia > Oscillospirales > Acutalibacteraceae > Ruminococcoides. The sequence continues at coordinate 118,704 of CAMVTS010000001.1, forward strand.
CTACCATCACTAACAAGAAGTTTTGAAAGAAACGTACCCCATAGACCGCCCTGCCGGAATCCTCTCCCGGCAGGGCAATCTCTTTTATGAAACATTTATCAACGCGCAGAAAAAGTCTCAATTATCATAAGCATAGTCATTCGATATATAGTATAAAGGCTCCCGATGGGGAGCCTTCAGACTGTAGAAAAAGTCCAAATGTGATTTGTTCAGGACAACGTTTGACAAAG
>CAMVTS010000002.1 GCA_947170465.1 uncultured Clostridia bacterium
AAACGCCAAGACGCTGGAAGCACTCTTTATGAGCAACGCGCCCAAGGCGTAAACAGAAAAAACAGAAAGGACAGTCCCAAAAAACGGACTGTCCTTTTTGATGCGTTTTAGGAGTTGAACATTTTGTCCTTTTCCGTCAGCTTGCGGATAACGCGGCAGGGATTGCCGGCGGCAAATACACCGGACGGAATATCTCTTGTCACCACGCTGCCGGCGCCGATAACGGTGCCCTCGCCAATCGTCACGCCGCCGCAGACGGTCACGTTGCTGGCCAGCCAACAGCTGTCGCCAATCACAATCGGCTTGGCGTATTCCAGCGAGAAGAAGGTGCCGTCCTCCAGCATGGTGCCGTTGCGTTCTTCCGGAAGCATAGGATGCACCGGCGTGACAACGGCGCAGTTCGGGCCGAAAAAGACATGCTTACCGATTGTAACCGGGCAGCAGTCGAGCACGGTCAGATTGAAATTTGCGTAGCAGCCGTCACCGAAGGTCGTCAGATAGCCGTAGTCAAATTGGATCGGACCCTGCAGGTAGCAGTTGTCTGCAGCGTTTGGCAGCAGCTCACGGAGAATCGCCTTGCGCTTTTCCTTTTCGGTTTCGTAGGTATCGTTGTAGTCCTTTGATAGCTTGTGTGCCTTGACTCTCAGGGCGGCAAGCTCCTCGTCGCCTGCGTTATAGAGCAGACTTTTTTCCATTTTTTCACGTTCTGTCATAATATCACCTTGATTTCTATGGATTTTTCCGCCGTGCGGTGCAAAGCGTCCTGCACGCGGTAGGTCAGCCGGTAGGAGCCGATACGATTGGCGTCCACCTGACCGGATACTTTTATCTGATCGGTTATGTCATTGCCGCAGGTGTCCACGGCGCTTACGCCTTTGAGCGGGTCAAAATCGGTGCCCAGCATCACAACGGTTGTGCCCTGCGTTTTGATTTCAGGCGTTTTGTCCTTGTAAGGATTGTCGTCATGTTCGTCGGTAGGATCCCAGCCGTTTTTCAAATCCTTAATTTTGATTGCTTCGGGTTTGCCGAGCGGCTCCGTCTTGTCGCTGTCATAAAGCTTGACGACGGTTTCGAGCGCGCAATTGTCATATATCCATTTGGCGTCGGCGACGCAGAGCCGGACGCAGCCGAGCGAAGCCGCTTCTCCGAGCTTGTTGAACTCCTCGGTTTCCAGCGAATCAGGCTTTTCGTAGCCTAAATAGGGAACGCTGTGAAAGAGAAAATTGCCATCAATGCCGGTGGCGTACTGACCGTACACATTGTTGAACAGCATTTGCCACTTATCCTTGAAATAGGTTTTGTATTCACCGAGAATGGTACCGTTGTCCAAGCCGCAGGAGCACACCATGGCGCGGATGGGTACAGAATAATCACCCTTGTCGTTGTAGGTGTAGACGGTTACGACATTCTGCTTGCGGTTGACATGGATTTCATAAAGCGGCAGGTCATTGCCGCTGTCAGCATTTTTGCGCTGAATATCGAGGTTGTCGACAATTGCCGTGGAAGCAGTATAGACAAACGTTTCCTCGCTTTCCGGTGTGTCAGACGCCTCGTGGTTGCTGTTGAGCTGCTCCGAAAGTGCCGGAAAGGTGCTTGACTGTACCGGACTCACAGAACGCTCTTGAACCTTGGCGGTTTGCGCGTGAGCATCCTCCCTGATAGAGGCGACCTCCCGGATGGTAAACGCCAGTCCGAAGCCGGCGCAGCAGAGCATCAGCAGCGAAAGCAGCAGGGTAATGATTAGCAGGGGTTTTCTGACCATGTTTCAACCTCAATTTCAAAGAATACAGTTATTATACTATTTTTTAAAAAATTAATCAATAGTTTTACAAACCGTGATTTTTATGATACAATGATAGCGGTGATAAAAATGGCACATCCGCTGAAGCATTTCAAAACAATAACCAGACACAGACACAAGGTCATCGCCCATTGCGCTAAGGCAGGTATTCTCTGGCAGGGCTTGCGGCACGACCTGTCAAAATACAGCCCGACGGAGTTTATTCCGGGCGCGCGTTTCTATCAGGGCGACCGCAGCCCCAACGAGGCGGAACGCGAGCTGTACGGCTATTCCAGGGCGTGGCTGCACCACAAGGGCAGAAACCGCCATCACTACGAGTACTGGAACGACTACAACCCCAAGACAAAAGCCATAGAGAACGTCGAAATGCCGATAAAATACGTCGTCGAGATGTTCTGCGACCGCGTCGCCGCCAGCAAGATTTATAAGGGCAAGGATTACACGGACGAAGAACCCTATATCTATTTCCTGCGCATCAAGGGCAAGCACCGCCTGCACGAGAACACCGAAAAGCTGCTCTGCTTCCTGCTTGAAAAGCTCCGCGATGAGGGAGAGGAAGCGACCTTTGCCTATCTGCGCGCCATGAAAAAGAAGTGATGCCATGAGTGAGACAAACCATATCGTCCATCCTTTTCCGCCATTGTTTGACGAGGATTCCGATACGCTGATTCTCGGCAGCTTTCCTTCCGTGAAGTCCAGAGAGGCGATGTTTTTCTACGGCCATCCGCAGAACCGCTTCTGGAAGCTGATTGCCCTGCTTTACGGTGAGGAAACGCCCTGCACCATTGAGGAAAAATCCTCCCTGATTCTCCGTCATCATCTTGCCCTGTGGGACAGTATCCACTCCTGTACCATCACCGGCTCCTCCGACAGCTCTGTCAGGGACGTGGTGGCAAACGATTTCAGCACGATTCTGCAAAACAGTCGCGTCAGCCGCGTTTTCTGCAACGGTGCGCTGTCGTACAATTTATATATGAAATACAGCTTTCCAACCACCGGTATCGCGGCGCAAAAGCTGCCGTCAACCAGTCCGGCAAACGCAGCGTATTCGCTCAGCCGCCTTGCCGGGGCATGGAAAGTCATGACAGAAAAAGAACCCTGAAGGTGTTGAGACCTTCAGGGTTTTATCATGTATGCTGCTCACGCTGCTTAAGCAAGTAATACAAGTCAGCAATCTTCTCGCGTATCGCCTCGCCGGAATCGGTGTCGTCCACCAGGACGCGGTGCTTTTCGGTTTCGATAATTTCAGAACTGGAATGGATATCCTTGTTATCCCTCAGCGCCGCGCCGACGCTTTCAAACGGCTGGTGCGCCTTGAGCCGCAGTCCGTGAGAGTTGAATATCAGCGTGTAACCGGCAATACCGGTGGTCTGATGATACTCCTTGCAGAAGCCGCCGTCAATGACCAGCAGCCTGCCGTTCGCGCGGATTGGCAATTCGCCTTGCACCGTTCTGACCGGAGTGTGACCGTTGACGATATGCGAATACTTTGAAAACAGCCCGAACTCCGCGAGAATCCTCTCGCAGACCTCCTCCTGATAGTAAAGCTCATAATATGGATTCTTTTCCTCTGCCCATGCGGACTTGTCCTCGATAAAGGCGCGCTCAAAGGTTTTCAGGTTTCTTCCACACAGGGGAGAGAGCTTACCGCACCATAGATACCAGAGAAAATCCAGCTCGTTGACGTCCGGCTTTTCGCTGAAAAAGGCGCTTCTCGCGCGGCTGTCCGCCAAATCAAAATACGCCTTGCCGCTGACAGCTTTTCCAAACAGTGAAACGCGCGCAAAGCTGCCGTCCCCGTTCAGCGGCACGCAGCCGTGATAGAGCAGGTTGCCGTTGTGACAGCAGTACATGCCGCCTTTTTCAAAGAGGAACGCCACATGCCGCCGCAGCCGTTCACTGCCGCGGAAGGAGGCTCTCAGCTCCGCGATAATCTGCGCTTCTTCGTCGGTCAGCTCGTAAGGATTCTCACCCACAGTCGGGAAGTCATGATATTTCAGCTCGTAGACCACGCCCTCGCTCTCGACCTTGCCGTCATGGATTTTGCCGAGCAGCAGCCGGTTTTCCATCTCATATTCGGGATGGCGCAGAATCGCCTGTCCTTCGAGCTTGAACTGAATGACCTCAATCGCCCTTAACGCCGCCTCCATGGGAGCGCCGCCGTAAACGCGCTCACCAAAGAGCGCCAGCGAGCGCAGGCTCACGCCGTAGCCGCTTTCGAGCGTGCGGAGTGTGTTATATTTGATACTGTTGCGCACCACGTTGGCAATACACGGCTCACTGCCGCAGGCGGCGCCCATCCAGAGAATATCGTGATTGCCCCATTCGATATCCAGCGAAGGGCAGGTCATCAGCAAATCCATAATCCGGTCGGCTGAAGCGCCGCGGTCAAAGATATCGCCGACGATATGAAGTCTGTCCACCGCCAATCGCTTAATCAGTCCGGCGAGCGAAATCACAAAATCCTCCGCTCCGATTTCCAGAATCGTCTCCAGAATCATCCGGTGATAGCGCAGCTGGTTGCCGTCCTCGTCCTGCTGGGCGTGGAGCAATTCATCGAGAATATAGGCGTAATCCTCCGGCATCGCCTTGCGCACCTTGGAGCGTGTGTACTTGGAGGATAACAATCCGGCAAGGGAGAGCATACGGTTGATGGTGTCAGCGTACCATTCCTTGGTGTCCCCGCCGCTGCGGTGCATCAGGCTCAGCTTTTGGCGCGGATAGTAAATCAGGGTGCAAAGCTCCCGGAGCTGTTCCGGCGGTATGGTGTCACTGAATAATCTTTCCGCCTTCTCGCGGATAACGCCGGAGCAGTTGTTCAGAATATGGAAAAACGCTTCGTACTCGCCGTGCAAGTCGCTCATGAAGTGCTCTGTGCCCTTGGGCAGATTGAGAATCGCCGTGAGGTTAATAATCTCCCTGCGCAGGGAGCGCATAGTAGGGTATTGCTCCGAGAGCAGCGCCAGATATTTGCTTCTGTCTCCCATGTGAGCCTCCTTTATGGATAATTATAGATTTAATCCGGTGGTGGTTTGCAGGAAGGTTTTCAGCTGTGCGAGAATCTTGTCAACGCCGCCAACGCTGTCGCTTTCAATGTTCAGCGGCATAATCGGGTCGTGAACGGACAGGCGCAGCAGAAACCAGCCGTCGCCGTTGTCCTTGCCAAAGGAAACGCGCACGCCCTCGCGGTTGTCGTCGGCTAGCTGCCAGCCGTCCTGCTGTTCCGCATAGGCGGTGAGCTGCTCAATGATTCTTTCACCGCAGGCACGGAAGTCCTTTTCGGTGATTTGATAGCGGATTTCGCGGCTCTCCAGCGGTTCCTTCAAATCAGCCGTCAGCGCGTCGAGCTCCTTGCCCTCAGCGCGGAGCTGTGCTGCCTTGATGATGATTTTGGTACAGAGATATGCGCCGTCATCAAGGAAATAATTCTCTCTCAGCGCCGCGTGACCGGAGGTTTCAATCGCCAGCGGACAGTTGACGCCCTGCGCGTTGAGCTCCAGCGCCTTGTCAATGACGTTCTTGTAGCCGCGTCTGTAGCGGTAATGCTTGCCGCCGAGATTGGTTTCGATAAATTCCTTCAAGCCGCTCGAGGTGATGGAGTCGGTGACAATCGTGCCGCCGTCGTTGCCCTCCAGCGCAATCGCCGCCGCTACCGCGACAAGACGGTTGCGGTTGATTTCGTTGCCCTTGCTGTCCACAGCGCCGCCGCGGTCAACGTCGGTGTCAAAGATTACACCCAGGTCGGCGTTGCTTTCTCTGACCGCTTCACAGATAGAAGCCATCGCCGTCGCGTCCTCGGGATTCGGCACATGGTTCGGGAACATGCCGTCGGGGTCGAGATAACGGCTGCCGGAGGTATCGGCTCCCAGCGGTGCGAGCACCTTGTCGGCGTAGAAGCCGCCTGCGCCGTTGCCGGCGTCCACCACAATGTGGAAGCCCTTCAGCGGATGGTCGTAATCAGAGGCATTCACGCCGCGCTTGATGGTTTCGCGCAGTCCCTTGGCGTAGTCGGTCATGAAGTCGTATTCCTCAATGACGCCGCCGGCTTTTTCTTCGGGACGGCAGTCGTCCTGAGCGTAGGTGAGGATTTCTTCAATATCGCTGCCTTCCAGACCGCCCTGACGGGTGAAGAATTTGAGACCGTTGCGGTTGAAGGGGTGGTGGCTGGCGGTAATCTGCAAAGCGCCGTCACATCCAAGCTCCACCGTCGTCATGAACATCGACGGGGTAGAGGCGAGACCGCAGCAGATAACCTGCACGCCTGCCCGGCAAAATCGCTCCGTCGTCAGTTTCATGATATGCGGACCGGAAATGCGGCTGTCTCTGCCGACGGCGATTTTCAGCGCGTCGGGTGCCTTGTTTACCTTTTTGGCAAGCCACAGCACAAAGCCGTCCGCCATTTTTTGGAGAACGTCGTCGGTGAGGTTTACCGGCTGACCTTCAACGCCCTCGCTGGCGACGCCGCGGATGTCGGTGCCGCTTTTGAACTGCTTATAAAACTCGTTTAACATAAAATCACCCTTGTTTTTTCTTTTATTCTACCACACGGAGCGAAAAATCTCAATATCGTCCAAAAAAAGAAGTTTATAAAAAACGCATGTTGTTTTCTGTCACAAAAAGGAATTGTTGTGAAAGATAGACAATCGCTGTTTACAGAATTGTTTTATTTGACTTTCCGAAAAGTCAATAATTCGTCAAGTAATACAAAAAAGCAAAGCTATATTTGGGAGAATCTAACATCAGATTATCTAATCTGACAAATTTCCATATAATTCTTTGTTGACTTTTCCGAAAAACGGAGTATAATAAGGATTGTCAGGAGAAATCCTGAGACTGATTTTGCTTTCCACGTTTTTTCACGTTAATTTCAAAACTTCTAAATCCGGAAAGGGGCGCTTCGGCGTCCCTTTTCGGATTTTTTCTAAATTAGAAATTTTCTCTTGCAAACGAGCCGGCAATCCTTTATAATAGGTATTGGTGATACTCTGTGTATAAAAATGTGTTATTCGACCTCGACGGCACCCTGCTGCCGATGGATATAAGAAAATTTGTTGAGCTGTACGTCGCTGTTTTTTGCAAGCAGATGGTGCCGGCGACGAAAATCGACGCAAAAACCCTGATGGACGCTATCTGGACGAGTGTCGCGCGTATGGCGGAAAACGACGGCAACTGTCTGAACGAGGACGTGTTCTGGCGTACCATGAACCATGCCTGCGGCAGGGATATGCGCGTGTTTTCCGGGCAGATTGACGATTTTTACCGGGGTGAGTTTATCGCGGCGCGCGCCGCAACAACGGTACAGCCGCTGGCGGCGCAGTGCGTCAGCTATCTCAAACGCCACGGCGTTAATCTGATTGTAGCGACCAATCCGATTTTTCCGAAATCCGCCACTTACAGCCGCATTGAGTGGGCAGGACTGAACGTCAACGATTTTGCGTATATCACCACCTACGACAATTCCTCCGCCTGCAAGCCGAACCTCAATTACTATGAGGAAATCTGCTCCGTCTGCGGAATCCATCCCGAGGAGAGTCTGATGGTCGGCAACGACGTCAGGGAGGACATGGTGTCGTCCAGACTGGGCTTTGACACCTATCTGATTACCGACTGCCTGATTAACCGCGACAACAAGGATTTGCACTATTACCGCAAGGGCAGCTTTCAGGATTTCTATCGTTTTGTGCAGCGTGAATTTTAAAATCATGGTTTGGCTTCGGTCAAACCATTTTTTATTTACACCCATAATTCCTATCCCGAAATAAAAAATCAATCATCTATGATAAAATAACTTTAATTATGGAATTACAGGAGGCTGATGTCATGTCAGACGTAATCAGAATTTTTGTAGAAAAGCGTGACGGTTTCAACGTTGTCGCCAAGCAGACGCTTTGGGACATTCGTCACAACCTGGGTATGCGCTCTGTCACCGACCTGCGCTATATCGTACGCTACGATATCGAGGGGCTGACAAAGGAAGAATATGACGAGGCGAAGGGCATCGTGCTCTCAGAGCCGAACGCCGACGTTATCTATGAGGAAACCCTTCCGGTAGAGGACGGCTGGCGTGTGTTCGCAATGGAATATCTGCCCGGTCAGTACGACCAGCGCGGCGACTCCGCTGAGCAGTGCGTACAGCTTTTGACGCAGGGTGAGCGTTGCAAGGTGCTCACCGCCAGAGTGATTGCCCTCAAGGGCGACATCACCGACGAAGAACTCAAAAAGGTAGAGGATTACCTGATTAACCCGGTAGAGAGCCGCCTTGCTTCTCTTGAAAAGCCCAAGACGCTCGACATGGAAACTCCTGTTCCCGAAAACGTGAAGCGCGTGGAAGGCTTTATCAGCTGGAACGACGAGGAAATGGCGCAGTATTACGGCACCATGGGCTTTGCCATGACGCTTGACGATCTCAAATTCTGCCGCGACTATTTCCGCGACACCGAACACCGCGACCCCAGCGTGACCGAGCTGCGCGTCATTGATACCTACTGGTCCGACCACTGCCGTCACACCACCTTCCTCACTCGTCTGAGCGAGGTGGAGATTGAGCAGGCAGCGCTGGGCAGCGTCATTGAGGACGCGCTCAGGGAGTATTACGCCACCCGTGACGAGGTGTACGGAAAGGATACCGACCGCATTGTTTCCCTCATGGACATGGCGCTCATGGGCATGAAATCCCTGAAAAAGAAGGGCATGATTCCCGACCTCGACGAGAGCGACGAGATTAACGCCTGCTCCATTGAGGTTCCCGTTACCATCGACGGCAAGACCGAGCAGTGGCTGGTGCAGTTCAAGAACGAAACCCACAACCATCCCACCGAGATTGAACCCTTCGGCGGCGCGGCGACCTGCTTAGGCGGCGCTATCCGCGATCCGCTGTCCGGCAGAGCCTACGTTTATCAGGCAATGCGCGTGACCGGCTCCGGCGACCCGACCATTCCCTTCAAGGATACCATGCACGGCAAGCTGCCCTCCCGGAAAATCACCACCGGCGCGGCGAACGGCTATTCCTCCTACGGCAACCAGATTGGTCTGGCAACCGGACAGGTCGTGGAGCTCTATGACCAGGGATATGTCGCGAAGCGCATGGAAATCGGCGCGGTTATCGGCGCTTCTCCCAAGGAGAACGTTATCCGTGAAGTGCCCATGCCCGACGATGTGATTGTCCTCCTCGGCGGCAGAACCGGACGTGACGGCTGCGGCGGCGCAACCGGTTCCTCCAAAGCGCACACCGAAAGCTCCATTGAGACCTGTGGCGCGGAGGTACAAAAGGGTAATCCGCCGACAGAGCGCAAGATTCAGCGCTTGTTCCGCAATCCCAAGGTTGCCAAGCTGATTAAGCGCTGCAACGACTTCGGTGCTGGCGGCGTCTGCGTCGCTATCGGCGAGCTTGCCGACGGTCTGAAGGTTGATCTCGATAAGGTGACCAAAAAATACGACGGTCTGGACGGCACGGAGCTGGCTATCTCCGAGTCCCAGGAAAGAATGGCTGTCGTTCTCGATAAAGAAGATGTCGCCGCCTTCATTGCCGAGGCGGAAAAGGAAAATCTCGAAGCGACCGCTGTGGCGGTCGTCACCGAGAGTCCGCGTCTGACCATGAACTGGAGAGGCGACACGATTGTCGACCTCAGCCGCGCGTTTTTGAACACCAACGGCGTTACCCAGGTGGCAAAGGCGTATATCACCGCTCCCAAGGCGGAGGATTGCTACCGCGAGAGCTGTCCGGAAGCGCTGAAGAACCTTCCTTTCGCGGAGGCTGTCGGCGCGAATATGGGCAGACTGGAGGTCTGCTCACAGATTGGTCTGTCAGAGCGCTTTGACGCTTCCATCGGCGCGGCGACGGTTATCATGCCCTTCGGCGGCAAAACGCAGCTCACGCCGCAGGAGGCGATGGCGGCAAAGATTCCGCTGGAGAAGGGCGAGACCGATGACGCGACTGCCATGAGCTACGGTTTCATTCCCGGCGTATCACGCTGGAGTCCCTTCCACGGCTCCGCTTATGCCGTGGTGGAATCCACCTCCAAGCTGCTCGCAATCGGCGCAAATCCGCTGACCGCCAGACTGACCTTCCAGGAATATTTTGAAAGACTCAACGATGTTCCCTCACGCTGGGGCAAGCCTGCCGCCGCACTGCTTGGCGCCATGCAGGCGCAGCTCCGTCTGGGATTGCCCTCAATCGGCGGCAAGGACAGCATGTCCGGCTCCTTTGAGGATATCGACGTACCGCCGACGCTCGTCAGTTTTGCCGTTGCCATGACAAAGGCGAGTAAGACCATCTCCGCGGAATTTAAGAAATCCGGCTCCAAGGTGCTTTATGTGCCTGTGCCGGAGAATAAAGCCACCCTCATGCCCGAATGGGACAAGCTGATCGCCATGTACAAGGCAGTCTATGCGCTCATGGAGCAGGGCAAGGTGCTCTCCGCTTCCGTCGTCAAGGAAGGCGGCGCTGCGGCAAGCGTCTGCAAGGCGTGCTTCGGCAACCGCTTTGGCTTCCGCTTCACCAAGGAGCTCACCAATACCGAGCTGTTCGCGCCGCTCTCCGGCTCGCTCGTGCTCGAGCTTGCCGACGGCGCAGCGCTGGATGAAAGTGTGCTTTCCTACGACCTCGGTACCGTGACCGACGACGCCATGATTACCATGGGCGACAGCGCCGTATCTCTCGATGGAGTGCTCGAAAAATGGACGGCGCCGCTGGAAAAAGTATTCCCGACGCAGGCGGAATGTCCCGCTGTTGAGGTTGATGTACCGCTCTATACTGAGCGCAGTCAGGCTTCGCCGGTTATCAAGACAGCCAAGCCGAAGGTATTCATTCCGGTATTCCCCGGCACCAACTGCGAGGTCGATACCGCCAGAGCCTTTGAAAAGGCAGGCGCAGAGGTCGAAATGCTGATAGTCAAGAACCTGACGCAGAGCGGCATTGAGGAAACCATCGAGCGCATGGAGCAGCTTATCCGTCAGTCGCAGATGATTATGCTGCCCGGCGGCTTCTCCGGCGGTGACGAGCCTGACGGCTCCGGCAAGTTTATCGCCACCACCTTCCGCAATCCGCGTATTTCCGAGGCGGTCAGCGATTTGCTGAACAACCGCGACGGTCTCATGCTCGGTATCTGCAACGGCTTCCAGGCTTTGATTAAGCTCGGTCTGGTGCCCTTCGGCGAAATCCGTCCGCTCAAGCCCACCGACCCGACCTTGACCTTCAACACCGTTGGCAGACATATCTCTCACATGGCATACACCAGAGTTACCTCTGTCAAGTCTCCGTGGTTCTCCGGCGTAAATGCCGGCGACGTGTTCGCCATTCCGGTTTCGCACGGCGAAGGCAGATTTATGGCTGACCTTGAAACCGTCAGACAGCTCGCCGACAACGGTCAGATTGCCACCCAGTATGTTGACCTCAGCGGCAAGCCCAGCGACGAGATCGCCTACAACGTCAACGGCTCTGTTTGCGCGATTGAGGGTATCACCTCACCAGACGGCAGAGTCCTCGGCAAGATGGGACACAGCGAAAGAAAGGGCGAAAACCTATATAAAAATGTTCCGTTTGAGAAAGACCAGAAAATCTTTGAAAGCGGCGTAAAATACTTCAAGTAATAATGGACGGGCAGTCGAGTGACTGCCCGTTTTTATGCTTAGTAAACAAAAATAGAATATGCTTATTGTGAAAATACACCAATAAATCATCTTCTCTCAATCAAATTTATCGTTTGCGACAAAGTTACCGCGCAGTTGTTGACAGTGATAGATATTTGCTATATAATTTGATAGCCAATAAACAAAATAATTTTGTTGTAAAAAGGAGAAGAACAATGGCTTTTTGTAAAAATTGCGGACAGCAGATGAATGACGACGCGGTATTCTGCGCGAACTGCGGTACACCGGTTGAAGGCGCCGCTCAACAGCAGGCGCCCCAGCAGCAGGCACCCCAGCAGCAGGCGCCCCAGCAGCAGGTGCCCGTCAATCCCCAGGTAATGGGTCCCGAGGCTGACGTTCAGCAGAACAGAGGTATTGCATGGCTTTCATACGTCGGCTTGCTTTTCCTCATTCCTCTCTTTGTGAGAAAGGCTTCGGCATACTGCCAGTATCACGTCAAACAGGGCGCTACCCTCTTTGCCTGCGATGTCGCTTACTTCATCGCTAAGTCCATCATTCTGGCGATTATCGACGCGATTATCCCCGGCGAGAGATATTTTGGTTTTGTATTCCACAGCGGCGTTTATAATGTATTCAATGTCATATTCAATCTCGGCGCCATCTTCTTTGTCGTCCTGATGATTATCGGTATCGTCAACGCTGCTTCCGGCAAGATGAAGGAGCTGCCTCTCATCGGCAAGATTCCCTTTATCGCAAACCTGATGGACAAAATTTACGCTGCTCTCAATAAATAATCAAAACTCAAAAAAAGGTAGGATTCAGTGATGCTGAACCCTACCTTTTAATTTTTTACCAGATTTTTTCCGCAACCAAGGTCACAACGGTTCTGCCTTTCATGCGGATTTTGCGGTCGTAAACCAGGATGTGGTCATACTCGGCAATCACCTTGTCGGCAGGTCTGCCGGTATCGACATACAGCCTCCAGACATAGCCGGTCGGCAGTCCGGGCAGTTCAACGTCCACGTCCTCCCAGTAGGCGTTAATCGCGAAGTAGACAATCTCGTCGAGATTGGGAATATCCCTCGAAGCGCCTGCGTACATCACCGCTACCATACGCGAATGGGGATGGAAGTCAGTTTTCCACGGCAGGTTGCTGTGGATACTCTCCGGCGGGAAGGTGCAGGTACTCGCCTTGACGTTGCGCGTGATGACGCGGAAACGCTTGCGGAAGGCAATCATATATTTGAAGAACTCAAATACGTCGTTATATTTTTCTTTTCTGCTCCAGTCAAGCCAGGAGGTGATGTTATCCTGACAGTAGGCGTTGTTGTTGCCGAACTGGGTGTTGCAGAATTCGTCGCCGGCGAGGAAGAGCGCCGGGCCGCGGCTGCACATCAGCGTCGCAAAGGCGTTTTTAATCATCTTGACGCGCAGCGTGTTGATATAATCATCGCTGGTTTCGCCTTCAAAGCCGCAGTTCCAGCTGTTGTTGTCGTTGGCGCCGTCGGTATTGTCCCAGCCGTTGAGGAAGTTGTGCTTCTCGTTGTAGGCGTACATGTCGTAGAGCGTAAAGCCGTCGTGACAGGTCAGGAAGTTGACGGAGGCGCTGCTGCCGCGGTAGGACGGGTCGTAAAGGTCTTTTGAACCGGTCAGGCGGTGCGCAGCCGCCCATGCGAGACCGCCGTCACCCTTGAGAAAACGGCGCAAATCGTCGCGGTACTTGCCGTTCCATTCCGCCCAGCGGTTCCAGCTCGGAAAGCTGCCGACCTGGTACAGACCGCCAGCGTCCCATGCCTCGGCAATCAGCTTGGTGTCGCCCAGAATCGGGTCGAAGGCAAGGCTTTTGAGCAGCGGCGGCTGATCCATCGGCGTACCGTCCTCGTTGCGTCCCAGAATGGAGGCGAGGTCAAAGCGGAAGCCGTCGATTTTATATTCCGTGACCCAGTAGCGCAGACAGTGCTTGATGAAGTCACGCACAATCGGGTGGTTGCAGTTGAGCACGTTGCCGCAGCCGCTGAAATTATAGTATTTGCCGTCGGGCGTGAGCATATAGTAGATATTGTTGTCCAGTCCCTTGAAGGAGAAGAACGGTCCGAGCTCGTTGCCCTCGGCGGTATGGTTGAACACAACGTCCAGAATGACCTCAATGCCGTTGGACTTGAGGTCGCGGATGAGTTTTTTCAACTCCGTACCCTCGCGGTGATGGCGGTGGTTGGATTCGTAGCTGGTATTCGGCGCAAAGAAACAGACGGTGTTGTAGCCCCAGTAGTCGTAGAGCTGTTCGCCGTTGAAATTGCGGTAGGAGCCCATCTCGTCAAACTCAAAAATCGGCATGAGCTCAACGGCGTTGATGCCCAGCTCCTTAAGATAGGGTATCTTCTCGCGGATACCCTCAAAGGTGCCGCGGTGCTTGACGCCGGAGGATTCGTCCTGGGTAAAGCCCCTGACGTGCAGCTCATAGATAATCAGCTCCTCCATCGGAATGGAGGGCGCCTTGAAGTTGCCCCAGTCGTAGTCGTTAAAGACGACGCGCGCCTTATAGACGCACTGGTCGGGCTGGCGCACACCCCAGCCGCTCTGACCGGTGACCGCCTTGGCGTAGGGGTCAAGGATATATTTGCTTTTGTCAAAAATCAAGCCTTTTTTCGGATCGGAGGGACCGTCGATGGAGTAGGCGTATTCAAACTTGTCAATCTCCAGTCCAAAAACAATCATGGAGTAGGTATTGCCGACGCGGAAAGAATCCGGAAACGGGATCCGCGCGTAGGGAACCCTGGCGCCGGGATAAAACAGCAGCAGGGTACAGGAAGTCGCTCCAAAGGAGCTGATGGTAAAATTCACGCCGCCTCTGACGGTAGTAGCGCCGTCTACGTCATAGTGACCGGGACGGACGCGGAAGCCGGAAATCGTATCGGTGGGCTTTAAGTCCCTAAGCATGTTAGCACTCCTCAAAATACGGTGATTATAACTATCATACCACTTTTGTTAGTATTTTTCAATAAAGATAACAAAAATTTTATCCCTAAAATTTATCTAACCCTACAATTAATGATGAGTTGCGCACAAAAAATGTTATTGTTCACTAATTTGTTGGAATACCTAAAAATTAGTTGTTGTGTTTATAAAAAACCTATGATATAATAAAAATGACCTAGTTTGTAAACCACTTTCAGAAAGGGTGCATCAACATGATTGTAAAAGATATTCTGGATATTCTTGAGGGCGAAATCATCTGTGAGGGCGACCTCAACCAGGAAATCAAAACCGCCTGCGGCTCCGATATGATGAGTGACGTGCTGGCATTTGTAAAGGATCAGTCCGTCCTGCTGACCGGTCTGGTCAATCCCCAGGTAGTGCGTACCGCCGAGATGATGGACATGGCGTGCATCGTCTTTGTACGCGGCAAAATGCCGGACGAATCCATTATCAGACTGGCTGAAACAAGAGGCATAACCCTGATTAAGACCAGATTCAGAATGTTCACCGCCTGCGGTCTGCTGTACACCAACGGCCTGTCGGGAGGAACGAAGGTATGAGTAACGCGATTCATCTGCATTATGATGTGTCGGGTGAGGACTTCACGCGAGCCGGAGAAGCCAGCGGAGCCGTCAAAAAGACGCTTAAAAAGCTCGGCTACAATTCCGACGCGATACGCCGCGTTGCGATAGCCATGTATGAGGCGGAAATCAACATGGTGATTCATGCCGACGGCGGCTTTGTCGATATCGACATTTATCCCGACAGGGTAGAGGTGCTGCTCTCCGACCACGGTCCCGGCATTCCGGACGTGGAAAAGGCTATGCAGGAGGGCTTCTCAACTGCGCCCGACAATGTGCGCACCCTCGGCTTCGGCGCCGGCATGGGTTTGCCGAATATCAAGAAATACACCGACGACATGCGGATTGAAACCACCATCGGCGTGGGAACGAACCTCTATCTCACCGTTATCGTCAACCAGTAATAACCCCATCAGCAAAAGGGAGTCATTGAAATGGGCAATTATTTCCATTCCGTTGAGCTCAATGCCGATATGTGCTGCGGCTGCACCAACTGTCTCAAGCGGTGTCCGACCGAGGCAATCCGCGTACACGGCGGCAAGGCAAGAATCTTGCCCGAAAGGTGCATCGACTGCGGCGAATGTATCCGCATCTGTCCGCATCACGCCAAACGGGCGCACAGTACGCCAATGGAAGAAACCAAGAAATACAAATATACCGTCGCGATACCGGCGCCGGCACTGTTCGGTCAGTTCAACGGACTGGACAATATTGATTTTGTGCTGACAGGGCTGAAAAAAATCGGCTTTGACGCGGTATTCGAGGTATCACGCGCGGCGGAGCTCGTCAGCGAGGCGACGCGCAAGCTGATAAAGGAAAACAAGCTGCAAAAGCCCATCATCAGCTCGGCGTGTCCGGCGGTGGTACGGCTGATTAAAATCCGTTTTCCGGAGCTGTGCCACAACGTCATGCCGCTGCTGGCGCCGATTGAGGTCGCCGCCAAAATCGCGCGCAAGGAAGCGATAGACCAGACCGGACTGTCTCCGGAGGAAATCGGCGTGTTCTTCATCACGCCCTGTCCGGCGAAGGTGACGGAAATCCATTCGCCGAACTACGCGGAAAAATCCGAGGTTGACGGCGCGATTGCCATTTCCAAAATCTATCCGGAGCTTGCTCACGCCATGGATCATCTGGAGGAGGTCGAACCAATCGCGCAGTCAGGACTGCTCGGTATCGGCTGGGCGACATCCGGCGGAGAAGCCGCCGCCATGCTGGGTGACAAGTACCTTGCGGCGGACGGCATTGAGAACGTGATAAACGTTCTGGAGGAGCTGGAGGACGAGCGTATCCGCGACGTGGAGTTCATCGAGCTCAACGCCTGTTCCGGCGGCTGCGTCGGCGGCGTGCTCACAGTCGAAAACGCCTATGTCGCGCAGGCGCGTATTCACAAGCTGCGCAAGTACCTGCCGGTGTCCCTCAACCATATCGGCAACCGCAATATAGATGAGATGATGTGGTCGGAGCAGCTGACCTTTGACGCGGATATTTTCCGTCTGGACGAGGACATCAATAAGGCGTTCGAGATGATGACCAAGATGGAGGAAATTCTCGAAGGGCTGCCCAAGCTCGACTGCGGCTCCTGCGGCGCGCCTACCTGCCGTGCCATGGCGGAGGATATCGTCCGCGGCAAGGCAAAGGAGACCGACTGTATCCATAAATTAAAAGCAAAAATTCAAAACGTTTACGACCAGTTGAAGAATACGATATAGAGTTGATAGTTAATGTTAGTTGCGCCTGCGGCGCTGATAGAATCAATAGGATTTGACGAAGGCAAAAGCTTGAATCCGTTTCTGCCCATTCAGCCGCCCTGATCAACTGACAACTACCTCCAAATGACAGTTTTAAGGAACAACAATTACCACAACTACATAAGAAGGTGTTTTATGACCGTAAAAGAATTTGCCGATAAGCTGGCATTGAAAGTATTGGTAGAAGGCGACATGGAGCGCGAGATTACCGGCTGCTACATTGGTGATTTGCTCAGCTGGGTCATGGGCAGAGCGCCGGAGGACTGCGCCTGGCTGACCGTCATGGGCAACATCAATTCCATCGCCGTGGCAACGCTGGCGGACGTGAGCTGCATTGTGCTCACCGAAAACGCCGCTCTTGATGAAAACGCAAGAACAAAGGCGGAAATGCATGACGTCAATATCCTGCTTGCGCGGGAAAACAGCTATCAGGTGGCGGTGCAGCTGCACGCGCTTCTGACGGAATAACCATGCGGTACTTCTACGACCTGCACCTCCATTCCTGCCTGTCGCCCTGCGGCGACATGGACATGACGCCGAATAACATCACCGGCATGGCGAGTATACTCGGCTTGCAGATTATCGCGCTGACCGACCACAACACCTGCCGCAACTGTGAGGCGACAATAGAAGCCGGCAAGCGCAACGGTGTGGTGGTGGTGCCGGGAATGGAGCTGACGACAAGCGAGGATATCCACGCGGTCTGTCTGTTTCCATCGCTTGAAAAGGCGATGGACTGGGACGCGTATGTGGACGCTCACCGCATCAAAATCAAAAACCGCGCCGATATCTACGGCCGCCAGGTGCTCATGAACGCCGAGGACGAGGAAATAGGGGAGATAGAGCATTTGCTCCTGCCCGGTACGGAAATCAGCATTATGAACGCCTACCGCAAGGTGCAGGAGTTCGGCGGTATCTGCTATCCGGCGCATATTGACCGCGACAGCCTGTCGATTTTGTCCGTGCTCGGCGAGATTGACCCGTACTGCGGTTTTGTCACGGCGGAGCTTGCCGATTTTGCGAAGCTGGAGGCGCTGCGCCTTGTTCACCCGATTCTGGACGCCCTGCATATTGTTTCCAGCTCGGACGCGCACTACCTCGAAAACATGCGCGACGCGGCGTTTACGCTCAATCTGGAGGAACCGACGGCGGCGGAGGTTATCCGCGTTCTGGACACGCCGAAATAGACAATGCGCAGAAACACGCAAAAATTGTCACATTTTGTCATACCCTACATTGACAAAAAATGCACAAAGTCCGTGATTATTTTGCTGAAAACAAAAAACGACTATTATCAGCCCGATTTTTGTCCTTTAAGTCGCTGAAAAATTAAACCAAAAGGAAAAAATAATGTAGACATCACGCCCCATTTATGTTATAATCTATTGTAAGTAAATATAATATTATTTTTTATAAGTAATATTTTTTTATTGGTATTTGACAATTGAAATCAGGGAGGAAAAACAATGCAAAAGAAAATCAGCACAATCCCATTCTCTGGGACGCCTGAGCAGGAAGCAAAGCTCAAGGATTCTATCGCGCGTCACAAGGACGATCCCGGCGCGGTAATGCCTGTTTTGCAGGAAGCTCAGGAAATCTACGGCTATCTGCCGATTGAGGTTCAGACGATGGTAGCGGAGGGACTCGGCGTATCGCTCGAAGAGGTTTACGGCGTTTCCACCTTCTACTCTCAGTTTGCGCTCTCTCCAAAGGGCAAGTACAACATCTCGGTTTGTCTCGGCACCGCCTGCTATGTCAAGGGCTCCGGCGACATTCTCAACAAAATCTCCGAGGAGCTCGGAATCGGCGCGGAGGAATGTACCGCTGACGGTCAGTTCTCTCTGACAGCCTGCCGCTGCATCGGCGCCTGCGGTCTGGCTCCCGTCATCACCGTCAACGAGGACGTTTACGGCAGACTGACGGTTGACGACGTACCTTACATTATTAATAAGTATAAGAACGCCTGATGCGTGAACTATCCTTAAACGTCATGGACGTTGCCCAGAACAGCGTTCGGGCAGAGGCAAGCCTTGTCACCATCACCGTCAACGAAAGCGACAGGGAGGATTCTCTGCGCATTTCCATCGGCGACAACGGCTGCGGCATGACGGAGGAACAGGTACAGCAGGTCATCGACCCGTTTTTCACCACGCGGACGACGCGCAAGGTCGGCTTGGGCGTGCCGCTGTTCAAGCTCTCGGCTGAGCAGACGGGCGGCAGCTTCGACATTCAGTCAAAGCCCGGCGCAGGCACCACCACCACGGCAACCTACGTCAAGAGCCATGTGGATATGACGCCGCTGGGCGACATCAATTCCACGGTGGAAATCCTTATCCGGTGCAATCCGGATATCGACTTCGTTTTCACCCACAGCACCGACCTCGGCTCTTTTACGCTCGACACCCGCGAGCTGCGCGAGGTGCTCGGCGATGTGAGTCTTGACACGCCCGACGTACTCGAATGGATCCACGCGTACCTGGAAGAACAAACCCAAATCATATTCGGAGGAGCGGAAAAATCATGAAATCTTTAGCTGAACTGAAAGCCATCAGAGATAAAGCAAGAGCTGAAATCGATCTCAGAAAAGAAAACCCCAACGCTGCGCGCGTACTGGTCGGTATGGCTACCTGCGGTATCGCCGCGGGCGCAAGACCTGTACTCAACGCCTTTGTTGACGAAATTGCCAAGCGCGGTCTCACCAACGACATCGTTGTCACTCAGACAGGCTGCATCGGCATCTGCCAGTATGAGCCCGTTGTTGAAATCGAGGTTCCCGGCGAGGATAAGGTTACCTATGTCAAGGTAGCTCCCGAGATGGTTCCCAAGATTGTCAACGACCATCTTGTCAATAAGAATGTTGTGACCGAGTACACTATCGGCGCAATGAAGAAATAAGGAGGAAAATAATGTATCGTTCTAATGTACTTGTATGCGGCGGTACCGGTTGTACCTCCTCTAACAGCCTGACGATTGTTCACAAGCTGAAGGAAGAAATCGAAAGACTTGGTCTGCAGGACGAAGTCAATGTCATCACCACCGGCTGCTTTGGTCTGTGCGCGCTCGGTCCGATCATGGTCGTTTATCCCGAGGGCAGCTTCTATTCCATGGTCAAGGTAGAGGATATCCCCGAAATCGTCGAGGAGCACCTCTTGAAGGGCAGAATCGTCACCCGTTTGCTCTATCAGGAGACCGTTGAGGATGACACCATCAAGTCCCTCAACAAGACCGCCTTCTATGAGAAGCAAAAGCGCGTTGCGCTCCGTAACTGCGGCGTTATCGATCCCGAGAAGATTGACGACTACATCGCGCAGGACGGCTACGCGGCGCTCGGCAAGGTGCTCACCGAAATGACGCCTGAGCAGGTTATCCAGACAATTCTGGATTCCGGTCTCCGCGGCAGAGGCGGCGCCGGCTTCCCGACCGGTCTCAAGTGGAAATTCGCGGCGGCTAACGACGCCGATCAGAAATATGTTTGCTGTAACGCGGACGAGGGCGACCCCGGCGCGTTCATGGATCGTTCCGTTCTTGAGGGCGATCCTCACTCCCTGATTGAAGCAATGGCGATTGCCGGCTACGCAATCGGCGCTTCCAAGGGTCGTGTATACGTCCGTGCGGAGTATCCTATCGCGGTTAAGCGTCTCCAGATTGCGATTGACCAGGCGCGCGAATACGGACTGCTCGGCAAGGACATCTTCGGCACCGGCTTTGAATTCGACATGGAGCTGCGTCTCGGCGCAGGCGCGTTCGTCTGCGGTGAGGAAACCGCTCTGATGACCTCCATCGAAGGCAAGCGCGGCGAGCCCAGACCGAGACCGCCGTTCCCGGCTGTCAAGGGTCTGTATCAGAAGCCCACTATCCTCAACAACGTTGAGACCTACGCGAATATCGCCCAGATTATCCTCAACGGTCCCGAATGGTTCGCTTCCATGGGTACCGAGAAGAGCAAGGGCACCAAGGTATTCGCTCTTGGCGGCAAGATTAACCATACCGGCCTTGTAGAGATTCCCATGGGCACCACCCTGCGCGAAATCGTCTTTGATATCGGCGGCGGCATTCCCAACGGCAAGAAGTTCAAGGCTGCGCAGACCGGCGGTCCTTCCGGCGGCTGTATCCCCGAGGAGCACCTCGACATCGAAATCGACTACGACAACCTGCTGGCTATCGGCTCCATGATGGGCTCCGGCGGTCTGATTGTCATGGACGAGGACAACTGTATGGTCGACGTTGCGAAGTTCTTCCTGGAATTCACCGTTGACGAGAGCTGCGGTAAGTGTACGCCCTGCCGTATCGGTACCAAGAGACTGCTCGAAATGCTCGAGAAAATCACCAGCGGCAAGGGAACCCTCGAAATGCTCGACGAGATGGAGGAGCTGTGCCACTACATCAAGGCGAACTCCCTCTGCGGTCTCGGACAGACTGCTCCAAACCCCGTTCTCTCCACCCTGCGTTATTTCAGAAACGAGTATATCGCTCACGTTGTAGACAAGAAGTGTCCTGCCGGCGTTTGTAAGGAGCTGCTGCAGTACACCATTGAGAAGGATAAGTGCTTCGGCTGCGGCATGTGCGCAAGAAAGTGCCCCGCCGGCGCCATCTCCGTCACCGACTACACCGCGCCCGGCAAGAAGAAGCCCGCTTACGAAATCGATCAGAACAAGTGCATCAAGTGCGGCGCTTGTATTGATACCTGTAAGTTCAAGGCAATCTTCAAGGGTTAAGGAAAGGAGACAGGAACCATGGAAATGCTTAATATTAAAATCAACGGCAAGGATTATCAGGTGGAGAAAAACACCACTATCCTGGAAGCCTGCCATCAGTTCGGTATCAAGATTCCGACACTCTGCTACTTAAAGAAAATCAACGAAATCGGCGCCTGCCGTATGTGCCTCTGCGAGGTTAAGGGCGCGCGCAGCCTGGTCGCTGCCTGCGTATATCCCATCGACAGAGAGGGCACCGAAATCTTCACCAATACGCCCCAGATTCAGAAATACAGAAAGACCAACCTTGAGCTTCTTCTCTCCAACCACGACAAGAAGTGCCTGTCCTGCCCCAGAAGCAATTCCTGCGAGCTGCAGCAGCTCTGTCTGGAATACGGCGTGGACGAGGTTGCCTTTGAGGGTGAAGCCACCCGTCACGAGGAGGATCACTCCACCCTGCATCTTGTTCGCAACAACAACAAATGTATCCTCTGCCGTCGCTGCGTAGCGGCTTGTAAGGAGCAGTACGTTTCCGTTATCGGCGCGAACAACCGCGGCTTTGACACCGTCATCAGCTGCGCGTTTGAGCAGGATCTGAACAACGTTGCCTGCGTCAGCTGCGGTCAGTGTACCGCTGTTTGCCCGACCGGCGCGCTGGTTGAGCGCGACGATACCGACAAGGTATTTGAGGCAATCGCCGATCCGACCAAGCATGTTGTTGTTCACACCGCTCCCTCCATCAGAGCGACGCTTGGCGAGTGCTTCGACATGCCCATCGGCACCAACGTCAAGGGCAAGATGGTTGCTGCTCTCAAGCTGCTCGGCTTTGATAAGGTATTCGATACCAACTTCGGTGCTGACCTCACCATCATGGAAGAAGGCACCGAGTTTATCCACCGCGTTCAGAACGGCGGCACTCTCCCGATGATAACCTCCTGTTCTCCCGGCTGGGTTAAGTTCTGCGAACACTACTATCCCGACCTCATTCCGCATCTCTCCACCTGTAAGTCTCCCCAGCAGATGCAGGGCGCTATGATTAAGTCCTACTACGCTGAGAAGGCAGGCATCGACCCCAAGGATATCGTGGTTGTTTCCGTTATGCCCTGCGTTGCCAAGAAGTTCGAGATTAAGCGTGAGGATCAGGGTCGCGACGGCATGCCCGACAACGATATCTCCATCACTACCCGTGAGCTTGCCAAGATGATTAAGAAGTCCGGCATCCAGTTCACCTCACTGCCCGACGAGGACTTCGATCCCGTCATGGCAATCGGTTCCGGCGCAGGCACCATCTTCGGCGCTACCGGCGGCGTTATGGAAGCTGCTCTCCGTACCGTAGCGGATAAGCTCACCGGCGAGGATCTCCAGACCATCGACTACAAGGAAGTCCGCGGCACCGACGACATCAAGGAAGCTACCTACAACATAGCCGGCATGGAAGTCAAGGTTGCGGTCACCTCCGGTCTGAAGAACGCGGCGAAGCTCCTCGATGAAATCCGCGCAGGCAAGTCTCCCTATCAGTTCATCGAAGTTA
This sequence comes from uncultured Clostridia bacterium, assembly GCA_947170465.1. Classification (GTDB taxonomy): domain Bacteria; phylum Bacillota; class Clostridia; order Oscillospirales; family Acutalibacteraceae; genus Ruminococcoides. The sequence continues at coordinate 22,920 of CAMVTS010000002.1, forward strand.
TGTGCTGCCCGGGCGGCTGCGTCAACGGCGGCGGTCAGCCGATTCAGCCCGGTCACGTGAGAAACTTCACCGACCTCAAGGCACTCAGAGCAAAGGCGCTCTACGAGGATGACCTCAGTCTCGAGTACAGAAAGTCTCACGACAACCCCGAAATTAAGGCAATCTACGAGGAGTATCTCGGCGAGCCCGGCTCACACCTTGCGCATGAGCTGCTCCACACCTCCTATGTAGCCAGAAAGAAAAACTGATTTTCATTGTCATAAAACCCCAAAAAGGGCTGCTCCCGACGGAGCAGCCCTTTTGCCTTTGTGCTATTTTTGATAAGCTGCAATCACAAACGCAATCTCGGTTGTCAGCGAATGGAGCTGTTCCAGCTTCGCCATGCCCTTGCTCGGCGTGTGATAGTAATACGGCGTCATTTGAAACAACGCCTGAATATCTTCCTGGGAGTTCAGCGTGATTTCGCTTTTGACGTGGATTTCAGCCGTCAGTCTTAGTCCGTCAGCCTGCGGTTTTTGCTCATCATTCTCATACGGCGTATCGTAAAGTACCTCTTTCAGTCCGAATAAATGCCGCTTGCCGGGAATCGCCGTAAAGAGCGTGCCGTCCTCTGCCAGAATCCGTCCGAACTCCGCCGCCTGAAAGGGGGCAAAAAGGTGAAACGCCGCTTTGACAGTGCTGTCAGCAATGGGAATCCTGGCAATATTCGCCACGAAAAAAGCAGCGCCGCAGCGCCGTTTCGCCGCCAGCCTGACCATATTCTTCGATAGGTCAAAGCCGTAGAAATCGCGCTCGATTCTTTTTGCCAGATATTCCGTGTAATAACCCTCGCCGCAGCAGATGTCCAGTACAGTGTCGCCGTTGCGGGTACAGCCTGCAACGCATTGACAGACGGCATCCGCCAGCGGTTCATAAAAGCCCTGGTTGAGAAAATCACGCCGCGAACGCGCCATTTCCTTGTTGTCGCCGATATTGTCGCCGGAACGGTGTGCGCTGTTGAGGTTGCAGTAGCCCTCCTTGGCGATATCAAAGCAATGATTCCGTTCACAGCGCAGCGTCCTGCCGGTTTCCGTCAGCGCCTTTCCGCAGACAGGACAGCGCAGAATCGATACATTCATAGTTCAAGCTTCCTTCTGTTTTCATCTGCTTTATTTTATCATATTTTCACCGTTCTGTAAACCGCCGCGAACGCCGAATTATCCTAAAAACAGCCGTGTGATTCCATCAAAAATTAGTGCTTACAACCTAATTTTTCTCGCATGATTTATCGGGTATTGACAAACCTGTTTTTGGTACTATATAATAGATAAAGCATAAGAAATTTGGCGGAATTTGCTGAAAAATAGGCGAAACACGAGCGGCTGTAGTCCGCAGATTTAGGAGAAGAAGTTTATGAAACACATTCGTCTGACAGCGCTTTTGCTGACCATAGTGACCGTGGCACTCATGACAACACTGCTTGCCGGCTGCGGAGACGAAGGCGTTCCGGTCAAGGTGGCAGTTCTTGACAGCGGCAAATCCTACACGGTCGAAGGACTTGACGGCATGACGGTACAGCGCCTTCTGGAGGTATCGGATATCAAGCTTGACGGCAGAGACACCGTTGACCCGGAGCGAAACGTCAAGTGGCGCGACGCCGGCGCTTATGCCATCACCATCAAGCGCTACGCCAAGGTGGCAGTGATTGACGGTAATGAGCGCAAGGAGGTCGAGCTGAAGGGCGGCACGGTAGAGCTGGCGATTTCACAGGCGGGCTACGACGCGTCTGCCTATGAATGTGACCAGGATAAAAAAGCGTACGTGACCGACGGCATGGAAATCCGTCTGGGCAATCACATTCAGGGCTTGGTTACCCACGGCGACAAGTCCTATTATTACGACGCTGACGGCAATCTAGCCAAGGACGGCATTGTCGGCAGCGAAGCCGACGGCTATTATTACGCCGGCGCCGACGGCGCGATTGACGGCAACTACAGCGACGGCATCAACGCCGGCGGCACGGATTATTACGTAATCTGCGGCAAGGCAACGCCGGTCAAGAGCGACGAGGACAAGGTGATTTTCGCGGCGGCGCAGGCGGTAGCCAAATGCACCAGTCCGGGCATGTCCAAGGAGCAGAAGCTGCAAAAGGCGTTCGACTACATCAAGACCAATTACAACGAGGGCGTCCGCCGTCCGGAGCCGTACTACGGCATGGACTGGCCGGTACTCTATGCCAGCGATTTGCTGATAGACGGCAAGGGTGATTGCTACAGCTACGGTGCAGGATTTGCGTATATGGCAAAGGCAATCGGCTGCGATGAAGTCTACGCCTGCAATAGCGGCGGTCATGGCTGGGCGGAGGTCAACAATCTGGTCTACGATCCCGAATGGAGCATGCATCACGAAGACTTTACCTATTGCGGACTGAGCTACGACGAGGAAACGGACGTACCCTACCGTTCCGGTCTCGGCGGCGGCGCGGAATGGAAACATATCAAGCTATAAAAAAGAGGTTGGCACGCGCCAACCTCTTTTTCTTTGCGAATATTCCGTTTCATCAGGCGTATTCAGTCCATCAAAAAATACACGATCCAGCCAATCAGAACAGAAGTCCCTGCTGCGACGAGCACATCGCGGATAAAATGCGCACCGGCAAGCACCCTTGACAATCCTATCAAAACTGAAATCACCATCGCAGCGATTCCCAGCGGCGGAAAGATATACCAGAAGCTCATCGCAATAATAAACGCGCTCGCTGTATGACGGCTCGGAAGGCTCTGCCGGACAGTTTGTTTGTCGAATACCGAGGGAATACCGTAGCGCTCATACGGGCGCTCCGCGTTGATTAAACGCCGCACAACCGTGACGACCGCCAGCGTAAAGAACGGTACCAGCAGCACCTTCAAAAAGATTTCGTCAAAGCCGTATTGAATCAGCGTATAGACCAGCAGCCCCGGATAGGCAACAAACAGCAGCAGCGGCAAAAACTGATAGATAAATTGCAGCGCGTAACGCGCCTTGTCATTTTCATAGAAAAAGCCGGTGACGGCTTCATAGCGTTCTCTGTTCATAAGGCAAATCCTGACATTGATTTGCCTTTATTGTATCACAGTTTTGACTGCCGCGCAATATCAATCGTCAAAAACGCTCTCAATTCGTTTGGCGCAATGCGGGGGAGAGTAGAGGAAGCGGTCGATATGGTTTTCCTCGCAGAAATATTTCGGCGGAAGGGGATTGTACTGATAGTCAAAGGTGTCAATGATAATCAGCTTGATTTTCATTTTGTCGGGCAGGATACTTTTGATGTACACGCTCGCCTGCTGACCGGCACGCACTCCTTCGCGGCTTTCGGCAAGCCCGGCGAGATTCGGCGCGAGTTCGACAAACGCGCCGTAGTTTTCCACGCTTCTCACAATACCGGAGACGGTTTCGCCCGGGCGGAAAAAGGCGGCGTTTTCCTCCCAGGTGCCGAGGAGCTCCTTGTGGCTGAGACTGATTCTGCCGTTCTGAACGCCGCGGATAACGGCGCGGATATCCATTCCGACAGTAAAACGCTCCTTCGGGTGCTCAATCCGCGAGACAGAAATCGCGTCAATCGGCATGAGCGCCACAATGCCGCAGCCGATATCCGCAAACGCGCCGAAGCTCTCCAGATGGGTGATTTTCGCGTCCACCACATCGCCGCGCCGCAGCTGCCGGATATAACCTTCCAGACAGCGCCGCTGCGCCTTTTCGCGTGAGAGCAGAGCGATTTCTTTGCCGTTTTCGTCCTGGGAAAAGCCGGTCACAACAAAGCAGACAGGGCGGTTGACGCGCGAAATCACCGCGATATCCCTGACGCTGCCCTCGCGGATACCAAGCGCGCCTTCCTCGCGCGGAATTACGCCCTGCATACACCCCAGATTTACCGTCAGATTATGCGCCGCGTCACAGATGACAGCGCGCGCCTCCAGAATATCACCATTCTGCGCCGCCTCATGCAGCAGGCGCGGAGATTGCAGAACCGCCTGGTTTTCCCTGTCATTGATGCGCTTGCCCTCCGGCAGATAGTCAGACATTTTATTACCTCCGTCAATTTTGGTTACAGAACAGGATATGTGCGGACGGTTGGATTTATGAGAGAAAGCTGTTCCCGCGGCGGCGGATTTGCAAAAAATTTGAAAGTATGTTATAATTATATTGTGAATGATTTGTGTGTTTTCGCGTTTTGATTTGTGTGTTTTGATTTATCCAACCGAAAGGAAAATAGTTATGAAAAATCATCGGAAAGCACTGATTCTGAGCATGGCACTGGTTATTTTGGCAACGCTTGGCGGCTGTCAGTCACAGCAGCCGGAGACGTCGGAAAAAATTGAACCAACCACTGCGGCGATTCTGCCCGCGAGCACCGGTGACGAGCCCGTCAAGGGGATTTCAAACCTGGGCATCTCTCCGACCGAGCTGGGCATCAATCCGAACATTCTGCACGACAGCCACAAGGTCGGCTTCCAGCTGGAACCGCCGCAAACCGGCGATACGATTGCGGTCGTGCATACCGGCAAGGGTGATTTTACCCTGCGCTTTTTCCCTGAGCAGGCGCCGAAGGCGGTGACGAATTTCATCAATCTCGCCAAGGACGGCAGGTACAACAACACCAGCTTTCACCGCGTTATCCATGATTTTATCGTTCAGGGCGGCTACGTCGGCGACGAGGAAGGTTCCGTCAACGGCACCAACTACTACGGTGGCGCCTTTGAGGACGAGTTCTGCGACAAGCTGTTCAATATCCGCGGCGCGGTATCCATGGCGAGCAGCCGCCGTGACGAGAACGGCAGCCAGTTTTTCATCAACCAGACAAGCGCCAAGGCGTTCGCTGAAAAGGGCGGCTGGAGTCCTTACGAAACAGCCTGGGCAAACGTCAAAAGCCAGTTGCTCAGCTACAAGGATTCCAACCTTCTCTCCGCTTATGTAGATGAAAACGGCGACAAATTCATCAATACCGATGTGATTCCGGAGGATGTCCGCATGTTTTATGAAAAGCAGGGCGGCAATCCCAATCTTGACGGCGCGTATAACGCTGCCGACAGGGGCAATACCGTTTTTGCGCAAGTCATTGACGGCATGGACGTCGTTGACAAAATTGCCGCAGCAGAGACGGACGACAAAAATATACCGACAGAAATAATTCTGATAAAGAATATTGAGATTACCACCTATTCCGGTAACACCGCCGGAACTGAGGTGGAAACCACCGCCGGATAAAAAAGGAGAAAACCATGGCTGACAAACCGATTGTCGCGGTTATGTACGATTTTGACCGCACACTTTGTACGCGTGATATGCAGGAATACAGCTTCATACCCAGTCTGGGCATCACGGAGCGCGAGTTTTGGGATTTTGCCAATGTGCTCGGTTCACAGCAGCACATGGATTCTGTGCTCGCCTACATGTACGCCATGGTCAGGCTATCATCAGACCGGGGAAAGCCGCTGAAACGTCAGCATTTGGTCGATACAGGCAGAAACGTGGAATTCTTTCCGGGTGTGACAAGCTGGTTTAAGCGCGTTTCCGACTGGGGCGCGCAGCTTGGCATGCAGGTGGAGCATTATGTTATCTCCTCCGGCATGAAGGAGATTATCGAAGGCACCGCGATTGCGGACTGCTTCAAGAGCATTTTTGCCTGCGAATTTCTCTATGACAACGACGGCAACGCCGTCTGGCCGAAGACCGACGTCAACTATACCAATAAAACCCAGTTCGTTTACCGCATCAACAAGGGCGTGCTTGACGTCGCCAACGACGTTGACCTCAACCGTTCCATGCCCGACGACAGCAAGCGTGTCCCGTTCTGCAATATGATTTATATCGGCGACGGACTCTCCGATGTTCCCTGCATGAAGATGATGAAGGCGTATGGCGGCTATTCCATCGCGGTTTATCAGAACCGCCGGAAGGTCGAGAGCATGCTGGAGCGCAACCGTGTGGATTTCATCTATCCGGCGGATTACCGCAAGGGAAGCGGACTGGACGTCACCGTGAAGAATATCCTGCGCAAAATTGCGGTGAGCGAAACGCTCTATCAGGAAAACACTGCTCAGAAGCGCGCGCAGACTGAATGATAACGAACAAAGGGACCGGTATCAACCGATCCCTGATTTCAGTGCATTTTTTCGTAGTATTCCCTGAGCTTGCTCAGCTTCCGTTTGGCGCTCTGGATATGTCTGCACACGGTAGAAGGCGCGAGTCCAAGCGCGGCGGCAATCTCCTTTTGCTTACTGCCGGAATAGTAGGCAATCAGGCAGTTCTTCTGTGTTTCCGTCAGTTCACTGTCAATCGCCAGTTTAAGAATCGCTTTCATCTGTGCAAGCTGTGTGCGGTTATCACCGCCGCTTTTTCCCTGCTCATGAACGAACCAGCAGAGATTGGCGTTTCTGTCGGTGATATGTATTTTTTTCATGTTCATGCGGCGTCACGGTGCCTTGAACGCAAGATGGCGGCAATGCGCAGACACTCTCCGCGGTATCCGCGGTATTTGTAAATTCTGTCCTCAAGTTCCTTTTTCTCGGTTTTGGAAGCACACTTGCGGCGAGCGTTGAGCTTGTCAATGACCTCCTGCATTCTGTCGGCAGTGTCAAGATATTCCTGAGACCAAATAAGATAATTCATCTGTTTCCTTCCCTTTCGCAAATAATATGGTAGGTTTCGGCGTCGGGGCGGTACGCTTTTGTTATCCTAATTCTATTATAACGGATATTTTCAGAAAAATCAAACGAATGTTCGAGATATTTTAAAGTGGATAAAAATTTCCTATAACAGGCGTGATATGATTCTATTACGGAATATTAGCGCTATTTTTTACATCAGGAAAATCAATGAACAGTTAATCAGCCATCCTGTCAAATCTGCGAACATATTTTTGTAGCTTTTGCCAGTTTTTTGTCGGCAAAACCGGGGAAAAGCCAAAAGAACCCAAAAATCTTGCACAATTCCTAATATGCTTTTTTGTGCAAGATGTCATTTCGCATGTTGAGAAAAGACAAAATGTTTGTTTGACCCTTGAAAAGAAGGGCAAAAAATTGTATAATAAAACAAATCAGAGAAGACAGAATCCGCTTGAAACCGCGGTTTTTCAAAATGAAAATTGTCTGATTTTAACCTGCGGCAAAATGTAATGCTCTTTTAAGGGACATTCATTTTCATAAAACACACAATCGCGAAGCAAGCTGTCATTGACAGCTTGTTTTGCTTTTAAAATAAAACGGACAGATTGGCAAAAAGGGTTGCAAACTCTTGCGAATAATGGTAATATGTTGGTGAAACCAATCCCCAATCAAAAAGGAGAATCTGGCTATGAAAGTAAAAATTATTTCTGACAGCACCTGCGACCTGTCGCCCGAGCTGGTGCGTCAGTATGACATCAGCATTGTACCGCTCTATGTGGTGATGGGCGACCGCATCAGCAAGGACGGCGTAGAGGCGACTCCCGAGGACATTTACGATTACGTGGATAAGTCAAGCGCCCTGCCCAAGACTTCGGCGCCGAATCTCAATGATTTCCTCAGCGCGTTTGGCAACTGGAAGAATCAAGGGTATGATATCGTCCATTTCAATATCAGCGCGGACTTTTCCAGCTCCTACGCTACCGCGATGACAGCCGCGAAGGAGCTCGGCGGCATTGAGGTGGTTGATACGCGCAATCTCTCTACCGGCTCCGGACTGGTGGTGCTCCATGCCTGCGAAATGGCGCAGCGCGGCGCTTCCGCCAAGGAAATCGCCGAGGAATGCCGCGCCCTGACCGCCAGGGTAGAGGCGAGCTTTGTGGTCGACAGCATTGACTATCTGCGCATGGGCGGCAGATGTTCGGCAATCGCGGCGCTTGGCGCGAATCTGCTCAAGCTCAAGCCCTGCATCGAGGTGCTCGACGGCAAGATGAAGCCCGGCAAAAAGTTTCGCGGCAAGATTGACAAGGTGATTCTCAATTACGTCACCGAACGCCTTTCCGGCAGGGAGGATATTGACAAGCACCGCATTTTCATCACGCACACGCGCTGCGATGAAGAGATTGTTGAGCAGGTTCGCGATTTGATTAATGAAATATCGCCCGGCTTTGAGGAAATCCTTGAAACCACCGCCGGCTGTACCATTACCTCGCACTGTGGACCGTACACCCTCGGCGTACTTTTTATCCGCAAAGCATAATAAGAAAAAACAAGGGTTCAGCGCATGCTGAACCCTCATATTTTACTCAAATTCTATTAAAAGCTTGTCTTAAATCAGCGTTTACCTAAGGTCTGACGCGCCGTTGCACTATCTTTCCGAAATAAAAAACTTTTCCAAAGGCGCACTGAGAGACGAGTTACTCGTCCCAGTTGTGCCAGACGTTCTGGATGTCGTCGTTATCCTCGAACATATCGAGCATTTTCTGCATCTTGACAGCCGCGTCCTCGTCCTCAATTTTGGTGTAAGTGCTGGGAACCATTTCCAGCTCTGCGGAAGCAAACACATAGCCCAGTTTCTCCAATTCATCACGCACCGCGCTGAAGTCCTCCGGCTCGGTGTAGATGGTGAAGATATCCTCGTCCGCCTCAAAGTCAGCGGCGCCGACTTCAAGCGCGTCGCTCATCACGGTGTCCTCGTCCTTCTCCAGATCCTCGCGCTCGATGATGATAACGCCCTTCTGGGAGAACAGGTAGCTGACGCAGCCCTGGGTACCCATGTTGCCGCCGAATTTATCAAAGTAATGACGAACCTCGCCGGCGGTACGGTTGCGGTTGTCGGTCAGCGCCTCAACGATAACGGCGACGCCGCAGGGACCGTAGCCCTCGTAGGTGACCGCCTCGTAGTTGGTAGCGTCGTTGTCGTTGGCAGCCTTCTTGATGATACGCTCGATATTGTCGTTGGGCACGTTAGCCGCCTTTGCCTTGGCAATGGTATCGCGCAGCTTGGAATTGACATTCGGGTCAGCGCTGCCGCCGGTCTTGATGGCGACAATCAGCTCTCTACCGATTTTGGTGAACACCTTGGCGCGCGCCGCGTCATTCTTGCCCTTTTTCTGTTTGATGGTACTCCATTTGTTATGTCCTGACATACAATCATCCCTTTTTCAAATAGTCTTATCTTATGAATTATAGCACAGAACAGAAGATAATGTAAATAAAGATGACAACCCTGTAATCTTTTGGGCTGCAAAAAAGAAGCTGCCCGTCTGAGCAGCTTCTTGTCAGTTTGGATTACTTCTGGTCAACTGTCGCGGCGCCTTCTCTGACGAAGGGATAGCCGTTGACATAAAGGGTGTCGCCTTCCATGGAGTAAGCGATATCCATGGAGCTTTCCTTGGTGTAGATGAACTTGAGGGTAATCACCTCGTCGGTTACCTCATAGATACCGTCAATGGTGTAGTCGGTGTTCATCATGGTGCCGGTGTAGGGATTCATCTGGCTGACCTTTTCCTCGTAGGTGGCGGTGCCGTCCTTGGCAAAGTCGTATTTGAGGTCAAAGCCCTCCTGTTGAAATACCCAGGTGCCGACAATCGCGTCGTTGGGCTTGAACTCGCCTTCGCGCTCTACCTTCGGCGCCTTGAAGCCGGCGGATTCCATCTCAATAGTCGCTTCTGCGTTCTGGTCGGTGGTGAGCACCATCTTTCTGCCGGTAAAGGCGTTGCCGCTGAACGCAACCTGATATTCGCCGTAGGGCAGGAAGTTGTAGCTGGTGAGCGTATCGACCAGATCCATCGTCAGCATGGACTTGCCTTCGGCGTTCTTGGAAAGTGCGTAGGTGCCGTGGCTGGTGACGTTGCCGATAGTCGCGGAGACCTTGTCGCCGGTAAAGCTGAAATAGTAGTCAACGGTGGTCATTTCCGGCTCGTCCGAGGTGGCGTTCTCGGACATCATCGGAACCTGACGGGCGTAGTGCCAGGTTCCTTCGATTTTGGTGTTGAAGAACAGGTTGAAAACCAGCACGCCGAGCAACGCCGCAGCCACAATCACGCAGGCGATAATAATCGGCTTCTGCAGCATGGGCTTCTTCTTTTCGGGAACAGCGGGAACCGTTTCTTCTGCCTGAGCGACAGTCTGCTCAGGAACAGCAGCAGCTTCCTGCACGGTTTCCTGCGTTCCCTCGGCAGCTTCCTGCACAGTCTCCTGCGCTCCCTCGGCAGCTTCCTGTACAGTCTCCTGCGCTTCCTCAGCTGCTTCCGTAACCGTTTCCGCAGCCTCGGCAGCCGCCTGTGCTGTATCGTTTTCCGTAATGGTTTCATCATTCATGAACTCTTTATTTTCGTCCAATGTAATGCCTCCTTTTTACATTCTTAATCTCTATCATACCACGACAGCGCCATAAAATCAAGATTTTTTTCATTGGCAGCGCCAACCTGTTAATGGTTACAGTTTGGTTACAAAACTATTGTCAAATCATTGACGCAGTGCTATAATATAAAGATAGAAAATCAGCAGGAAAGGAAGGTTTTCATGGTCAAGTCTATGACAGGCTTCGGACGGTGTGAAACCGTGATTGACGGACGTGAAATCACCGTCGAAATCAAGAGCGTGAACCACCGTTATTTTGAATTTAACTGCCGCACACCGCGCGGCTGCAGCTTTCTGGACGACAAGCTGAAAAGCTACGTTAATTCGCGTGTATCACGCGGCAAGGTTGACGTTTACGTCAGTATCGGTGCGAGCGAGGACACCGCCGCCGAGGTGACGGTCAATCATCAGCTGGTGTCGGGCTATCTCAACGCCATGAAGGAAATCTGCGACACCTACGGCGTGACAAACGACGTCAGCGTCGTGTCGCTGTCACGGTTTCCGGACGTATTCACCGTGCACAAAGCGCCGGAAGACGAGGAAAAAATCATCGCCGATGTGCTCACCGCGCTGGCACAGGCGACAGACGCGTTCGTCGCCATGAGAGAAACCGAGGGCGCCAAACTCCGCGAGGATATTCTCTCACGCGCGGAGACGATTCTCGGCATCGTCGGCGAAATCGAGGAGCGCTCGCCGCAGACCGTCAGGGAGTACGAGGAGCGCCTTCTGGAGCGCATCCGCCAGACGCTCGATTCCTTCTCCGCCGAGATAGACGAGCAGCGCGTGCTGACCGAGGTGGCAGTCTTTGCCGACAAGGTGGCCGTCGCGGAGGAAACCGTCCGTCTGAGGAGTCATTTTGAGCAGCTGCGCAGCTTTCTCAACCGCGACGAACCGGTGGGCAGAAAAATCGACTTTATCATTCAGGAGATGAACCGCGAGGCAAATACCATCGGTTCCAAGGTGCAGGACGCGGTGCTGGCGCACAAGGTCGTGGATATCAAGAGTGAAATCGAGAAAATCCGCGAGCAGGTGCAGAATATCGAGTAAGCGCGAAAGGAAGTGCCTGATGAAACTAATCAATATCGGCTTCGGTAACCTCGTCAATGCCGTCAAGCTGGTGGCGGTGGTAGCGCCGGATTCAGCGCCGGTCAAGCGCATCGTGCAGGAAGCGAAGCAAAACGGCATGTTAATCGACGCGACCTGCGGCAGAAAATGCAAGGCGGTGCTGATACACGAGAGCAACCACGTCGTGCTGTCAGCGGTGTCCTGCGAGGCAATCGGCAACCGTGCCGAGGAAAGTGAGGAAAAGGATGATTAATCAAAACGGAAAGCTGGTGCTCTACTCCGGATCCTCCGGCGTAGGCAAGGGCACCATACTCAAAGAACTGTGCAAAAAGGATCCCAACGTATGGGTGTCCGTTTCCAACACCACGCGCCAGCCGCGCGAGGGAGAAATCAACGGCGTGCATTACCATTTCATCACCGACCCCGAGTTTGAGGCAAAAATCGCCGAGGGCGGTTTTCTGGAGCATGCCGGCTACTGCGGCCACTACTATGGCACGCCCTTAGCGCCGCTCAACGAAAAGCTTGCCGAGGGCAAGACGGTGTTCCTCGAAATCGAGGTAGAGGGAGCGCTGCAGGTCATGAAAAAGATTCCCGGCATTCTGAGCATTTTCATTGTGCCGCCGTCCTTTGAGGAACTGGAACGCCGCCTGAGAAGCCGAGGTACCGAGGACGAGGCGACCATCGAAGCCCGTCTTGAGAAGGCAAAGGAAGAAATCGGCTGCCGCAGCCGCTACACCTACAACGTCATCAACGACGACCTCGACAAAGCCGTTCAAGAGGTTTACGATATTATTCATAACAATTAAAGGAGAATCACCATGCATAAGGTAAACGTAGACGAATTATTCGCAGGCAAGCAGAGCAAATACGCGCTGGTCGTCGGCGTATCCAAGAGAGCGAGAGAAATCACCGAGGAATTTGAGAAGAGCGGTATCGTTACCGAAGAGAAGCCGGTTCTGATGGCGATTGATGAAATCAAAAACCATGAGGTAGACCTCGTTGAGCCGGACGAGGAGGAGCTGTAAGCTTCATGAGCCGCATTTTCGCCGCGTCTGTCGCGGTAGAAAAGGCTGCTTTTTCGTTTGACCGTGAGTTTGATTACCGGATTCCTGACCGGATATTAAATGAGTGCGCGTCCGGCAAGCGTGTGCTGGTGCCGTTTGGCAGGGGCAACCGCCGCCGTCAGGGTATTGTCACCGCCGTTCATGAAATCGGGGACAGCGGCAAGCTGAAGGACATTCTGTCCGTGCTTGACGAAGAACCGGTGCTCACGCCGCGATTGCTCGACGTGGCGCGCTTCATGAAGGAGCGCTGCTTCTGCGCCTATTACGACGCGGTCAAGACCATGCTGCCGGCAGGCGTGAACTACAAGGTGACGACCGTTTACGGCGTTCTCTCCGAGGATACCGGAACGCTTCCGGACGAGGAAAAGCAGCGGATTTACAACTACTTATTACAAAAGAAAAAGCCCGTCCGCCTGGAAAAGCTGCTGGACGATTTCGGACTGAGTGACAGCACGCTTCCCGACGAGATGGTGCGCGACGGCTTGCTCTATAAATCCGAGCAGGCGTTCCGCAAAATCAATGACGCGGTGACGAAGATGGCGGCGCTCTCGCGCGAATGCGATGTCAGCGCCGTCAAGCTCACACCCAAGCAGGAGAGCGTCGTGGAGCTTTTACAGGCGACCGGCGCGGCGCCGGTCAAGGAAATCCGCTATTTCACCGGCGTGAGCGCCGCCGTACTGGACGCGCTCTGGAAAAAGGGCGTGCTCTGCTTCTATGATGAGGAGGTATTCCGCATTGAGGACAGGGCGGCGGACGAGCATTTACCGCCGCTGACCTTATCGGACGAGCAGCAGACCGCCTGCGATAATCTCTATAACGAGTATACCGATGGCAAGCCGCACGTCAGCCTGCTTTACGGCGTGACCGGCTCCGGCAAGACCAGCGTGTTCATGAAGCTGATTGAGCGCGTCATGGACGACGGCAGGGGCATTATTGTCATGGTGCCGGAAATCTCCCTGACCCCTCAGTTTGTCGCGCTGTTCACCAAGCGCTTCGGCGACAAAATCGCGGTGTTTCACAGCGCCTTGTCATTGGGTGAGCGGCTTGACGAGTACAAGCGCGTCCGTCAGGGCAAGGCGCAGATTGTGATTGGCACGCGCAGTGCCGTTTTCGCGCCCTTCGAGGACGTCGGCTTGATTATCATGGACGAGGAGCAGGAGTACAGCTACAAGTCAGAGAGCGCGCCGCGCTATCACGCGCGTGAGGTGGCGATGTACCGCTGCGCCCAGTGCAAGGGTTTGCTGGTGCTCAGCTCCGCTACGCCGAGCGTGGAGACGTTCTATTACGCGCAGCAAGGGCGCTATTCGCTCAATGTGCTCAAAAACCGCTACGGCGCCGCCACCTTGCCGGAGGTCATTACCGCCGACATGAATCTCGAAACGCAGAACGGCAATGTTTCCGGCTTTTCCAATGTTCTGCTGGAGCATATCGAGCAAAACCTGGAGAGCGGCAGACAGAGCATTTTACTGCTCAACCGCCGCGGACACCATTCCTTTGTCACCTGCACCAAATGCGGCGACGCGGTGACATGTCCGAATTGCTCCATCTCGCTGACCTATCACAGCCGCAACAACCGCCTGATGTGCCATTACTGCGGCTATTCCGTACCCTTTACGGGCGAGTGTCCGGCCTGTCACAGCCACAGCTTAAGGCTCAGCGGAACCGGCACCCAAAAGGCGGAGCAGGATATTTCCGCTATTTTTCCCAACGCGCGCGTCCTGCGCATGGACACCGACGCGGCTTCGTCCAAGTCGGCGTATGAGCGGATGATAACTGCCTTCTCCAACGGCGAGTACGACATCCTTGTCGGCACCCAGATGGTCGCAAAGGGACTGGATTTTCCCAACGTCACGCTGGTCGGCGTGCTTAACACCGACCACGCTCTCTACGCGGACGATTACCGCAGCTACGAACGCGCGTTTTCTCTGCTGACGCAGGTGGTCGGCAGAAGCGGCAGGGGAGAGCAAAAGGGCATCGCTGTCATTCAGTCCTACACGCCGGACAACCTGATTATCGGTATGGCAGCAAAGCAAGACTACGAAGCCTTCTACCGCACCGAAATTCAGATGCGCGAGATGATGCTCTATCCGCCGTTCGCTGATATCTGCCTTGTCGGTTTTGTCGGCGAGAATCAGGCGCTGACGCTCAGGGCGGCTTCGGCGTTTCTTAAAGCATTTATCAGCCATGCCCGTCAGGAGCATCCGAATCTGCCCCTGCGCGTACTGGGACCGTCTCCGGCGCTGGTGGTGAAGGTCAGCAACAAATACAGGTATAAGCTGATTATCAAGTGTAAAAATAACAAAGAGTTCCGCGCGTTGCTCACGACGGTATTGCTCGATTTTGGCAATAATAAGGAGTTCGCCAAGGTAACGGCTTACGCCGACATGAACGCGCTGGTGTGTTAAGATAAAGATTAAGGTGATAACATGGCTATCAGAAATATTGTCAAGGACGGCGACCCAATTTTGTTGAAAAAGTGCCGTCCGGTAGAAAAATTTGACGCGAAGCTCGGAATCCTGCTTGACGACATGGCGGAGACCATGCATCAGGCGAACGGCGTCGGACTGGCAGCACCGCAGGTCGGCATGCTGCGCCGCGTTGTTGTGGTTGACATCGGCGAAGGCGTGATTGAGCTGGTCAATCCGCAGATTATCGTCTACAGCGGCGAGCAGGAGGGCATCGAGGGCTGCCTTTCCTTCCCCGGAGAATGGGGCATCACCAAGCGCCCTGAATACGTCAAGGTCAGGGCGCAGGACAGAAACGGCAAGGAATTTGAAATCGAGGGCAGAGACCTGCTTGCCAAAGCCTTCTGCCACGAAATCGACCACCTCAACGGCGTGGTGTTCAAGCAGGTCGCCAAGCGTCTCCTCACACCTGCCGAAATTGAGGCAATGAACAAAGAATAACAGCGGAAAGGTTCGGTTGAATTGAGAATTATTTTCATGGGCACACCGGATTTCGCGGTGCCTGCCCTCAAAAAGCTGGCGGCGTGTGACAACCACACCGTCGTCGCGGTATTCACCCAGCCCGACAAGCCGCAGGGAAGAAAAATGACCTTAACGCCGCCGGACGTCAAGGTCTGCGCGCAGGCGTTAGGGATTCCGGTCTGTCAGCCTGCCTCCATGAAAACCGAGGAAGCGCTGGCACTCTTTCAATCCTATGCACCCGACGTGGCGGTCGTTGCCGCCTACGGACAGATTCTCCCGAAGGCAGTCCTCGACGTGCCGAGATACGGCTGCGTCAATATCCACGGCTCCCTGTTGCCGAAATACCGCGGCGCCGCGCCGATTCAGCAGGCGGTGCTCGACGGCGAGCCCGTCACCGGCGTGACGACCATGCTCATGGACGTCGGACTCGACACCGGCGACATTTTGCTGAAACAGGAGACCGCCATCGGTGAAAACGAAACCTCCGGCGAGCTTTTTGACCGTCTGGCAGCGCTTGGCGGCGATTTGATTGTCGAAACCCTTCGCCGCATGGAGCAGGGCGACCTTGTCCCGCAAAAGCAGGACGAAGCCCTTGCCACCCATACCGGAAAAATCACCAAGAGCCTTTGTCCGATTGACTTTCATAAGACGGCGTGGGAGGTACACAACCAGGTGCGCGGTCTGTCTCCCTGGCCGGTGGCGACAACGGAGCTTGCCGGCAAAAAAATCAAGGTGCACGCCACCAGAATCCACAACGGCAGCGGCAAGCCCGGCACAATCCTCAGCGTCAAACCGCTGGTTATTGCCTGCGCGGAGGGCGCTGTCGAGTTGGTGGAAGTACAGCCAGAGGGCAAAAAACGCATGAGTGCCGAAGCCTTTGCTGCCGGCTATCTCAGAAAGGAAACACAATGATACGTTACGGCTTTGACTGGACTTACCTGGTCTTTATCCTGCCCTGCGCGATTCTGTCGCTTGTCTGTCAGATTAAGGTGCAGAGCAATTTTTCCAAATATTCGCAAATTCCAAACTCACGCCGCATGACCGGTGCGCAGGCGGCGGAATATGTCCTGCGGCACAACGGCGTTACCGGCGTGGTGATAGAGCACGTCGCCGGCAATCTGACCGACCATTTCGATCCGCGCACCAATGTGATACGCCTGTCGGATTCGGTATACGGCAGCGCGTCCGTCGCCGCCATCGGTGTGGCGGCGCATGAAGCCGGTCACGCGGTACAGCATGCCAACGGCTATATCCCCAACAAAATCCGTTCGGCGATTCTGCCGGTCGCCAATATCGGTTCCAAGCTCAGCTGGATTCTGATTATTCTCGGCTTTATTTTCTACGCCAGAATCGGCACCATTCTGCTCAATATCGGCATTATTCTCTTTTCCGCTTCCGTGCTGTTCACGGTGGCAACCCTTCCGGTCGAGTTTGACGCGTCACGCAGAGCGCTGCGTTGCTTCCGAGAGACCAATCTTATCGTCGGCGAGGAATACAACGGCGCCAAAAAGGTGCTGCAGGCAGCGGCAATGACCTATGTCGCCTCTGCGATTACCGCTATCATGCAGCTGCTCCGGCTGATTTTTATCTCACGCCGGCGAAACTAACATGAATGATTGAGGCTCATTATGGCTAATCCACGAGAAATCGCACTGAAAATTTTACTCGATATCGAAAACGACAGGGCGTTTTCCAATTTGGAGCTGAACCACACGCTGGTACAGGAAAACCTTCCTGGACGGGACAACGCCTTTATTTCGGCGCTGGTCTACGGTGTGCTTGAGCGCCGGATAACGCTCGACTATATCATCAGACAATATTCTAAAATTCCTTTAAGGAAAATTGAAACCACCACCAAGGTCATTCTGCGCATGGGAATCTTCCAGCTGCTCTTTATGAACAAGGTGCCGGAGAGCGCCGCCGTCAACGAGAGCGTCAACCTTGCCAAGCGCAGCAAGCTGCAACGTTCCGCCGGCTTTATCAACGGTATCCTGCGCAGCATTACACGCGCGGAGGAAAAGTACCGTCTGCCCGACAAGAACAAGGACAAGCTGTATTACTACAGTATTCTTTATTCCGCGCCGCAGGAGCTGGTGCAGCTGTGGATGGACGCCTATGGTGAGGAAAACACCGTGCAGCTGCTTGCGCAGCTCAGCGGCAGACCGCCTCTTTGCGTCCGCGTCAACACCATTCGCAACACCAGGCAGGAACTGGAGCGGATATTGGAAAAAGAGGGCGTAGAATACGACGAAATCCCCTTCCTGCCGAATGGGCTTCATCTGTACCATACCGGTTCACTGCTCAAATTGCAATCGTTTTATGAACGACGTTTCTTTGTGCAGGACGCTTCCTCTCAGCTTTGCGTGCAGGCGCTCGACCCGAAGCCCGGGCAGCTGATGCTCGACATCTGCGCTGCTCCGGGCGGCAAGAGCTTTACCTCCGCCATGATGATGGAAAACAAGGGCGAAATTCTCGCTTTTGATGATTTCGACCAGCGTGTGCGCCTGATGGAGCAAACCGGATGGGACTTGTTCATTGACATCATCAGGGTGGAGAACCGTGACGGCACAAACGGTGAGCCGCTGCCGACGGCGGACAGAATACTCTGCGACGTTCCCTGCAGCGGACTCGGCGTGCTGTCCCGTAAGCCGGAAATCCGCTACAAGGACGGACTCCTTCACAACGACCTTCCCGAAATCCAGTACCAAATTCTCAGTCACAACGCGCAGTATCTCGCGCCCGGCGGCAGACTGGTCTATTCCACCTGCACCCTCAATCCGCGCGAAAACAACGAGCAGACAGCGCGGTTTCTGCGCGAGCACCCGGACTTCACCGGCGTAAAGCTTGATTTGCCCGAAGGTGTGGAGCGCGCGATTGAGGAGGAGGACTACGAAATCACCCTCATGCCGCATACGGCACACACGGACGGCTTCTACTTTGCCGTATTTACAAGGAGAACGCCATGAACGGCAAAACCGACCTCAAATCGTTGAATCAGGAGGAGCTGACCGCCTTTGTCACGGGGCGCGGCTTTCCAAAATTCCGCGCGAAGCAAATCGCCGGCTGGCTGCAAAAAGGCGTGACGAGCGCCGACGAAATGAAGAATCTCCCTGCGCCTCTCAAGGAATTGATACGTAATTATTGTTACATTTCTGTTGCAACTATTGAAAAAAAGTTTGTTTCACGGTATGATAAAACAGTGAAGTACCTTTTTTCATTTCCCGACGGAGAATGTGTGGAATCGGTGGTGATGGAGTACCATCACGGCTGGTCAATCTGTATTTCCACACAGGTCGGCTGCAGGATGGGCTGTACCTTCTGCGCAACCGGCAGGAGCGGCTTTTCACGTTCCCTGACCGCTTCCGAAATGCTCGCGCAGATTGAGGCGGCACAGCGCGACCTCGGTGTGCGTATCTCGAACGTCGTTCTGATGGGAATGGGAGAACCGCTGGACAACTTTGACAACGTGCTCCGCTTTCTGGAGCTGGTCAGCTCCGAAAACGGACTGAACATCGGCGCAAGGCACATCACCCTGTCCACCTGCGGCATTGTGCCGAAGATTAACGAGCTGGCAAAGCACCGGCTGCAAATCAATCTCGCGGTATCGCTGCATGCGCCGAATGATGAAATCCGCGCGAAAACCATGCCGATAGCCAAAGCCTATCCCATGGACATGCTGCTCCAAGCATGCCGCAATTATTTTGAGACGACCGGCAGGCGCGTGACCTTTGAATACGCGCTCATCAGCGGCGTCAACGACGGCGACGGGCACGCCCGTGAGCTTGCGCAAAGGCTCAGCGGACTGCACTGTCACGTCAATCTTATCCCTGTGAACACCGTCGAGGGCACAGGTTATACCAAGAGTAATACCGAACGGCAGCAGTCGTTCGTGAATATACTCAACGCCAAGGGCATCGCCGCTACTGTGCGCAGAACGCTCGGCAGCGATATCAACGCGTCCTGCGGTCAGTTGAGAAGAAACCATTTGAAGAAGGAGGATACATAACTTGGAAGTATTCAGCAAAAGCGACATCGGACTCGTCCGCGCACAGAATCAGGACGATTTCCGCTTCGGAGTTATATCCCCAAGCTGCGTCTGGGCAGTGGTCTGTGACGGCATGGGCGGCGCTAACGGCGGCAATATCGCCAGCGCCACCGCGGTGGAGTACATCAGCACCAAAATCACCGATCTCTACAAGGACGACATGACCAAGGAGCAAATCGGCGAGCTGATGGCGGAAATCGTCATGAACGCCAACCAGAAGATTTTTGAGCTTCAAGCCAAGGATCCGGAGCTTGCCGGCATGGGAACCACCTGCGAATTTGTTTTTGTCAAGGACACCACCGTCCATGTGGTGCACGTCGGCGACAGCCGTACCTACGCGATTCGCGGCGGCAAAATCAAGCAGCTTACCGAGGACCATTCCGTTGTGCAGGAGATGGTGCGCCGCGGCGAGCTGACCTATGAGCAGGCACAGCATCACCCAAACAAGAATTTTATCACCCGTGCGCTGGGCATCAAGCCCTCTGTGCGGCTGGACTACATAGAAGCGAACTTTATCTATGGCGACGTGCTGCTTATCTGCACCGACGGCCTTTCCAACCACGTCACCACAGGAGATATGGTCAAGATTTGTCACGAAAACCGCGGCGACGGTCTTATCAGCAAGCTGGTAGAGCGTGCGAAAAAGGACGGCGGCACCGACAATATCACCGTGACCGTGATTTATTGAGAAAGGGAGTGCACAAATGGATAAGTATGTTGGCAAACGTCTTGACGGACGTTATGAAATCCACGAGTTAATCGGCGTCGGCGGCATGGCAAATGTATACCGCTGTACCGATACCCTGGACGACCGCGAGGTAGCCATCAAAATTCTCAAGGACGAGTACCTCAACAACGAGGAATTCAGCCGCCGTTTCAAGAACGAATCCAAGGCAATCGCCATGCTCTCGCACCCGAACATCGTCAAGGTGTACGATGTCAGCTTCGGCGACATGATTCAGTATATCGTCATGGAGTACATCGACGGTATCACGCTGAAGGAATATATCGACCGCCAGGGTATCATCGAATGGAAGGACGTTATTCATCTCACCACTCAGGTGCTCAAGGCGCTGCAGCACGCGCATGAGAGCGGAATTGTCCACCGCGATATCAAGCCGCAGAATATCATGCTCCTGCAGGACGGCACCATCAAGGTGACGGATTTCGGCATCGCGCGCTTTTCCGACAAGGCGACGCGCACCATGACCGACCAGGCAATCGGTTCAGTGCATTATATCGCGCCGGAGCAGGCGAGAGGCGACCAGACCGATGGCAAGAGCGACATTTACTCCGTCGGCGTCATGCTTTATGAAATGCTCACCGGCAGACTGCCCTTTGACGGCGACACCGCTGTTTCGGTTGCGCTCATGCAGCTGCAGCAGCAGCCCAAGCGTCCGCGCGAGGTCAATCCCGCTATTCCGATTGGTCTGGAACAGATTACCATGAAGGCAATGCAGAAGAAACCGGCTGACCGCTATGCATCCGCTGCGGAAATGCTTAACGATATTGAGCGCTTCCGTTTGAATCCCTCCATTGTGTTTGACTACGGCGCGTTTGTGGACAACCAGCCCACCAAGCACGTCAGCACTATCAAGGAGACCGCCAAGGAGGAGAGCGGCGTCAATCACATCAAGGTCGATGTTGACGACGAACCGGATTATGACGAGGAGCCCATCAAGGAGCACAGCCCGTTCTTTTATGTGGTCAAGGGCGTTCTGATTTCCGCTGTCGCTGTCTGCGCGATATTCTTTGTGCTTGCCATGATTCAGGCGTTCAACTCCAACCAGACGCACGACGTAACGGTTCCCGATTTTGTCGGAAAAACCCTTGTCGCCGTCAAGGAGGACAACCCGAACAATTTTGTATTTGAAATCACCAGTAAATATGACGAGAGCAAGATGGTCGGCGAGATTCTTGCCCAGGAACCGGCTGCCAATTCCATGAAGGTCAAGACAGGTTCCACCATCACCCTCACTGTCAACGGAACCGATACCGAGGTGACGGTACCCTTCATCAGCAGCACTAGCACCGAACAAACGGCGGTTTCTCTGTTGAAGGAAAAGAGCCTGATGCCGCAGGTGGTCTATGTGGAGAGCACCAAGCAGCGCAAGGGCACACCGATTGACACCTTCCCGGCTGTCGGTTCCAAGACAACCATCGGTTCCACGGTTTATCTTTTCGTCGCCAACGGCGAACGTCCCGAACAGGTGGAGATTCCCGCTATTCTCGGCACGAGTCTTTCCGACGCGCAGGCAAAGCTGGATGAGCTCGGACTCACCGTCGAGGTCAATTATAATGACGAAAGCAAGGCGGCAAAGGACACCGTTCTCAGCTCCTCACCGTTGCCCTACGGCAAGGTGGAGAAGGGCACTGTCGTCACCCTTAACGTCAGCTCCGGTGTAGGCGACAAGCGCAGTGTAGAATTGTACGTTGATTTGCCGACTTCTGTTCAGGGCTCTGTGGAGATGACGGTTATTGTGGACGGCGCTATCGACAGCAACCAGTCCAAGACAGTCATTCCTGCCTACAACAGCACCTACACCCTGAAATTTGAAGGCTCCGGCACTTCCAATATCATCATTCAGCTTGACGGACAAATCTACCGTGAATACACCATTGACTATGCGGCAGGCGCCGTCACCAACACGGTTACGCATGAATACCAGATTGCGACCACCGCTCCTACTACCGAGTACGTTGCGCCTGAGACCGAACCTGGCACCGAGCCGGCGGTAACCGAACCGTCTGCTGAGTCAGAGGTATCGGAATATAATGAGAACGATTACGGAAATTAAGCATGACAGAATTGCAAGGAATCCTGATGAAGTCCATTGGCGGCTTCTACTATGTTCGCAGCGGCGAAAAAGAATATGAATGTAAAGCACGGGGCAGCTTCCGCAAGCGCGGAAGCTCCCCCGTTGTGGGTGATAGGGTCATAATTACCGTCCCTGACGACGGCTATTGCGCCATTGAACAGATTTTGCCGCGGCGAAATCAGCTCAAGCGGCCGGCGCTCGCCAATATTGATGCGCTGGTGATTGTTTGTTCCACTGTTGACCCGCAGCCCAATTACACGATTATCGACAAAATGACCGCCGCCGCGGTTAACCATCAGATGGAGCCGGTGATTGTCGTCTCCAAGAATGACCTTAAAAACGGCGACGAGCTGGCGGAAGTCTACCGTCAGAGCGGTATCCGTGTTTATCAGTGCTCACCCGAAAGCAGGGAAGAGACAGACGCGCTGCTTGACTTCCTGCGCGGCAAGGTCAGTGCCTTTACCGGTAACAGCGGCGTCGGCAAGTCCACGCTGCTCAACCGCCTGTTTCCGCAGCTGGCGCTGCAGACCGGCGATATCAGCGAAAAGCTCGGCAGAGGCAGACACACCACGCGCGTCGTGGAATTATTTGAGCTGGACGGCTGCTTTGTTGCCGATACGCCCGGCTTTTCCACCGTCGATTTACAACGCTATGAGATGATTGACAAGGAACTGCTGCAATATTGCTTTCCGGAATTTAAGCAGTATCTCGGTCAGTGTCAGTTCACCTCCTGCGCGCATACCTGCGAAAAGGGCTGTGCGATTCTTGCCGCCTTGGAAGAGGGTATAATTGCGCCCAGCCGTCACCGCAGCTATGTTCAGATGTACAATGAAGTCAAGGATATTAAGCCTTGGGATTAAGGAGTTTGAAAATGAAATGCGTCATTATCGCCGGTGCTCCCAATCCGGATATTGATTTTATCCGTCAGACTGGGCGGATTGCCGGTTGCGTCATCTGTGCTGACCGCGGCTATGCCTATGCGCGTCAGGCCGGCATTGAACCGCAGGTGGTAATCGGCGATTTTGATTCTTTTACGGAATTATTACCTCAAAACAAAGAAATTATCACCCTGCAACGAGAAAAAATGTTCTCAGATACCGTCCATTGTATTGACAAAGCCGTTGAAATGGGTTATAATAATCTGGTAATCCTCGCTGCGACAGGCGGACGGCTCGACCATACGCTCTGTAATTGCTATGCGCTGGAATACGCTGCTGACCACGGCGCTAACGCGATGTTGCTCTCTGAAAAGGAGCGCGTTGAGTTGCTGATGAGTGAAAGCCGTACGTATGAAGAGATGAACGGACGCACGTTTTCCTTGTTTCCCTTCGGAGCAGCAAGCGCTGAGGTTTCCATTGAGGGAGCCCATTATCCGCTTGATTGTTACACCATGACGAGCGGTACGCCGATTGGTTTATCCAATATCTTCGAGGGTGAGAAAAGCTGCATCACCGTCCACAGCGGCAAGGTAATCCTTATCATTAATCAGCAGGACAAATATTTATAACTCCATGGGGGTATAGCTCAGCTGGGAGAGTGCTTGACTGGCAGTCAAGAGGTCACGGGTTCGAGCCCCGTTATCTCCACCACATCAAAAACCGCATCAGAAAGCCATTTTCGGGCTGCCTGATGCGGTTTTTGATTTATAATTATTATTCTATTTCAGAATAATAGTTGAATGAATGTTGAATAGGATTTTTCTTCTCATAATTTTGGCAAATACTTCGATTCTAATACTGCCTATATATGTCATCGGAGCAGGAAGCAATTATTACAACTATAATTGGTATTGATGGAAGGGCGCTCCGGGCGGTGTAACTGTATGTCAGTTTCAAATTCATTTGATTGGAAGCATCTTTTCCACCAAATCAAAAGCCCTGTCGCTTGTGGCAGGGCTTAATACTATTCTGTTATGTGTCATATCCTACCATATACGGTGTCGAGATTTTTCAAGGATAGTTTCTCTGTTATACAAAAAATATTATTTATGACGATTATTCTGCTGCCTGTGGTTGGTCTGAATTTGGTCTTTTTTAGGTCATTTTTGGTGTGGGACGGGTTGAATGAAAGGTGTTTGCCGTGACTCGAAATGTGCCTATTATCCGCATAAACACGTCACTTTCGGCGATTTGCAAGACTTTCCGAAATCTGTTTTACGTTTCTTCGAGCCCCGTTATCTCCACCACATCAAAAACCGCATTAGAAAGCCGTTTTTAGGCAGTCTAATGCGGTTTTTGATTTATAATTATTATTCTATTTCAGAATAATAGTTCAGTGATTTTGCCGCTGTGTGAATACAATCGAAATATGCTGACAAGAAATTTGTTATATACCGCTATATCCCGAGCGAAAAAGCAGGTAATTCTCGTTGGCAAGCCGAAAATGCTTGACTTTGCGGTTCGTAATTATCCTAAGAAGCGCAATTCCTCTCTTGTACAGAGAACGCAGCAAATCATGAACAAGCGCATATTTGCTGCATAGAATCAATATCTGCATGTTGATATGAAAAGCAACATGAAGGATCGCACAAATCTATTGATATTTCCGTACGGTTCGTGTATAATAATAGTACGAAGATAATAACGATTATATCCATATCGAGGAGGTATCTATATGTCAATTACAGCGACCGAACTCAAACAGAACCTCGGCAAATATCTGGCTCTCTCCCTTACGGAAGACATATTCATCACCAAGAACGGAAAGATTGTCGCCAAGCTGACCAATCCCTATCAAACACGCGTGGAAACAGCCACTTCTTTATTTGGTATTCTTCCGAGTGACCTATCGCTTGAAGATGCAAAAGCAGAAAGGTTGGGCGAAATATGAAAGTTTTGCTCGATACCTGCGTGGTTATTGATGCGTTGCAGAAACGTGAACCGTTCTCCGAGGATGCGCAAAACATCTTTCTTGCGGTTGCCAATTGGAAAATAGAAGGCTATATAACCGCCAAGTCTGTTACAGATATTTGCTATCTGACGCATCGTTTAACGCATTCCGATGCTGCGACCAGAGATATTCTGAATAAGCTGTTTTCGATCTTCGGTATTTTGGATACCACTGCCAATGATTGCCGGGAGGCAGTTTTTTTCGATGTAACTGATTATGAGGACGCCGTCATGATAATGGCTGCGGAGCGCGAAAAAATGGACTATATTGTTACACGAAATATACGCGATTACGCAAAGTCAAAGGTTCCGGTGTTGACTCCTGCTGAATTAATAAATAGAATAGTTGAATAAAAGAAGGACAGGAAAGGATCCCGAAAGATTCATTCCTGTCCTTTTTTCTGTTTTTTCACGCTGCCCTTATTGGAAGCATATTCACGGTGAACGGCTCTTAATACGCTTGTTGTTCTGTCGTTGTTGCAATGAATTGATGAGAATTGTATTTGGATAAAAACGTAAAAGAGAGATAGACAAACGATTGAGGATGTGATATAATACAAAATATAATGATTATGGTCGTTTTTTTAAGAATCATTGATGAAGGGGTCGATTTTTATGAAATGCCCGACATGCGGAACACAGAATAAAGCGGGAACTGTTTTCTGTAAAATATGCGGTACAAATCTGACGGAACAAGCTGTAGAGAAATCGGTTATCACCACATCGGTTATTGACTCAAAGCCTGCCGGCAAAACACCTGTTGGCATGATTATCGCGATTGTCGCCGCTTCTGTGGCGCTGATTGGCGTTATTATCCTTATTCTGGTACTGCTGTTCCAGAATAACCATTCGGCACAACAAGCAAATGCGGAAGCGATAACGGTAACAGCTACCGAAGTCTCAACCGCATCGCCGACGACGGCACCTGCCACGGAACCGACAACATCCAATATTGTTGCCGTTCCGAATGTCGTCGGTATGAAATCCACTGACGCGTACAACACACTCACCAGGCAGGGGTTGAAATACGGGGTCGAGTTTTCGTATAACGACAGCGTTCCGGAGGATTATATCGTGTCGCAGTCTCCGTCTGAATCAAAAAACGCCATTCTCGGCGATACGGTTTCCCTGATTGTCTCCAGGGGCTCCAGACCGGCAGTTACGGCTGCTCCGACACCAGAGTCCTCACAGAGCTCGCAAGCAACCGTCGCATCAAGCAACACAGCCTCCAACAGCAAAGATCGCTATCACCTGAGGGCTTCGTCGCGTTATTTGACGCGCAGTGACCTCTCTTTCCTGAACAGCGATGAAGTTCAGCGCGCCATTAACGAGCTTTACGCAATTCATGGCTTCCGCTTTACCAAAGGCGACGAGAAAACATATTTCGAGTCCATGAGCTGGTATCACCCTGACACACAGGATATGAACGTAGTAGTCGGCAGAATGAACAGCTACGAAAAAGAAAACTTGAAAGTCATGGCTGCATATCGCGACTCGCTTCGCTGAGCATGACCCAAACACAAATTAAGAAAGGCTTTACTGTTATGAAATGTCCCATTTGCGGTTCCAATAACCGTTCCGGCATCCGTTTCTGCAAATACTGTGGTTCTCCGCTGGGTAACCCAGAGGACGATCTTCCAAACGATTCTTCTCTCACCACGCAGACTATTCCGGTTCCTGTTGAGAAAAAGATTGACGAAACTGCCGCTCCGCCGATTGTGCACGAGAAGTCCAAAAAATTTCCGGTTATCCTTACCACTGTCATTGCCGCAGCGGTGTCTGTTATCGCTGTTTTTGTCATTTTGATGGCAACCGGCGTGCTGCGCTTTGCGGGAAATTCTGGCAGTCCGGCATCTATCGCCACCACTGTGGCTGTTGCTGCGACGGAGACAGCTTCTGAATCCACCACCACTGTTCCGCCGGCAACAGAGGCGAAGCTGGTGAATGTGCCAGATGTCGTCGGTATGAACCGCAGCGACGCGATTACGGCTGTCAGCAACGCAGGTTTTACCATCTCCGTGCAGGAGAGTGAAAATACGGATGTTGCTAAAGACTTTGTTATTAGCCAGTCTCCCGTCAGCGGTCGCAGCGTGGAAGCCGGCTCCATGGTGACCATCTATGTTTCCGCCAAAAAGGAGGCGGTGGTTTCCAGAGTCCAGTCGAGTGCGTCGTCCTCCAACACCAAATATCTCTATTGTTGCGCAAGCGAATTTGCCACGCTGCGCAAGGGCGCGTCGCGTTCGTCAGATGAAATCGTCAAAATTACCACGCGTGAGCAGGTGGAATACCTGGGCAAAGATGGAGAATTTTACTACGTTTCCTACAAGGGCAAAAAAGGTTACGTACTCGCCGACTTCTTCTCAGAGGATATCAACGCTCCACTGAATTACGGCACCGGCAACTTATAACGAGGGAACAATATATGAAACAAATTATCATGCTGTTGACAGCGCTGGTTCTGTTGAGCGGCTGTTCCGGCGCAGATACTGGCACGGTACCTGAGGTAACGCAGGCTTCTTCCTTTGAAACCCGCAGTACCGTTCCGGACGCCACCGCTGCCACAGTGCCGGCTGCATCCATCTCCGGTGATGTCGCCGCAACACAGCCGGCGACGGCTGCAGTGACCGCGTCAGCGGCAACACAGGAGATTTCGCTTGAGCCAATCTGCCAATATCCTGAGCTTCCCACCGGCTGCGAGGTCACCTCGCTAGCGATGGTGCTCAACTTCTATCACATCAGCTGCGACAAGTGCGACATTGCCGATAACTACCTGACAAAAGGAGAGGTCGGCACCGTCGATTTTCACTACGCCTTTGAGGGCGATCCCAGGGACGAAAGCTCCTATGGTTGTTACGCCAATGTCATTGTGGAGACGGCACGCCGGGTGATTACCGCTTACGACGCTCCTCTGTCGGTCAGCGACCTGACCGGTACGCCACTGGACGGACTGCGCGGCTATCTTGACGGTGGGATTCCGCTGATTGTCTGGGGCACTCAGGACTGCCGCGAAGGTCATTTCAGCGTGACCTGGAACGTCGATGGCAAAGACCTGACATGGTTCACACCGGAGCACTGCATGGTGCTAATAGGCATGGACGACAGCATTGTCCGAGTTGCCGACCCAATCTACGGCAATATCATCAGCTATGACCGGGCGGTGTTTGAAAGTTGCTACAATTCGCTGTTTCAGCAGGCTGTTGCCATCTTTCCTGACAACACAACGACTTCGTCGGCGGAATAATCCGTACAGCGTGACAAATTCACACGTTTAAAGACGATGAAAGAACATGGGCGTGTTCTTTCATCGCCTTTTTTGCCGGAATCGCCCAAAAATTCCGTTTGCTTGGAAAATCCAAAAAAGAAAGAATACTGCAAATGAACAAAAGATTTTGTCAATAGTAGTAGATTATCATCAATCTGTATAAAAAGAAATGAAAAAAAGACGAAATAGTATTGCTTATATTTACAAAATATGCTAAAATATATTTTGATTTACTAGACATTTTGTGTTTTTTGATTTGGAACAAAATCGAAAATTATGAAGCTGAATAAAGCTCCATACTTTAATAAATCCAAAAATGAGGTGTATTTATGAAGAAAGTCCATAAGTCAATCACTACTTTATTGCTGGCGGTAATGCTGGTTTTTGCGGCTTTGGTTCCGGCTTTCGCGGCAAAAAAGAACACGGCGAACCGCTTCAATGTCTGCTTTGTGCTGGATTCAACTGACTCGTTGAGAGGAACTGACCCCGAAAAACTACGTTTTGACGCGACTAATATGTTCCTTGGATTGCTGGCAGACAGCGGCAACAAGGTCGGCAGCGTTATTTTTAGCGGTGGCGTGATGAAACAGACTGACATTGTTCCGATTACCGGAGTCGATAGCAAGAAAAAGGCAGAGTCTGACCTCGAAACCAAAGAAAAGGTTGGCGGCACTACCATTTGCGCCGCCTTGAACGCAGCGGCGGATATGCTGATTGGAAAAGGTGATCCTTCTCTTCCTTCCGTTATTATTCTGATGAGCGACGGTACGGATACAAGCGAAGAGGAGAGAAAAGCGCGTGATGAAGCGATTGACAAGTGCGTTAGAAACAATATTCCGGTTTACTCAGTTGCGCTGAACGCTGACGGTTCCGCCGATATTGCCGGCATGGAGAGAATTGCCAGCGGCACCAAGGGCAATTTCAAAGAGGTCAAAAACGCTAATGACCTGAAGGATGTTTTCAAGGATTTCTATCAGATGATATACGCTACCGGCGTCACCAATCTCATCGACGGCAAAATTCCCTCTGACGGCATTATCGAAGAGAGCTTTACCGTTCCTTCACAGGGCGTTGAGGAAATCAATATCATCATTACCTCCGAAACGAAGCTGAAAAATCTCACCTTGACAGAGCCGGCTCCCAACGGCAGAGAGATTTCTAGCAACGAGGTGGCCAGAATGACCACTGACGCCAAGCAGTTCTCCATTACGAAAATCACGAATCCGATGGGCGGAGAATGGACGCTCAGAGGTGAGGGAAAACCCGGCGCCGATATCAAAATTGATATGGTCTACAACGACACCATTACCATTGAGACGGAATTTGACAATATGGAGCTGTTCGGTGTCAACGACACCGTCATCGTCAGCGGCTATATCTTGGATGACGGCAACCGCATGACGAGCGGTTATGAGGAATACACCGCCAAGCTGGTTCCCGACAGCAGCATCGGCACTGAAATTCCCATGCAGCTTGAGAACAACCACTTTGTCGGTCAGGTTAGCTTCAACGGCGAAGGCACCTATGCCTATCACATGGAGCTCGACGGAAACGAACTCCACAAGACCACCGAAAAATCGGAAATCATTCTTAACGTCGGAAACCAGCCGCCGGTTGTCACCTCGGAAGAAAAAGAGATTTCCAGGCATTTCTGGGTATTTCCTTTCTTTACCAAGACCTGCGAGGTCGATTTGTCCGAAGTGGTAAAGGATCCCGATGGCAGTCCGCTGACCTACAGCGTCACCTTCTCCACCTTCAAGGATACGACCTACTCGGTTGACGGCAGCAAGCTGATTATCTCAGATTTCTACGACCTCTCCAAAGGCAAGTGCACCGTCAAGGCGACAGATGATAAAAATTCATACGTGGAGTTTGACGTCTATATTTCACTGACAAATGTCGGCATCCTTACGCTCATCATCATCGGCGTCGGCGGACTTCTATTCATTGCGGCGCTCATTCTCCTGCTTCGCTGGAGAAGCCTCATCAAGTTTATGGGGTCGATTACCGTCACCAACATCGAGACCGGCGCTTCCTCCACCCAGCAGAGGAGCAGAGGTCAGATCAAGCTCAGCTCCTTCCCAATCGGCAATACCGGTTTCTCGCCCAAGGCGCATTTCCAGGCAACCGGCAAGGCACAAGTTGAGTTCAAGTCACCGAAGCCCGTTGCTTCCAACGTTATCGTCGGCAAGTCCAAGAAAATTATTGTCAGGAGCGAAAACTCCACCTTTATCTATTCCGACGACTCCAAGGAGCACGGCATCGAGGTGCTGTTTGAGAGCTTCTTGACAAATTATTAATTCATCAAAATTTTATGATATTCCGAACAGGAGACGTGTTATGATTTACCCCTCACTTTCCGTGAATCGCGGCGGTGGAATCCGACCTGATTTTCAGCAGTCTGAGCCGGATGATTCTCCTCATCTCTTCATTGGTCTGGGCGGCACAGGCATTGATTGCCTAAAGGCTGTCAAGGAACAGATTTATGAGCGCTTCGCTTCCGATGGCAATCACGCCGAAGCACCGGATTTTCCGCAGTTTCAGTTTCTGGCGATTGACGACGATAACGTTTCTTTCAGCAAAGCAACTGCCGGCATCCTGGATCCGGAGGCAGAATGTTTGGACATCTGGCAGGATATCTGTGAGATTATCAGTGACCGCAAGAAAATGTATGAGGATCCTTCGCTCCGGTGGTACAGCGATGAGATTTCTATTCTCTATACCAACGATCCCCTTATCCTTTGCAGGCAAAACGCGCGTCTGCTACTGATGCTGCACTGCAAGGAAATCACTGAAGCGCTCCGTAAAAAGCTGCTTTCGCCCTTCTTCGGAACCCACAAAAACATGTCTGTCCACATCATGACCGGCTTGTCCGGCAATCTGGGCTCCGGTATCATGCTCGACATCTGCTATCTTGTCCAGAAGATTGCAGAAAACATCTTTCCTGATTATCCTCTGCAGGTTTACGGCTATTTCTTCCTGCCGAGCGTCAACATGGGAAAAGTGGAAAACGACAGCGTTCGGGAGTACATCAAGGTCAACGGCTTTGCCTCCCTGAAAGAGCTTGATTACTGCCTGAACTTCGAGTCCAACTGTGACCGCTGGCATCAGAACTACGGACAATTTGAAATCGACACAAACAAACCTCCCGTCAATATCGCGTATCTTGTGTCCGCACAGGACGCCGCCGGAGAAATCATCTCTGGCGGATACTGGTACGCCATTCATACCGTGGTTGAACACCTGATGGGGTTGCTTCTCAAGGTCAAGGGCGGGTATCACGACGACATGCCTTGGAGAAGCCTCACCGAGGCACATTATGCCAATGCCGCTCGCAAAATGCCACAGCTGCACGGCGGCTACAATCAATATTGTGTTCTTGGCGCAGCGAGTGTGCATATTCCTGTCAAGGAGATACTCACTTATATGGCGGCAAAAGTGTTTGAGCGCTATGATGAGCTGCCGCTTGTCTGCCACGACACCAGCCTGTTCATCAGCGAATACGGCTTCGGCTATCGCCGGTTGGTTGACTGGATTGGCAAGGATATTAACAATCTGACGGATATCGCAGAGATTCGCTCTGTTCTGGAACGAAACCGAAAAGCGCTGGAAGAATGCGCCTGCGAAGAGCTGAAGAACGCACTGCTGCACTGTGCCTGTGACCCCAAAAAGGGCGTCGCCTATGCCGCTTCCATACTGAAAAGCAGCAACACAGAATCCAAGGATATGGTTAGCGCCGTTAGGGGATACCTGCTGACCAACCAACACAATCTGAAATCGGCAAGGGAAGCATTCGTGCTGAAAGAGCAGGCGCTTTACCGGGCGGTCACAGCGGAAGCAAGCGGGGAATCTACCGATATCAAAACCAAACGTCAATATCAGGAAGCGCTCCGCAGCTATTTTGAAACGCAGACAAAAATACAGATATATACAGAGATGCAAACCTTCCTGCATACATTCGAGGGTCAAATTCAAGTGCTTTACAGGGGCGTTTTCGCTCCGCTTGCGGACATGATGGATTCTCTGGCGGAAACCTTCCGTTGTA
This sequence comes from uncultured Clostridia bacterium, assembly GCA_947170465.1. Taxonomy (GTDB): domain Bacteria; phylum Bacillota; class Clostridia; order Oscillospirales; family Acutalibacteraceae; genus Ruminococcoides. The sequence goes on from CAMVTS010000002.1 coordinate 55,300, forward strand.
ATCTGTCTGAGCTTGAAGAAGTCCCGGATGTCACGTATGATTTCAGCGTTCCGCTAATTAATCTGAATGACAAAGAATTGAAAACAGAACTGGATGCGTTGCTCGCCGAGCTTGACGCGGCGGAGGTTCTCTCGCGTCTTGTCAATAGGCTGATTGCCGACGGTGCTGTCGAACAAAGGCTGCCGTCTGTTGTTTCTTCTTTCTTTACCGAGCAGTTCGGCAAAATCGCCGCTATGACCATGGATGATTATATGACAATTAAATTCGGCGTTCGCGACGAGCAGCAGCTGAGCAGCCTGATTAACTACCATGTGCTGCAGACGCTCACCAAAAAAGCCGCTCCCAGGATTTGCATGAATATGCTGTCCCACGGCAATGAATTCTCCTTCTGCATCGTGCCCGAACGCGCGCCTGTTGTCCTGACGGCTGCACAGAACCTGCACGACTCCTATCCGCATCCGATTATCTTGCAAAACGCCTGCGGTGACACCATTACCATAATCAGAGAGTTCCTCGGTTTTTCGCTGTACACGCTCACGGAACTTGAACACTATCTCGCAATCTACAACACCAAGATGTTGCACGGTTTACATATCTATGAAGGAACGCCTTATGACGAACGAGATTTCAGAAAACTATACAATCTGATTCCGCTGAGCCTTCTTTCCGGTTCAAAAAACGAATAGATTCCGTTTTTTACGAAAAAAACGACGTATGAAAAGTTTTGATTAATGATAACTTTTATTTAGAAAACGGAGGGTGTTATACCATGATCTATAAACACATTTCCCTTGCCGCGGGCGGCGGCATCATCGCCCGCAACCAGCAGGCAGAACAGGAAGAGTGCGCCAATATCTTTATCGGACTCGGCGGTACCGGTATCAGCTGTCTGAGAGAGGTCAAAAAGCAGGTCTATAACAGACTGGCTCCTGATGATCCCAAGGCGGAGATTCCCACATACGACCACATCCAGTTCCTCGCCATCGACACCGACACTTGTTCCCTCGGCGATGACGGGAGTATCAGCACGCTCGACATTGCCACGGATTTTGTCGATATCAGCTGCAGTGATATCCATGCCGTCCTCGGCAACAAGGATCCCTCTCTCCAGTGGTTCAGCGACGACATCTCCATCCTTGCCGCGGAGGCAGGCGCAGGCGGCGTCAGACAGATCGGCAGGCTGCTGTTCATGATGGAGGTCAATACTGTCGTCTCGGCAATCCGGAGAAAAATCGCCAATGCCCTCGCCGGTCTGGGAGACAATTCCGTCAATATCCACATCTTCACCGGATTGGGCGGCGGCACCGGTTCGGGCATATTCCTTGACGTCTGCTATATCCTGCAAAAGATTCTGGATGATTTGGGGATTCTGGGCAGCGCCAACACCTGCGGCTACTTCTTCCTGCCCGACGTCAACCTGGAAAAGGTGGAAACCGACTGCGTCAAGGAGTACATCGAGATCAACGGCTTTGCCGCCATGAAAGAACTCGACTACTGCATGAACTTCGAGAACAACGGCGGCAGCTGGGATCAGAACTACAAGACCTTTGAGGTTCACACCAACCTGCCGCCTGTCAAGCTGGCTCACCTCATCACCGCCAAGGACGAGAAGGGCAGCGTCATTCCCGACGGCTACAACTACACGATGAATGTTGTCGTCGACTATGTCATGGGATTCATGACCAAGCAGAGTGTTAACGTCTGGAACAGAGTTGCCGGCAACTTCGTTTTGAAATCACATATCGCCACCTTCAACCGCAATGTCGTAATGCTCAACAAAGAGAGAGGCGCGTGTTACCGCTATATCGTACTTGGCGCTTCTACCGCATACATCCCCTACAAGGACATCAACTCCTATCTCACGGCAAGGATCTATGAGGCGTACCATGCCCTGCCCAACTCCTGCCATGACATCGACGAATTCCTCAACACACACGGTCTCACCTATAAAGCGCTCCTCGACGAGATCAACCGGAATGCCGGCGCGATTCCGATGCTTGAGTTAGACCCCCGCGAGCTGTACAACCAGGTGCAGGGCATTAGGCAGCCCAACATTGTCCCGCAGCTGTTCAGCTATATGCTCGGCAAACAGCCCGAGATCATCGGCAACTATGCCAAGAACAGAGAGAGTCTGGTGCAGAACACCATCGTGTCGCTGAAGAACGCGCTGGTGGAATATGCCACCAACGCAGCAAGAGGTCCCGTCTATGCTTCGCTGCTGCTGAAGAATTTCGATAAAAACGACCGCGATATGATTGCTGTTGTTGAGGGCTATCTCGCGGAGAACGAGCGCAACAAGGCGCAGGCAGTCGCTACCCTCGAGCTCAGAGAGCAGGAGCTTGGCGCCGCGCTCAGAGAACTCCAGCACAGCAACATACTTAACCGAAGAAGAAGGGCAAGAGAGTACACTGCTGCCGTATACGCTTACTTTACCCAGCAGCTGAGGATCCAGCTCTATGTTGAGATGGGCGAATTCCTGATGGCGTTCAAACTGCAGGTGAAGGATCTGCACGATAACTTCTTCTCTCCGCTGCTCGACACGCTGAACAATGTCGCGGAAACCTTCCGGTACAACCTGGAATTTCTGAACGAGGGCAGGTACGTCAACAACGACTACGGCATCAAGCTCGTCAGTCTCGATGACGAAAATCTCAGGAAAAACCTCGACGAAGCGGTTGAAAAGTTGGATACCACCGCTATCGTCATGGACTTCATTGCCGCCCTGATCAAACAGCCCAAGAAGTGGGAGAGCAGAAACAACGAAGCCCAGATTTCGGCAATGGTTTCCGAATTTTTCGTTCAGCAGCTGACTGCCTTCACCTCCAAGAACATCGATGAATACCTGGCGACCAAGTTCAACACCAACAGCCAGCAAGCACTCGTTTCCGCGATTTATCAAAACGTCCTGCTCAAGCTCAAGGATATGGCGGCGCCCATGTTCTGGGCGAGAAAGACGATTGACGAAAAAAGCAGAAAGGGCTATTGTTCCATACCGAATACCTCCGCAGCAATCCAGGCAGCGGTCCAACAGCTCTACGTGGTTGACAACAAGATCGACGGCAGAAGCTCTGTCGTCCCCGACAGGATTTCCATGCTCATTTTCTACTGCGGCGTGCCGATGTTCATGTTCAAGGGCATCGACCTGTACTATCCCGGCTACTCCACCAAGGAGGACATGACCGGCAAACACATTTACGAGAACAGCCCCTATGATGAGAGAGACTTCTCCAAACTGAGCGACCTGATCCCGCTCAGCCTGTTGCCCGATGATAGAATAACGCCGGAGATACAGCAGTTTATTGATGACTACCGGGAAGCGCAGGAATTTGGAATCATCTTCAAACAATCCAAACGCGTCCCTTACCCCAGCAAGTATTATCTGCGTAAGATCGACCCGGAGGATCATCGTCAAAAAACGGAAGCTGTCCAGCAGCTTATCGGTGACAACAACACGGAGAAGGCAGAGCAGTTCCTGAACGATCCGGCGAATCACGTCCTTCAGTTCGGTGAAACTATCGAGTTGCCGAACACCGGGTGCGAAGGGTATGAAGAAAGCGCTGTGCGCGACCACGTCTTTGCTTCTCCTGCCTATACTGAGCTGATGCGCGAACAGCTGGTGCTGTGTCGTCGGTTTCGGAAAAGCATTCATAGGATAACAGAATATATTTACAGATGTTGATTAATCAATTCACATAAAAAATCTTGAAGAGGAGAAATGTTTCAATGATTTACAAAAACCTATCCATCGCCGCGGGCGGCGGCATCATCGCCCACAACCAACAGGCAGAACAGGAAGAATGCGCCAACGTCTTCATCGGACTCGGCGGTACCGGTATCGACTGTCTGAGAGAAGTCAAAAAGCAAGTCTATAACAGACTTGCTCCCGACGATCCCAAGGCGGAGATCCCCAAATACGACCACATCCAGTTCCTCGCCATTGACACCGACTCTAAATCGCTCGGCGACGACAAGAGCATCAGCACGCTCGACGTCGCCACGGATTTTGTCGATATCAGCTGCAGCGATATCCACGTCGTCCTCGGCAACACCCGCGTGCTTCGCCAGGATCCTTCTCTCCAGTGGTTCAGCGACGACATCTCCATTCTTGCCGCGGAGGCAGGCGCAGGCGGCGTCAGACAGGTCGGCAGACTTCTGCTTATCCAGAACATCGATAAGATTGTTTCTGAAATCAAGAAAAAAATCACCCTTGCGATCACCGGTCTGAGAGGCAAGCCTGTCAATATCCACATTTTCACCGGTATGGGCGGCGGCACCGGCGCCGGCACCTTCCTGGACATCTGCTATATCCTGCAAAAGATCCTCAAGGATATGGCGCTGCTGGGCAGCGCCTACACCTGCGGCTACTTCTTCCTGCCTGACGTCAACCTGGCAAAGGTGGAGATTGACAGCGTCAAGGAGTATATCGAGATCAACGGCTTTGCCGCCATGAAAGAACTCGACTACTGCATGAACTTCGAGAACAACGGCGGCAGCTGGGATCAGAACTACAAGACCTTTGAGGTTCACACCGACCAGCCGCCTGTCAAGCTGGCTCACCTCATCACTGCCAAGGACGAGAAGGGCAGCGTCATTCCCGACGGCTACAACTACGCCATGAACGTTGTCGTCGACTATGTCATGGAATTCATGACCAAACAGATCGTTAACGCCCAGGACAGAAATTCAGGCAACTTCGGCTTGAAATCCCATATCGCTAACTTTGACCGCATTGTTGGAATGCTGAACAAAGAGAGAGGCGCGCGCTACTACTACTGCGTACTCGGCGCTTCCAACGCTTACATTCCTTACAAGGACATCAACTCCTACCTTGCGGCAAGGATTTTTGAGGCATACGCTACCCTGCCCAACTCCTGCCACGACATCGACGAATTCGTCAAAACACACAGTCTTGCCTATGACACACTCTGCAATGGTATCAACAAAGAAGCCGGCACGATCCCGATGTTTGAGGTGGACGCCGGCGAGCTGTACAATCAGGTGCAGGGTATTTTGGAGCCAACCGTTATCCCGCCGTTGCTTAGCTATATGCTCGGCAAAAAGCCCGAGATCATCGGCAACTACGCCAAGAACAGAGAGAGCCTGGTACAGAACACCATCGTGTCGCTGAAAAACACGCTGACGGAATATGCCACCAACCCTGCAAGAGGTCCCATCTATGCCTCGCTTCTGCTGAAAAACTTCGATAAAAACGACCGCGATATGACCGCTATTGTCGAGGGCTATATCACAGAGAACGAGAGCAGAAAGTCACAGGCGCTTGCTACCCTCGAGCTCCGGGGGCAGGAGCTTGGCGCCGCCCTCAGAGAACTCCAGAACAGCAACAGACTTAACCGCAGAAACAGAGCAAACACGTACGCTTCCTCAGTACACGCTTACCTCACCCAGCAGCTGAGAGTTCAGTTTTTTGTTGAGATGGGCGAATTCCTGATGGCGTTCAAGCCGCAGGTGAAGGATCTGTACGATAACTTCTTCTCTCCGCTGCTCGACACACTGAACAATGTCGCGGAGACCTTCCGCGCCAACTTTACCGCGCTCAATGAAAGCGTGCGCGTTGAAAACGACTACGCCATCAAGATCGTCGGTCTCGACGACGAGAGCCTCAAGGAAAGCCTCAACGCAGCGGTTGACAAGCTGGATACCACCGCTATTGTCATGGACTTCATCGCCGCCCTGATCAAACAGCCCAAGAAGTGGGAGAGCAGAAACAACGAAGCCCAGATTTCGGCAATGGTTTCCGAATTTTTCGTTCAGCAGCTGACTGCCTTCACCTCCAAGAACATCGATGAATACCTGGCGACCAAGTTCAACACCAACAGCCAGCAAGCACTCGTTTCCGCGATTTATCAAAACGTCCTGCTCAAGCTCAAGGATATGGCGGCGCCCATGTTCTGGGCGAGAAAGACGATTGACGAAAAAAGCAGAAAGGGCTATTGTTCCATACCGAATACCTCCGCAGCAATCCAGGCAGCGGTCCAACAGCTCTACGTGGTTGACAACAAGATCGACGGCAGAAGCTCTGTCGTCCCCGACAGGATTTCCATGCTCATTTTCTACTGCGGCGTGCCGATGTTCATGTTCAAGGGCATCGACCTGTACTATCCCGGCTACTCCACCAAGGAGGACATGACCGGCAAGCACATTTACGAGAACAACAATTATGATACGAGAGACTTCACCGACCTGAGCGACCTGATCCCGCTCAGCCTGATGAGCCATGAGCAGATCACACCCAAGATCCAGCAGTTCATCGACGACTACGCCAAAGCGGTTGAATACGGTATCATCTATAAGGAGCCCAAGGGCGCTGCCGGTACGCAATTTGACTACCTGCTCCGCAAGGTTGACATGGACGACTACAACGAGAAGCTGCGCAAAATGGAAAAAACCCTGAGCGAGTGGAACATAGATCGCGCAAAAAGGTTCGTCGATGATCCCGCGAACACTGCGCCTCGTTTCTCCGATTCCATCACACTGCCGAACACCGGCGCGGAAGGCTACAAGGACGACGTCGTCAAAGATCACGTCTTCGCTTCCCAGGTGCTGACAGGAGAAATGTACAAGCAGCTTGAGCTGTGCCGCACATTACAGGCTGAATTGAAGAAGATCCAGGACAAAATATGGATAGAGGAAAACGTCAAGCGCACCATTATCGCGTTCGTCAACGCACTGTGCACCGGCGCCGTCTATATGTCCAAGGACGACAAATACACCTTTATGTACCTCAAGGGCGACTTTGACTTCCCGGACGAGTATACTCTGACCAACATGGACACCAAGCCCTACGGCGATATGCTCCCGATTTACAGCGCCTTCGTTCAGTTCATGAACCTCGATCAGGAGGACAAGGACGATATCGCAGAGAGAGCCAAGATAATCAAGAGAGAAAACGAGGAGGATTGTCTTGCCTTCACCAAGAAGATCAAAGACTACCTTGAAAAGAGAGTCGATCTCCTCAAGGAAATCGCGGACGAATCCTTCAAAAGCGACAGAAAGGCTATCTATGAATTCATCAAACTGGCAGTCAGCGCTATCAGAACCTTTGAGCGTTCCCTGCTGATGTAAAACCAAAACAGTGTATCCCGGCTCCGGGTATTTTATCCGGAGCCGCAGGTTCCTGTTTTTTGTATTGTAATGTAAAATTCAACATAGAAAAGGGGAAAAACATGAATACAAAGCAGATGTTAGACAACGTCGAAACTCAGATCATTGACGGCGAAAGCAGACTGGTGCAAAACGTCGGAAACCGTCCTCACTATCCTTTGATGGTATCCTTCTACGGTTCTGCCAAGGAAGGCTGCAGTAGCTTTTTTAATACCATTTGCGGTACCTGGACAAAACAAATCTGCGACAATCTCCTTTTTTATCGCTACTCCCGTGCCGATAATGGGCTGGTGTTCTACCGCACCGATGCAGACGAAGAGATTCCCGAGGACACGGTGTTTCAGCAGATTACCAGGGTGACACAGACCAGAAACATTTTTGATAACTTCAGGATGTGGTGTCTGTTTAATGTCATCGACACCTCCTATCTCAGCTTTGAGGAATTTGAGGAAGCCTACAACTCTCTGGACGACCTAAAATACGTCATTGATGATACCGTTCGTTCCATGGTCATCATTATCCTGCGCGACAGCCGTGAGCGTGACCGAAAGGAGACAAATTACCGGATTCGCGAGTTTCTGATGCAGCCGTCAGGGTATGATAGCGTGATTCTTTTTTCTAACCGGTCCAGGGGAAATAACAGCTATCCTCTTTCGCTGCTGTACAGAGTTGTTGCCAACATTGTGCTGCTGGCTGACAACGATGCGGTCTCTCGCATTGATGACGACAATTACCGTGAGAGAGTGTCCAAGCTCTACAGCCAAACGCCCTACACCATCGCTTTTACTTCTGTGACAAAACCCACGCGGAATATCCTCTACTGCATGACGCACAAGTTTATTACCGAAATGCAGCAGCGCCGCTCCAATGCAAAAAACAAGAACACTGACCATCATATGGAATTTATGACGCTTACTGACGTCAATAACATACTAAGTATCAGCAACAACCGTCTGATACATTTCACTGGGTTTATCAACTCGGTTCGTCAGAGAATAATCAAATCCGGGCTGGACAAAGCAATTTTTCAGTATATGCCCCAGACCCAAAAGGTGCTGATCAATGACAACATGGTCATAAACAGCACCTATGCCGGCGTAAAGGACTGCTATCTTCCGGGCGCATTGCAGATGATGGCAAGTAGTATCTGCCGCGAGGAAACAGAGAGTGCTGAGTTCCGTCAGCTCTTCGCGGAATATGAACACAAGATTAACAGCCAGCTTAACTTGCTCAACGTAGGAAACCTTACTATGGAGCGTGTCAACACTGCTTTTTCCAATCTGCAGTCCCTTGCAAATGTCAATGACGGAGACCTGCTTCCAGTGTATTTTCAAAATCTGGTTATTGACACGTTGGTCAATCAGTTCATTTATCCCAAATGCACGGCGCTTCTCCAGAACATCTTGGACGCCGATGTGTTCCGTCAGACCGACAAGGAGGTTGACCGTTTTATTGCGGAGGTTTCCGACCGTGTTATCTCTGCAAGTTTCGACGATATCACTAGCAAGTACGGCAATTCCATGAGCGATTTCCTGAGAACCGAGGAAGGCAACGAGTATGTTTCCCGTTTCCTGAAATTAGGCAATACTTTTGATGACCTTATGCAAGTTTTGGAGGAAGCGCTTTTAGCTGCCAACGTCTACTGCAAGGGCGAAATTAACATGCCTTTTATTGACTTTTTTGTCATGATTCTGAGACTATCTGCCAAGTACGACATGATTCCCACACTGAAAGGAATTATGGAAGGAGAAGGCGATCAGGGCGTAATGCTCCGAGGCGCGTTTCCGGTGTTGCGTGACCTGTCTGTGTTTATGCTGCACTGTTACGACGCGCAGGGAGAAAATGCCACTGAGTTTTTCAAGCTGCTCGACGAGGCCTATAAAGACGTTTCCGCCACACAGTTCTTCAACACCGGTAATGACGACGCTGTCGACCTGCTGAAGCTGTACAGGGTAGAGGGCTCTAATTTGATTTTAGGCTTGAATGTTTAAGAAACAAGGGAGTGTTAATTGAGTATGAGAGTAGAAGTTAATAAAAGCTGCGAACAATCCTTTATCATCAATATACAGGAAAACAACGGAATCGTCAGGTGGGAATATGAAAGCAAAAATAAGCCGGAGCTGCTTTTGATTGTCCGGACACCGTTTGAAATAACTCCTGACGCCGACGAGATTGCACAGCTGATGAGCGAGAGGGATTTTAACGGCAGCAGTGACAACATTGTAACACTTAGCGAAGATATCCGTTGCAAGTTTCTGCGGGTTGCTCCGGGCATGAGCGGTGTCTATAACGTCATTGCCGCCCCTGCAACCTACACGGTATTTGGCTGCAGACGGGACGGCGACGGTATTGTGATTTATACCGAAAGGAATAACCGGCATCATTCCTGTTGCGTACCTGCCTTGCTGGAGTATCATGTCGATATCGAGGATCTGAAAGTTAAAGTAAGAACAGGCTTGTTGAAGTCGCGCGAAGAAGCTCACCGTTTCTCCAAAATTACCGTTACCAACAATCCCAACTATATCGAAGGGGCACTGTACTATTGCTTTGAGGGAAGCAATCTGCAGTTTCCCATCAGCAAATCCATGCTCGGAAAACCGTTCTATGTTCGTTGGTACATGGGAAAAAACCAACCAATGATTCGATCTCGCTTTAAAGGATACCGGGCTGTAAAACACTGAGGAGGAAAACCATGAAAGATCAAGAAAAGATTATCTGTCCATACTGCTTTGCAAATTTCGATCAGAGTGAAGTGTTGTTCCGCGCGGAAACGTGCTTTACAGAGGATGATATCCTGGATGATTATGATATTGAGGTTATGCCGGACGGTCCAGAAAAAGTACAGGCAAAATTCGACAACGACTTAAAAAAAGAGTTTCTCGCCGGGGTTCATCCCAACTATGAGCAGTTCTGGAATAGATTCAACGGAACTACCGAACAGACCAGAAAAAACAGAGCCAATATGCACGCGCAGTTTTTTGAAAACTACCAGAAGCCGATTATCAGCCCCAGAAATCCGCGTCACGTCCTGTTTGACAACATTGGTCAAACAGGTCCCAAGCTCGACAGGGACGGTTTTCTGTCGTCCGTCACCGATCACTTTGGCAAACGCACCAGCAATCGTGTCTGTCCAGTGTGCTGTAATCCGCTTCCGATGAATTACGGTAAGTTTCCCGTGAAATTTATCTCCATTATTGGCATCACCGGCGCCGGCAAAACTGTATACTTGTCCAGCCTGCTTGACAATATGCACATTTATGCCGGCAAAATTGGCATGACGCCACTTCCGAATGACGCGGTCAATTTCTTTATTGAAACCAATAAAATCGCCAGGGACATCACCTTGCCGCAGGGCACCCCTGCCGCGAGATTCTCGCAGCCGCTATGCTATAACCTTCAGTATTATCACAGCAAAACCCTGCGAAGGGAAACCTCGACCTTTGTACTATATGATATCGCCGGTGAGAACTGTGTCGATCCGGTAGGAATTGAAAATTTCGGTCCATTTATCTCCCGTTCGGACGGTATCATCATTCTGCAGGATCCCAAGCAGTTTACCGGCATTTACAACGAAGCCCACAGTATGATTGACACCGTGCTGCAAACCATAACCAATCTTTTCGTTGGAAAGCAATATTGCGACATCCCGTTGGCACTTTGTATCTCCAAGGCGGATCGTTTGATGCAGGACAATCTTTTTGAGCCGGCACTTGCCGATATGCTTTCCTCAGAAGTGCGTTCTGCGCTGGATTTCAACGGCTTCTGCGCATCCGAATACAACGAGATAAGCAAAATGCTCGATGATTTCTACTATCACCAGGATCCAGCTACTCGCGAGGCACTGAAAAACAACTTCGATAACTTCAATTATTTCGCTGTATCTTCGCTCAACTGCGAGCTGAAGGATACTGGTGCCAGAAACGAAGCCACTGACGGTGAGCCGCTGCTGACGCCTACCGAAACACCGCGTCCGCTTCGTATTGAGGAGCCGCTGTTCTGGCTGTTCGCCAAATTCGGCTTTATCCAGAGCGACGTGCCGATTATTGAGCACGCCATCGCGGGCAGAATTGAAAGATTGAATCAGGATTTGCATCATATGCAGATGTTATACGCGGAAGTTGACAGACAACGTTTTTCGTTGACCAGAAGAAGAAGACTTAGTGAGATTGAAGAGCAGATAAAAAGTATAAAACAGGAACTTGAGGATCTCGTTCACTCAAAATAAAAATTGCGTAAAGCCGGTTTATGAGGCATTTCACAAATTGTATCTACTGAAAGGAGGTTACCATGGGAACAATCAAACCTATGCGAGTGATCTATACAAGGATTGGAGAACAGGAGAGCTGGAGCGGTTGGAATGTCGCAGGCTTTACGCCTGACGCAACGCCGGAGGTGACGGGCAGCTGCACCAGCCGGCAGGGAAAAAACTCCTCAAGTGCCAAATTTATGTATGATCTTCTACATCCAGCCAAGGGCGAATCAAACGAATCCGCAAAAGAGGTGTACGAATTTTTCTGCACGACAAATCCCGCCAAAAGCAACATTTTCTCTTTCACCAAGGCGACGTTTGGTTTTTTGGACGCTTTGGGACGTCCGCAGATGAAGGCGTACAGCGTTGTGATGGCTGAGCCAGCAAACCATCTGCCGCCGTCTTGTCTTCCGAATTTGCTGACGATTGACAAAAGATGTTTTGATGACTTTGCACTTAATCTGCCGCTGCTGGAAAGTGCAAAGGGCAAAAGCGTCAACCTCAGTGAAGTGCAGACGCAGCTGGAATCCAAAGAATATACCTGCGGGGAGGATTTTCTGACAGAAGAGATGGTTGGCAAGTTGTTTGGCAGCCGCGCTGTCTATGAGGATTTTATCCGATGCGTATACTGGAATCTTTCCTTCAACTCCTCGTCCTCTGTCTTTGTTCAGACAGACGGTGAGCTGGACACCTGTATTAATCTGTTTCTCACGGCATTTTTCTCGGTTATCTATCCGTACCGGACAGCAATGAGCTTCCGTACCTTTGATTTTCAGGACTCCGGCAACCAACCCACGCTGGTATTCTGCCGTCAGATTCCCGAAGGCGTCCGGTACTTTGACACGCAGACCGGTGAGAATAATATTCTGAACGACAAAATAAAGAGAAAAATCAATAGAAAGGCTTTCACCTACTATCCGGAGCATCTGGGCGAGCCTTCTGCAGAAAATTTCTTTGCGGTTCTCGACAGTAAAATGAACAGTATGGGCAGGCGGTTCTCCACGGAAATCCGCGACCTTGAAACCGCGACGACGCTCGTGACGGATGAGTTGGATGATAATGTCAGCATGTCTGAAACGGAGCTTCTGAAAAAAATCATCAGCTATTGTGATATGCCCACTGATGACACTATTGACGCAAAGATTGCCCTTCTCATTGAGCAGGTATTGGATGAAAATATTATGCTCAACGAGGATATCCGCAGGCACATCAATAACCGCATGAGCGCCACCTCCTCTGACGAACTCATCAGAGCCGGTAATATCCTGACCGTCACCACGCTTCTTTCGCTTCCTCAGGAGGACGCTATCTGCCAGCTGGGCGAGCTGTATGAAAGCAGTACGCAGTATAAGGACATTGTGTCAGTTCTCATGCAAAAGGAGAATGGCGCCGATCTCGTGGATGCTTTCTATGCCAGTCTGGCAGAAGAATGTCCGGCAGAGATGGCAAAAGTGCTGATTATATTAAGCAAGATTCTTATTGCTGGCAAGTTGCCGAAGGCAATGAAGGCGATTAAGGACAAATGTTTGGAAATCGGCATCAGTATTAACAAACGGTTTATGCAGCAAAAAACTTCGATTGTTAAAGACATGGAAGACTACGAAAAATTCCTTTCGGTTACCATTCCCCGCGGAGATGAACGTGAAAGTATGCTCAAAGCCGTCAAAAGTGATTTCTGGAAGCGATTTTCAGCAACAAATTTCACCTATGACAATCAGGCGACCTACCGCTATATGTCCTGCTCTAACCCAAGGCAGTTTCCGAAGGAAGTATTCGCAAAAAGCAATTTTTACAATTCGCTGTTTGAGGTGTTCAAGACATCAGAAAAGATGAATCCCAACACCGTCCGTTCCTTTGCCAACAAGCTCAGGGACGCCGAAAAATCGGGAATCATTGAGCCTGACGACAAGCAACATCTGGTCAAGGAGATGCAGCATTACTGCGTTGATTTCTGTGACACAACAAAGGGATTGGATTTCTGGATTGAACTTAGCAAGCTACGTGGTCAGCGGCAGTGGCTTCCGTTTCTTTTCCATACCGGAATCGCGATGTTTTCAGACCGGGATTTATACCGCCGTGGTCTGGAGGAGTCCGACAATATGGAGGATTACAATTTTCTCGACGCCTATCTCCGCAGTCTGGAGGATTACGCACTGATCAACGATTCTTCAAACGTTCGTACCACGCTGGAACTCACCAGAGAGTTTAAAAAGCAAAAGGGCGGAAAGCCTGCGAAAAAGCATGTGCCATCGAGCAGAAAAACGTCTGAAATCGACATCATGAGTTACAGTAATGAACATAAAAGACAGCACCATATTCATGAGGAAACTAAAAGTAGTAATCCAATATCCGGAATAAAAAAGTTTTTCGGAAAAAAATAATTTCAGGGTAGAACAATGAAAAAAATAAAACGAGAAGTTGATTACAAAAGTCTGCTTTATCCCGACAGGCTCTATGCTGGTATCGATCAGACTCTAAATACCCTACTGTCTGAAAGAACCCTGCAAATACAGAATATCCATACGCAGCAAAATTACATGGCAATGCGTATCAACACGCCGCTAAATGCACTGACAAATGATTTTTTTAAGTCTAAATGGCGTTTGTCGATTGAGAATCCCAACTTCCAGCATTTTGTATGGCCGGTAGACCTAGTTATGCTTAACAGTCCCAAACCGATATGCTGTCTTGTATTTAAAATAGTTCCGTCAAAAGGGTTCCATTCGCTTTCCGAAATCTCTCAGCGCCCTCATACGCTGGGATTGGAAAATGAGCTGGCACGCAAAATCGCGCTTGGACTGATTGAGGCGCAACATTTCATTGAAGAAAAAAAATATCTTTTCTTTGGCATTGACGACGACAATATCATGGTTCGGGATGGCGGTGACGAGCTGCTGATACTGACGCACGAGTTCCTGCTGCCTGACAATCAGCTTGAGATTTACTTCACTGAAAAAGAGTACTTTTCTGAGCTGCTGGATCCCTTCCATTACCATAATGCGGAATCCATTGCCAATGGCAGGAATATCTATAAATTCGATGCTTTGTCAGAATATATTGCCTTTTTATCCCTGTTGTTCAGACTTTTGATTGGCATCTATCCCTTTGAGGGACCGTATATGGCGGAGTATGAGTATAACACCTCCAGCGCGGACAACGTCAACTGGATTACGCGCTATCTGCAGAACCCTGTGTTTGTTTTCGATTTGCAAGACAAGAGCAACTCTCTGACAATGCTCAATAAGTACCAGATAAACTGTGAAAGATGGGACAAGCTCGGCAACAATCTGCAGACTATGTTTTTGGATACATTCGGAAGCGATGGTATTGTCAGGCGTGTAGACACAGAGCACCGTTATACGGCGCAAGAGTGGCAACACGCAATTGAGGAGCTATTCTTCAAAGAGGATATCCGGCATTACGTTACGACGGTTCAGGAGAGTTGAGCGCAACGTCATGATGATATTCACGAAAGCTGAACTATAACGAAAAGGAGAGTTGAAAAAATGTTTGGTGAAGCTAGACTTGTCAGCATGAAATGCCCGGATTGCGGCGACCATTTGGTTCCGCACCGTGAGATGCCCGGATTCTGGTACAGCCCAAGCTGCGGAGGAACCTACGTAAAAGATAACAGCGGCAATCTATTCAAGGTCGAAATTTCCGGCAAAGTCGAAACCTTTGTCGGCGATACAGAGCGCGAACGTCACGCTGAAAACGCAAAGCGGCTCCTCGATTTGGACCAGTACATACGCGCTAAGTCGGAATTTGACTATCTGATTGATAATTTTCCGGAAGACTACCGCGGTTGGCTCGGTTCTTACATGATTCCCTTCGCAATTTACGCGCATACCAGCAAATGGCATAGAGAGTTTTCAGGATTATTAAGCAGCGCTGTCCGGTTGAACCGCGAAGCTACGCTGAACCATCTGGAGCGCTTCTTCAAAATTTACGGCGCGCACATCCGTTTGAAAGATGACAAGCGCACATCACTGGATTTGGCTTTTAATCCTTTAAAGGCTCGGACCCTTGATGATTTTACCAGCTGGTTGCTGTTTGACGGTTTATCAACTTTCCTGGAGCTTGAACACCAACCGCTGACAGCACTCTTGTATCAGCTATCTTCTGAATACTACGAGCAGATGATAGAAGGCAAGATTCTTCCGGTTTATTATAACAGATTACCCGAAAATCTGAACAAAGACGCGTTTATATCGTGTGAGAATATTACAGCAGAATCCAACGAGCTGGTTTTTCTTTTTTCGAGCTTCGGCTGTACAATCAAAACCAGAAAGCGCTACAAAGAATCCAAGGATTTTGATATTGTTGTTATTTCGCCGTTCGACACAAAAAATGAAATAACATTAAGCTCGAATCGCGTAAGTCATTCATTTACCTTATTTGGAAAATGGCTGTATCTACAAGGAGAAAGCAGGTTCATCCTCTTGCCGCGCAGCCTTACCCAAAGTGACGTATGGCGATTCGGCGGTCGTTGTCCTTATTGCGGAAGTAACTTCAAGGGCATTTTTACCAAGGTTTGCCCCAATCCGCAGTGCGGCAGACCAAAAGATTACTAAACAAAGCAGATACCGGCGTATTTGCTTCTGCTTTCAAGGAGATTTCGCATGATTTGTAGAAATTGTGGTAAAGAAAACGCTGACGGCGTAAAATACTGCTTTTACTGCGGTGAAGACATGACTGCTCCGCCTCCTCCGGAGCCAGAGCCGGAGCCGCAGTCAGTGGTACCTGAGAAGCAGGTGATGCCTGTCGCGAAGCCGAAAAAGAATATTAAGCTGATTGCCGCCATCATCACCGTGTCTGCGCTGGCATTTATCGGCGGCATCGTGGCGATTGTGCTCAGCATGAACAGCCACGTCGCGCCCGTGAAGCCGTCAATCGCTGCCACTGGTGCCGCGGACGTGTCGCAGCAATCAGAGGTTTCAGCAACAGAAGCGCCCAAAACGGACGCTCCCAAAAAGATCTACGCCAATATCAACACGGTCAAAACCGCTTTGGGTGACAGCGACCTCGAGCAGCTGCAGAGCACGCTGAAAGCCAAGAGCAGCGCAACCTCCGTCAATGTCAAGCTGATGCTGGACAACAGCCTGTCCTCTGGCGACGTACAGAAAAAAGCCGAAAGCGCCTGTAAAACCGAATGTGGCGACAACGGTATTCTTCTCACCGTAAACGACAAGACTTACGCGCTGGGCATCAGTGCTTCGGGAAAGGGTGGTGATTTTCTTCCCGAGAACCTTCGCCAGAAAATCTTGAAAGATGTGGCAATCAAATCTGGCGGCTCCGCTGTCAGCATAGTTTCCGACGTGCTCAGTGCGATTCCCAACAACAAGAAGGACGCTGATTTGTACCGATTCAAACGTCGCGACGGCTCAGAGCAGATTGTATATGCCAACAGCAGCAGCGGCACCTTGACCTTGCTGGAATGGGACGGCTATACGCCAAAAAAATTGTTCCAGACGAATACCGTCTACTTCGGAAAGGACGGACTGACTGACTCTCCGAGAGAAGGTCTGTCCGCTACACCAAAAGGTGAGTTCCGGCTTGGCTTTGCCTTTTCGACACAGTCGCTCAGCACCAAGCTTGATACCATGACGATTACCGACGGAACTGTTTGGGTTGATGATCCGGATTCGGATTATTACAATACGGTTCAGCACGGTTCCACCTCGAACCCGCCTTTGTGGTCGAGCGCAGAGAACACCTACAGCATCTTTTCCAGTGGAAGAAACTACGCATGTATTCTTATTGAGCACAATGGCGACGGCTTTACCAAAGGCGTCAGTTCAAAGGGCTCCTGCATGTATTTGTCAGGCAAAAACCAAGATGTCGGTACCAGCTACGGTGACGTCAATATTACTGCCTCCGATATGCGCAAGCTTCTTTCTTATCTTGACAGAAACAAAAATCCCTATATCTTTATTAGTTGAGCACAGAAATATGAATCATTTCAAAGAATCGCCTACCCGTCAGCCGGATTCCGGAGCGCCCAAAAAGAAAAAACCGCCGGTTGTTGCCGTTATTGTACTGTCAGCCGCAGCACTGCTGATTGCCGGCTGTATCGTGGCGCTGATTGTCATTAACATGCCGTCAGAAGATAATCGGAATGTTTCTGCGACGCAGAATATCACTGCAGCCACAACGCTCAGTGTTCCGGTCACGTCCGCTGCCTCCGGTCAGACAGTGCCTTCCGCTTCATCTGAGGCCAATAACACGTTGGAGCCGTCCGCGAATGATTCTGTTGAATCTGCCGCTCCGACAGCGCCGCAGACATTAGCAGAAGCCGTTGAGGCGGTCGGATTAACGTTGGAGGATTTGCCCGGAAAGCAGATAGTAGTGGTCGATTCAATTAATACTAGCGCCATTATCACCTTCTACGAAAAAAAGGATAACGCATGGGAACAGCTGGAGGACATGACCGTCTTATCTGCCTATGTCGGCAGACAGGGCGTCAGTGAAGCCGTCAGCGAATATGAAGCCTATACTCCCCTCGGCATCTACGCCCTGGGAACATGCTTCGGCATCAACGAAAATCCCGGAACCGTTATGCCTTATTTTCAGGTGACGCCGGAAAGCTACTGGGTTGATGACCCGGATTCCGCATTTTATAACCGCCATGTGGAAGGTACGGAGAACGCAGACTGGAAATCTGCCGAGCATCTGATCGATTATAAGCCGTCCTATAACTATGCGGTTGAAATCAGGTACAATGTTGATCCCGTTGTTCCGGGAAAAGGCTCTGCCTTCTTCTTGCACGTCGGTAGTGCGCCTACTGCCGGCTGCGTTGCCATGCCGGAGGAAAATATAATTCAACTTCTTCGCTGGCTCGATTCAGAAAAAGATCCTCATATCATTTTAAAGTGATATCGCCTGTTGTTTGTAAAAGTGAGTACAGCAAAAAAACAGGTTCGAATCCGTATCAATTTCATAAACCTGAATCTGTGAAAACCAAAATACAAAAATGACTAACAAAGCGCTTAGCAAGGCGCAAATCAGCAGCCAAATTTTCAACCAAAGGGTGGGATAAAATCTTTTAGATTACACCGTTTTATGCTATAATGGAAGCAATAAAATCGACATCTGTTTTAAAGTCTTTTATCAAAGAATAGTATGAGAAAGTATGATAGGCTGTTCTTGCCAAGGCGTGTGATGTATCTTGGCACAAACGACAAAGATACCAAAAAAAGACATATAAAATCAGGGACTGCATTGTTGCAGTCCCTGTTGTTAATTAACGGGCGGTTATGCCCTGTTATGGATTGAGCGGTCAATTCTTTTATAGACCGGCTTGAGCGTCAGTCCTTGAATGACGGTCGTGAAGAATACGATTGCATAGGTGCCGCCCAGAATGATGTGGTAAATTTCCTCCGGTATCATCTCCTTGGCGCTCATGGCAAGGGCAACGGACAGTCCGCCGCGCAAGCCGCCCCAGGTGAACAGCGTGATAAAGTTAAACCGGCTGAAACCGTCGGGAATTTTGCCCATTATCAGCGAGGAAAGCGACAGGCTGCTCACTCTTGCGATAGACGATCTGCCTCTGAAACATTTAATTCGCAATCCCTATGTTTTATGTTTCAATTATACAGAGTTTATTGAATCTGAATATGGAGTTTCTCACGATAAAGTATGCTATATTCACGGTTGCCGTCAGAATAAAAACCAGCCATTGATCCTCGGTCATTTAGAGGGCGCTGCTGATGATATGTACGATTTTCAAGATATTCGTTTGCCGAGACGGAAGAATCCACTGGTTCAAATAGCGAGGGATAATATCATTAATAAGATTGTAGATTGCGATCAATCACTTACAAAGCATTGTGATGAAATCATCTCTAAAAACGGCTGTTTTTTTGATAAGCTTGGAAATATCGATAATATCATTATCGTCGGCCATTCTTTGGCTGATGTAGACAGAGAGTATTTTCGTGAAATTATCCGCCGTAATAAAAATTGCAAGCAGTTAAAATGGTATTTTGGATGCTACGGCATCGGAGACTTGCGGCAAGTCAGCAGCTTTATCGAAGATTTGAATATTCCGAAAGAGAATACTTGCATTTTCAGAACGGATTTATTGAACTTGCGGTTTCGCCAATCAGCTGTGCAACCTGTCAAACAAGTTCCAAAGAAAAAAAGTTAGAACATTATGTCATTCAGCTGATAAACAATTGCTTGTAAAAGCAGACGGCAACAGAATGTCGATATTAAATTCCAATGAAGATGTATTGCTTTCGCATTTATTCATACAATCACCGAGATATGCTTTCCTTGACGAATCTGAACAATATTTGATTGTTGTTCTAAAAGGTCAGCTCAGCGGAATATTTGTCTATCGTAAATGTGAGACAACATGGGAACTGATAGATGAGCTTCCGTCCGGAGATCATCCCATCATCAACCGGAGGCTGAAAAAAGTATTCTTGGATCAACATCTTCTGACATTCGTTTATAACAACAGAGTAAGAACATATGATTTATCCACGGGCAATTTGATTAAAAATGAAAGTTCGAGGGGCGCAAAAGACAAGGCGTTTGCAGGAACAAAGATTACTCGATATTTCAATAATTAATATATGATTTACTATGCGATAATTCTTTTATAGCTAACGTACCGCAAGACAAGTTAATGAGTTATGTCGGACGAGTCATTCACGACGGAGATACGGAATCCTTAATCAGAAGGTATCTGAAAGCTGGAGTAATGGTAAAGGGCAAATACGAATCAACAAAAGTCGGCACACCACAAGGCGGAAATCTGTCACCGTTACTGAGCAATATTATGCTCAATGAGCTTGACAAAGAGCTTGAAAGGCGAGAGTTACGCTTCACAAGATATGCAGATGATTGTGTAATAGTGGTAAAGAGCGAAGCTGCAGCAAAGAGAGTAATGTACACTGTAACAAGTTGGATTGAAAGAAAACTCGGCTTAAAGGTAAACGCAACAAAAACGCATATCACGAAGCCGACAAAAATCAAATACTTGGGTTTTGGATTCTGGAAATCCAAAGAGGGTTGGAGAGCAAGACCACACCAAGACTCCGTTGCAAAGTATAAGAGAAAAATCAAGAAACTATGCAAGAGAAGTTGGAGCGTAAGTCTGACACACCGTATTGAAAAGCTTAACGCTGTTACAAGAGGCTGGAGTAACTACTTTGCGCTCGGTGACATGAAAACCGCTATGACAAAGGTAGATGAACATCTTAGGGTGCAAACGATTGTCATCATCTGGAAACAGTGGAAGGTGCCAAAGAAACGGGAATGGGGATTAAGAAAACTCGGAGTGTCACCCAATATGGCTCACAAAGTGAGCGGAATGGGAAATAGGTACATTGCTGTAGCCAACAACCGCACGATTAAGTGGGCAATCACAAAAGAAAAACTGACCAAGCGAGGCTTAGTCAGTCCTTTAGATTACTATCTTAATCAGCATACTTTGAAATTAAATTGAACCGCCGTATGCCGAACGGCACGTACGGTGGTGTGCTGTGAAAGGCGCATAGGAGATGATGGTAGGTCCATCGACAGGGACTGAATCAGGCAGACCTGTCAAACAACCTTCGTCTGCTTCGGTAAAGAGCCGAGGTAGTAAGCACAGAAGGAAAAAGCTGTACAAAACGGCTATGTATGATATACAAAGACGAACGCAAGTGAACCCTTGAAGAAGTGCCGATAGCGTGAGTTTCGTCAAAACCTGTTTCTCAACACTAAGCAGGGAAAAGAACGGAATAAGCCTGAGTTTGACCGTTCGGCGAACGGCATTAAGAGGGCGTGAGTGTATGTCAGGCTCTTATGCGAAACACAGGAACCTGAACGGTTATGATAAGTGAAAACGCACAAGCAACAGAAATGCAAGGCGGAAATAGCGATGAGCCGTGCAGGGGCGGAGATACCCGCAGTAGTGAAGAAGCGGTTGTAATGACCGTGGAGCAAAGGGGGATCCGTATTCAACTCAGAATATATGGAACAACCGATAGGGAGGATTTCATAGAAATGGGGAAACCGTTTAACATTTCCAAACAGGCAGTATATGAAGCCTACAAAAGAGTAAAAGCCAACAGAGGAAGCGCAGGAGTCGATAATGTAACCATAGAAGACTTTGAAGTTAACCTCGGCGATAACTTGTACAAAATCTGGAACAGAATGAGCTCGGGAAGTTATTTTCCTCAACCCGTCAAACTGGTGGAAATACCGAAGAAGTCAGGCGGAAAAAGAGGACTCGGAATCCCGACAGTCAGTGACAGAATAGCGCAAATGACGGCGAAGCTGTACATTGAACCAAGATTAGAACAGATTTTTCACGATGATTCATATGGCTACAGACCTAACAAAAGCGCAATTGAAGCGATAGGGCAGGCGAGAAAGAGATGTTGGAGATATGATTATGTCATCGAATTCGACATCAAAGGCTTGTTTGACAATATTGACCACGCATTGCTGATGAAAGCGGTTAAGAAGCACATTCAGGAAAAGTGGCTGATTCTCTACATCAAAAGATGGCTGAGAGCGCCGTTCGTGACAGCAGACGGAGAAATAAAAGAAAGAACAAGCGGAACTCCGCAGGGAGGAGTCATCAGTCCTGTTCTGGCTAATCTGTTTTTGCACTATGTCTTTGACAGATGGATGGAGATATATTCACCTAAAACTCCGTTTGAGAGATACGCCGACGACGCAGTCGTGCATTGCAGGACTGAGCAAGAGGCAAATCTTACCTTGCAAAAGCTGAACAGAAGATTTAACGAATGCGGATTGGAACTGCACCCCGATAAAACTAAGGTGGTTTACTGTAAGGATAAAGACAGACCGAAGAACTATGCTGTGACAGAGTTTGACTTTTTGGGATATACCTTCAAGGGAATATGGATTAAAGACAGACTCGGGAGATTACAGCAGAATTTTCTGCCCTTTGTGAGCAAGAGATCCGCAAAAAGCTTCAGAGATAAGATAAAATCGTTTGAACTGCACAAGAAAACAGGAAGCAAAATAGAAATGATAGCCGAGCTGATAAATCCAATGGTTCGCGGCTGGCTGAACTATTTCATGAGCTACTGCAAATCTGCGGTAAAGTACACGATGAAATGTCTGAACGACAGGCTGTGCCGATGGTCGATGCGCAAATACAAACGCTTTAGAGGACATAAAATGCGAGCAAAAGAATGGCTTGGTGGACTTGCAAAAAGAGAGCCCAATATGTTTGCGCACTGGGCTCTCGGTTGGAAACCTTAACGGGAATACGAGGAGCCGTGTGAAGTGAGAGCTTCACGCACGGTTCTGTGAGAGCCTTGCGGTGAAACTCCACTTGGCTACTCGACTGAGAGGATAGAAAAAATCTACCCTACTCGATCCTATTTTTGATTATCTCTTTCCATCGTCTCTTTAACAGCTCGATAGATAAACGCATTCACGGATTCGCCCATTTTTTCTGCGTGTTTTTTTAGTATTTCGCGTTCGCCTTTAGGGACGCGAAATCTAACTTCATCAAGTTTTTCGGTTATATATTTTTTGCTTGCTTTGCGCTGAGATTCATTGGTTGCCATTCTCTCATCTCCATTCCTTTAATATCATAATACTTGTTTTCGTTTTTTTCAAGGAAAAATAAAAAAGTTCTTGACATATGAGCCCATATATGATATAATTATTTCAGAAAAAAGAAATAACGGCAGCATGTAAGAGTTGGCGCTCTTATATGCCTGCGCAGGTGGTTGCAGCACCTACACAACGGATAAATCCGCACCGCTGATATAAGTATACCTATTGTTGCGTAAAAAAGCAATAGGCAAATTGCTGAAATATTCAGGGAGTGGAATAGTCCGTCAGTCATCAGATATGATACCGTGTAGGGAATACCCACACGGTTTTTCTTTTTCCTAATACTATCTTTAGGAGGTCATTCTGATGACGAAAAGCACAAATGAAAAAAGACATGAAATGGGAGAAAACTATCTTACCGTTTCCGAGGTAATGCGTTATCTCAAAATCAGCCGTTCCGGCGCTTACGCGCTCACGCATCGCAAGGATTTCCCTGTATGCCTGATTGGCGGTACGATTCGCATTCCGGAATCCTTGTTCCTTATCTGGCTCAAAAAGCAGACCTATGTTCCGGCATCAATTGCTGAGAACGTCAGCGCGTAAGGAGGTGCTGATACGATGGCTAAGAAGCGCGGAAAAGGCGAAGGTTCTGTACAGAAGCTGAAAAACGGTCAGTGGCGCGGCTTGATCATGGACGGCTACACCGACGAAGGCAGGAGAAATATGGTGAGCTTTTCTGCACCGACGAAATCGGAGGTTATGCAAAAGATTCGCCAATACTGGACAGACAAAGAAAACCATCTGCACATTGACCGCAAGATGCTTTTCAAAGATTTTGCAGAAGAATGGTACAAAGATCTGAAAGGACAGGTAGAAGAATCAACCTACGCAGGCTATCGCTACACCCTGAATATTCTGGAGGATTACTTCGGCAAAATTAAGCTGGTGGATTTGATCCCCTTGGATATCAACAAGTTCTATCGTGAAATGAGAGCTCGCTACTCTGACTCATATCTCCGCAAGTTCCGGACGATGCTGATTCAGATTTACGACTTTGCCGACGACAACGGGCTTGTCAGCAGAAATCCGGCGAGACATTCCATGTCGATCAAAGCATCTCAGTTTCAGCAGAATCTGAAAGATGCCTTCAGCGAAGCAGAAACGGAGATTCTCCTCAGAGATCTTCCAAACAGCATGATGGGAAACAGTATCCGCCTGCTGCTTGGCACAGGCATGCGCGTACAGGAGCTTTTAGCGCTGACTAAGGACGATATCGCACCGGACGGCTCTACGATACGCATCAATAAGGCGGTGCAGACGGTAAACGGAAAGTCAAAACTCGGCCCTCCGAAAAGCAAGCGGAGTTACCGTACCATTCCTGTTCCGAACAAATATATACCCTATGCGCTGTATATTCGCTCTCACGGTGAACAGCCTTTCCTTTGGACGCTGTCATATAAAAGTGCGCTGTGCGGCGTTAAAACCTTCAGAAACAAGTACAAGTGTGTACTCGACAATATTGCCGGTGTTCGATCTTTATGTCCGCACTGCTGCCGACATACCTATATTACGCGTCTGCAGGCAAAGGGCGTACCTATGGAGACAATCTCTCGACTTGCCGGTCATGGGAAAATTGAGATAACAGACGGTTATCTCCATACGTCTATCGATACCCTTGCGCAGGCAGTTGAAACGCTCAACGATGATCTGGAGGAGAAACAGCATGAGTGAAAAAAGAAGAGGAGATTATATGCTCAATGCTATGAAGAAAATTCACCTGTCCGGAGACAGTTTCACCGATATGGTGACGCTGTTCAATCATTGCAAGGGATATTCCGATAATGCGATTCTGCAAGAGGATTTAATGTATTTGTGTACAAACGGATCGCTTGTGCTTGACAGTGGAAAGGTGAGTTCAGGTTATATAGCTTCATGCGAGCAGACAGCGGCAAAGTATCTGGCAGAGATTCTGCAAAACAACTTGATTGAAAGCCCTGCTCCGTTAAAATCTGTCAAGGTTAATGGAATTGAACTTTGCGCCGAACAAAGACGTGCCATTTCTATCTCATTGTCTCACCGACTGTCGTTGATTCTCGGTGGAGCGGGAACAGGTAAATCGACGCTGATACGAGGAATCATCAATACATACAATCAATCTGCAGGATCTTATGTTGCCGTTGCACCCACAGGCAAAGCAGCTGTGAATTTGCGTATCAAGAGTGGAGTGCGGAGCATGACGGTACACAGCTTACTTGGGCTCGGTATCGAAACGACAGAAGACAGAGTGGATTGGAGTTCGATCGGGCTGATCATTGTTGATGAAGCAGGCATGTTGACGATCGAAATGCTGTCCAGTATGCTGGAACACTGCAGAAAAGATTGCCGAATCATCCTGATCGGCGACGCCAATCAGCTTCAATCCGTCGGAGCAGGCAATGTAATCTCCGACCTGATGAAGCTGAACTTCCCGGTGACTCAGTTATTACAGAATCACCGTCAGCAAGACAAGACATCCGCCTTGTCGCAGAACATTCAAAACTTCTCATGGTTCAGCGGATTAGAAGATTTTCAGTTTGACAACAGCTTCGTGCTGATGGATATGCCGGAATACCGTATGCAGAAATATATCTGCGAAGAAGCAGCAAAGCGTTATTCCAATAACGAGAGCTTCCAACTGCTTTCGCCTGTCAATCGCAGCGGCAATCTTTCCGTGAGCAGTCTGAACAATGCCTTGCATGCGGCGGTCAATCCGTGCGCTGACAAATCGGAGATCATTGACAACGGAAATGATTTGATGTGGAACGGTGACAGAATTCTTGTGATTCAAAACAATCACTCACTCGGATATTGTAACGGAGATATTGGCAGACTGCGCATGTACCCCGAAGAGAGTCCGTTAAATCTTGCAGCGCTTGATTTTGAGGACGGGAGAACCGGCTATTTGCCCACCGTCGATCAATTCAACGATCTGAGGCTGGGATATGCGATCACGGTTCACAAGAGCCAGGGAGGAGAATATGATTCAGTGATTTTGCCGCTGTGTGAATACAATCGAAATATGCTGACAAGAAATTTGTTATATACCGCTATATCCCGAGCGAAAAAGCAGGTAATTCTCGTTGGCAAGCCGAAAATGCTTGACTTTGCGGTTCGTAATTATCCTAAGAAGCGCCATTCATCTCTTGTGCAGAAAACACTTCAATTCATGAAAAATCGTATATCCGCGGCATAACAAAAAAGGACAGGTATGATGTCCCAACCCCGAAAATTAGTTCTTAGGTCTAACTTTCGGGGGTCGGGACAAAGATTCATTCCTGCCCTTTTTTCTGTTTTTTCACGCTGCCTTTTTTGGAAGCGTATTCATGGTGAACGGCTCTTAATACGCTTGTTGTTCTGTCGTTGTTTCCTCTTTTTGTCATCGTACCAAAAGCGGTGAATTCAACCACAGGATTCTTTGATGAGGACTTTATCGAAATCGTTATACTTTCTCCGGGCGCTTCCGAATTGACATTGAGCATGGCAACGCCGGGGCCAAAGCCGGAGGGGATTTTGACGACTTGTTTGTAGGGATTGTCAAAGCTCAGTTCTGTTCCGGGTGAAACTACTTTGATTGTGTCGGATGAATAGCGTGTATTGAATAGCGGCCTGTTGTCCATTTTTAGCTTGATGGGATATAATTTGTCGTAATTTGAATAGTAATTTCTGATTTCAAAATTAGACTCAATTTTATGCCCCATGATGTACTCAATTTCATTCTGTTTGAGTCCGAGAATCTGTAGCATAGTGGCGAAATTCCGGCGGAACAAATAGGCGGTGGCTTCCTTTTCTACAATACTATCGTCCTTGTAAAGAGAGTCGTCGATGAATTTGAGAACATCTTCTTCAACCTTCGCCTTCCCAAGTACGTACTTTCCTGTCCTCGACAAATCCGGCGTGGTGCAAATGGTTTTAAAGTCATTGCCACGGCAGGCGATTGTCAGACTGTTAACATCAAAATGCTCGTTTTCTGAACAGTATTCAGCATAAGCAGCGGATTCAAGAATAAACTCTTTTCGCTTGTCAAGAAGTTTTTTCAGTGTGTCCGGAATAGGAATGAGCCTGAATGTGTTCTTTGTTTTTCCGCCTGTTTGCAACTGCTTTTTTTGTACTGTGTTGGTAACGCGAAGGGCATAGAAATCATCCTGTCCGTTCATTTTAACGATGTCTGAAAATCTAGCGCCGCATGCTTCGGCGTTCCTCAGACCGAGACCGAACATCAAAGCGACTCCAAAATATTCACCTTCCTGTTCGTAATCTCGCATGACCGCTTCAAACACACTTTTTTCAGCGAGCGGCTTCAATGACTTTTGCAGACTGACGTTTTCATGAACGAATCGGTCTTCTTCTTTCCATTCTTGGTTGATTCTTTCTTTCGTACCCCAAAACAGAGAGAATTTACAAACGCCGATAAAGACAAGATACTTGTACAGACTGCGCAAATTCGCGTAAAATGTCTTAATCGTATCTTCACTGTACGAATGTTTTACGGTTTTGTTGTCTGTATAATAGCCTTCTTCCTTGATGGCGGTCAAAGCGTTCTCAAAATCATCCAGACTATAGTCCAAAAACGGCTTGTCGTCAAGGTATTCGCCGAGTTTTTCGAAATTTGTCTGATATGCGGATTTTGTTTTATCCTGCCAGCGAAAGTACGATTCCATGTCGTGCTTGACATCGTAGTAGATTTCTAACAACTTCATATCCCTATATTTACTATTCATGTCATTTCTCCTCGTAAACCGTAGCGGTTCCTGTGATACCTCTGTTTCCGGCAACCGTAATCTCGATAGCAGACGAACACTTTTCCTTTACAGATAACTGTATTTGCGCTGATACGCACCCGGAATTGTAGGGAAGGAAGGTGATATTTCTGCTTTTTACATCGCTTTGGGTTGTTCCTGTTTTCATCAGCGGCTTACCTTCCCAGTCGGTATAAAGTGAACACCAATCATTTAACTTCGAGACAAGCTTCATCTGCAAAAACGGATGTGTGTAATCGCAGTAGTGCTTGGAGAACGTGTCGTGCGGTACTGAACCGAGAATATACGCTACTTCACCCTGCGTCATCATGGCATCATTCAGTGCATGAAACTTAAAATTTGAAACAAAAAAGTCACCGTTATATCGGCTGAGGTCATGTTTCCCGGCTCCGTCGGTTTCAGAAAAGAATACTAAGTTTTCTGGAATCTTAGCACCCTCTTTTAAAGCTTTATTGGCGTTGAGTCGCAGCTTGTTTGGAGTGCAATAGTCCGTGTAATTTTCATTGCCGGCGGACACGATGGGGAAATCCATCAGTGAAGCGAAAGGAACACTAAACTTTTTTTGAATTCTCGCTCGTTGCGCGATCATCAAATCACTGAGAAGTGTCGGAAGCGGGACAATACGATACTTAAACTGGCTTGATAATTCTTCTTCTTTTAGATTTTTGTAGTTCCTTTGCTTGGTAACTTTCAAGTGAAAGCAGTCGGAATATTCGGTTTTGCAGAAATCCTCCCAAGTTAGCATACTGACTTCCGGATTTGTCATTCCGGTAAAGAGCCTGATCATTGTTCCCAAATACGCAGGCTTTTCCGGAATGTGTTTTACAAGCCAACTGATTAACCTTTTTTCTTCCTCAAAGGTCAGCGTCTTTTTGGTAAGGGCATCGCGCAGTTCCGCTTTTGTCTGTGCTTTCTTTTTTCCAGCTTCAATAGAGGCGAAAATCGGATGCCTGCCGTCATTCATCACCACATTTTTGACAGCACAATTCAGTATGATCTCAAGCTGACGGTACAGCTTTTCGACGTCAATCTTCACAGAAGCAGTTAACTCAGAAATTACCCTTTCAAAGTCATCTTGCGTGGCTTCATTCAGGATCAACGAGCCCAATGATGTCCGGGATAATGCATGATAGCAGAAGTTGAAATCAAATGTATTCGCGTAACTCTTTATCGCGTCAGCAAAAGCAAACGAAAAAGAGAATAAACTGATATTTGTCAGTCGACCTTCCTTCAATGCGAGTTGGATTTCCTTTGCGGCTTCTACGCGGAGCTTTTCAAATTTTTCGCTGAATGGAAAATCTTCCATGATTTTCTCTGATAAGCTGTCATCATCTTTCGCGCTGATTGTTACTCTGCTCTCATCTATTTTTTTGCCGTAGTCTTTTTTGCCAGACTTCTTTTTGGAAGGCGAAAGATACTTTGCAAAAAAGCACTTAGCCTGCTTGCCTTTTCCGTGGTCAGTTACCGTGTAATAAACATTGAAGTCCGGTGCAAAACTCACCTGTTGTGCTTTGTTATAGGTAGCCTTTTCTTTCAGAGAGTTTTGCTTTGTGTATGCATCAAAAAAATCAATCGCTTCACCGGCGTAGGGTCTGCTGCACTGAAGCGCTGCCTCGGTTGGAATTGTTAAGAAGTACAAACCGTAAGCGCTCTTTTTGCGGTTAGCGTTCCCACCGTGGATATTTTTGTCGATCTCCAAGAGCCGGAGGGGAATCCGGTTAGATGGTTCTTTCACGCCAAACTCAACTAAACATTTCTTCCGCGGATTATATCCGAAAAGAATGGAGGGGAGATATGTCACGCTTTTTACGTCGGCTCCGGATAAAATGTCGCGCCGAAAAGCCTCGATTTCTTTGTCTTCAAAGAACTTATGCGGCAGCACACAAAGCAGCTTGTTTTGAGTGTCAATGGATTTGCTTAACCGCACTAAATCCTCGTATTTAGGCGCGGTCTTATTGTAAAACGTCAACGCCAAATCAAACTCATTGATTCCGTCAGTTGAATTCACGATTTGTAAATCATAATCGGTTGGCTGATTTGAATAATACAGTTTTTTTGAGATTAAATTGTTTTCACAGAGCTTTTGGTTCAGGCAATCGACAATGCTTGTATCATAAAGGACAACGGTGGTTTCGAGGTTCTTTGTTCGGAAATCAGAAAGCCACTTCAGTAAAAAAGAATAACTCGGTTGCACCAAAACGACCTTGCGCACGTCAGAATAGAGTATCCTATTCGCGTTTTCCTCAAATAGGATACCATCCTCTGCTTTGCTGTCCTTGCCGTTATCATAATTCTCTATTAGAAAATTCAAGGCAGGCATTTCGCCCAGCTTTTGCGTGTCCTTCACTAAGCTGGTGTGGTTAGCCATGTAAAAATCGAGCATAGCAGCGTCTTCGCTTCTCGGCTTTGATGATTTGATAAGGGTGGGTTTTCCTCTTTCGTATACGCGTTTATATTTGCTCTCGCTCGCGTGATTGATGACAGCATAAGAAGTTTGCAGCAATGTCAGTTTATCATAAATATCCGCATGATTCGATAAATTATCTCTGAAAAGCGTGTTTACAAGATAACTTTTAAATGCTTTGACTACATTAGCTTTTCCTGACTCGCGTGCATATAAAAACGCGCAGATGATTTCGATGACTTTTCTTTCCGGTGAGTGATTTCTGCCGCCGGGAAAGTTGCTGAGATAGGCAATCACCGTTGCAATAGAGGGGAAGGCTTCCGGAAGGAAATACATCATCAAAAAATCCAGCGAACAGCCGCTGAGAGCCTTTAAGACAGCGGAAAAATCCGCTTTCCATTTTCCTTCATCAGAAGAGAAGAAGACGGTGTTTTCAAACAGCACGTTCAAAAAACGAGGCTTTGTTTCATCAAAATTCTTAAAGGTAAAGACTGCTTGTGGCGATTCAAATTTCTCGATCCGGTCAAAGCCATCTCTCAACTTTTCGATCGTTTTCTGCCGGCACTCACAATCCCGATAGTCCCTGTACAGAATAGCATATAGTAAGATCAAGGATCGCTTATGGGAAGTGTTGATCCCGAGCCTTAACAATGCTTCGTTGATTTTTTGCTGATCAAATTCCGGGAAAACGGCAGCGATAGCTGGCGACGCATAAAAATCTCTCCATATATCACAGAATAATTCGAATGAAAGAACAGGTGAGTCTTTTAAATGAAACTGCATTTTTTTGAATTGAAACCACAAGCACTCGTTGGGATATCGCTCCATCAAATAACAAAGTAAATAAAGGAGCCTCAGCAAAAAGCACTGGCTTAGTGCATCCGAAGGCATCGCCGGAAAGAACGAACGCAACCTTGAATAAGGTTTGGCGACACCAAAATACCCGGGGAGATAAATATCAAAAAACACATCCGGTTCTATATCTGCAATATACCGATAGAGCATAGCTTCAGAATCGGTGTGTAATTTGAATTCTTTTTTTGGTTTTAAATAATTTCTTCGATAAGCCACGTATTGTTTAGCTTTCGCTAAAGCCGAATCGGCACCAATCTTCGAAAGCAGTCCGTTGAGTTCAATAACGCTTGGCAAATTGCTGTTGAGTCTGTTCTTTTCCATATTGAAGTATTCTCCAGAACAAAAGATAATTCATTGAGCGCTTCAAAATTTGAGAACGCCAAGAATGCGCACATTTAAGTGAAATTTACAACATAATTATATTAAATATTTGCGCAAATGTCAACAACTAATATCAAAGTCAACTGTGACATTTCAGGTGATAACAACCACGCTTTCATTTCCAACGAGGAGCTTGGCAGAATCGTTTCCCATGGCGGATATTTCCAAAGCAGAATAAATGGCACACCAAAAAAGTGAGACGGTTGGCGCTAACTAATATTGGTTTTCTGATCGTTGAATTTCAAGTAACAAATAGTAGCGTTGATATAGTTACTGACTCACCCACACTTTCTATAAGCGCTGAATACGGCAATGTCAATGAAACGGTTGAAGCAAAGGTGATCATTGAAAACAATCCTTCTATTACGGCATTGCGTATCAGTGTAGCTTATTCTTCCGACAATCTTGAACTATTAGAAATCAACAACGGCGGAGAGTTTTAGGAAGCCATCACTCACAGTCAAACCTTAACCAGTCCTATTATAAAAATAAACAGCCGCACGAGAGCGGCTGTTTGCAAAAGAATACGTTGTCAAATATTCGATACCTCGGCTGCAGGGTGTAATCCGGAAATAACCCCTTCAACGGGTGGTTTTGATTAGAAAAGCTCGGTGTTCCGTTCGGCAACAAACAATCCTAGCACGTTATCCGCAATATAAAACCAAAGACCAAGGTCTGATGCTTTGGAAGCAGGACTGGGGCAGAGGAATATTTGGGTTTAAAGTCATTCATCCGCACCGCTTGCAAAAATGGATTTGATGCTTATCACGCTGGTAATAAGGCTTTATCGGGTCAGATCAATCAAGTTTTTAGGTCGGGTGCTGAATTATTACAAGTAATTCTATTGATAATTGTTGTTGCGTTTTACTCAGCAACAAAGTAAATGTTGTTTTTCTTTGCGTATGTTTCGGCATAGCTGCCTTTTTGACCGTGTATGGTCAGTTCTGTGCAGCCGTAAAATGCATTCTCTCCGATTGCTGTCACGCTGTTGGGGATAGTAATGCCTGTCAGCCTTGTGCAGCCAAAAAATGCACCCTCTCCGATTTCTGTCACGCTATCGGGGATAGTAATACCTGTCAGTCCTGTACAGCCGGAAAATGCTAAGCCTCCGATATGTGTCACACTGTCGGGAATAGTAATGCCGGTCAGCCCTGTGCAGAGGGAAAATGCAGAACCTCCGATTTTTGTCACGCTGTCGGGGATGGTAATGTCTGTTAGTCCTGTGCACTCGGAGAATGCACTCCATCCGATTTCTGTCACGCTGCCGGGGATAGTAATGCCTGTCAGTCCTGTGCATCTTTCAAATGCAGACCATCCGATTTCAGTCACGCTGTCGGGGATCGTGTACGTTCCCGTTCTGCCGAACGGATAGAAAATGATAACTATTTTCTCTTCGTTAAATAAGACGCCGTCAATTGATGCATAACAGGGATTGTTGTCACCGACATTTATGCGTTTTAGTCTTGTGCAAGACTGAAATATATCCCGAAATATATTTTCGGTAAAATTGATGAAAACTCCGAATTTTGTCACACTGTCAGGAATACTAATGTCGGTCAGTCCTGTGCAACCTTCAAATGCAGACCGTCCGATTTCTTTCACACTGTTGGGGATAGTAATGTTGGTCAGTCCTGTGCATCTTTCAAATGCAGACCATCCGATTTCTTTCACACTGTTGGGGATAGTAATGTTGGTCAGTCCTGTGCAACCGGAAAATGCCCACTCTCCGATTTTTGTCACGCTGTCAGGAATTGTGTACGCGCCTGTTCTGCCGGCAGGATATGAAATGATAACTGTTTTCTCTTTGTTAAATAAGACGCCGTCAATTGATGAATAATAGGGATTGTTGTCACCGACATTTATGTCGGTCAGTCCTGTGCAGTCCAAAAATGCAAACAACCCGATTTCTGTTACGCTGTCGGGGATAGTAATGTCGGTCAGTCCTTTGCAACCGGAAAAAGCAAACTCTCCGATTCTTGTCACACTGTCGGGGATAGTAATGCCTGTCAGCCCTGTGCAGTCGAAAAATGCAAACGAGTCGATTGTTGTCTCTCCGTCTCTGATCCTGACATAGCCATGGATGATACTGTATCTCACGTTTGCCGCATCGGCTAACTTTTTGATCATGTCCGGATATGCGCTGCTGTTTCTGTTTTTATACACATCTTGAAGGTTTTGATAGTATTCGTCCGAAAAGAGAGCACATACCTCCCGAATAAGCTCGCTGCAAAGATACGCTTTCTCACTCCGTGTTTTTCCTGCTGTCAGGTTTGACAGGTATTGCTGCAAATAAGGATAAATTGCCGGATAATAAAACAACTCTTCATACGGGTTGATACCTTTGCGGCAAAGAAATCCTGATTCTGTTTGTTCTCCGTATTCGATACCGTCGCAGCCCCGTTCCAACATTCCGGATAAAAGCAAAGTGGCGGCTCTCGGCTGATGGTTGACGAACTGTGAGACAGCTCGGCAAAGCGTGTCATAATCAGGTGTTTTTGCATTCTGCAATTCATCAATCAGCGGTTCTATATATGTCTTGCTGTCTTCGCTTTCACGGTCGATCAAACAGAGCAGGGCTTCTGTAACCCCTTTCCAATAATCTGTATTGTTTTTCAGGGAAGAAATGGCATCCACCTCAAGCGGAGATCGTTCTTTCTTCACCTTTGATCTCATCATGAAAAGCAGATAATACGCCGCATAAGTCGACGCCAGAAATTCATGGCGAAAGCCGTTTTCATCAAACAGCTTGCTGTTTTCAAAAAACGCGCTGCATTGATTCAAAAGCTTGCGGTCATCCCTGTCACTAACGTCTAAATGGTAAATACTTTCAGCCAGATCATGGGGCGTTTGCATACTTGCATGGGGAGTTTTTCCCATATCACGCTGCTGATAGAAAAAACAGGAAACTGCGCCAAGAATTTCCTTGATATTCTTTTTGTTGACAGGTCTATA
Organism: uncultured Clostridia bacterium; assembly: GCA_947170465.1. GTDB lineage: Bacteria > Bacillota > Clostridia > Oscillospirales > Acutalibacteraceae > Ruminococcoides. Next base: position 89,594 of record CAMVTS010000002.1, read on the forward strand.
ATCCTGCTTTTTTAAGTCACGCTCAACAACATCGTCAATCACACGGCTGATGGCATCAAAACGGGTTTCCGGTAATTCCTGACCGTTGGTGTATGTGCTGAAAATAGCAAAAAGCATGAACGGATTGCGGGAAATGGAACGATAATCCGAAACAGCCGTTTCTTTATTGCGGAGTGCCTGTAAAAATGTATTTTTGATATCGCTGTCAACCTTCTTTACCTTGGCAAGATTGGAAATATAAAGCTCCTGCTGACTTTCATCAAAATCCTTGACAGAATATTTTCGGACAACAGATTGGTTATTATTGCCGATGGAAAAATCAGCTTCGCCGGAAAGCAGTCTTTGTCCGGGACGGGAGGTAAAGAGAAAATAGGCAGATTGATTATTTTGAATGTAGAGATGTTTGTAGATGGCGTCAACCAAAGCGTCCATATGATCAGGAGGTATTTCGTCCATCGCATCAAAAATATAAAGCGGTTTGCCAAAACGCAGTACTGCATCCAGCGCCGGTCGGCTGAGGCCGGCTTTTTCAGCAAGCTCATTCAGGAATGTATCGCATGACGACATTGCATCCCTGTCAATGTTTTTACATTCAAAATACAGTGGGAAAAATAACTCACGGGAAAGACCGTTTTGCTTCGCTTGTGAAGCAAGCTGTATGGTGAGGTGGCGAACAAAAGAAGATTTTCCCTGACCGGCATCACCAACGATCACAGCAAGTTTTTCGTTTTCAAGATCAGTCAGAATCGTTTTTTCCTCGGCATTGGTCGGTGAAGTGTTTTCTTTTCGCTCTTTTTCTGTCGGATGACGCAGAAATGAAAGCGGCACATAAGAATTTCCAAGCGTCAGCCCGCTGTCGTCAAAGTCGCCGAAAATGCGGATAGGGTCAAGTCTTTCCGCAAGAGCATCCAGATACTTTTTGAAGAAAGTGATATCGCTTTCCGCACTGCAAAAGGTATCAAAGACGATCGAACAGAGACGCTCGGTTATTTTGCTGATTTGTTCCGCATTGACCTCACTGATCGTCACCCCGTTCTGTGAACAAAGGTGCTTTTGCAGAATGGTTATCTCTTTTTCGGTATAGCTCAGGTTCAGAACCCTTTGTGCTGCTGCTCTTGCTTCATCATTGGAAACGGTTTTTGTATTCCCTTCAACCCCACAGAAAATCGGAACTATTTTTTTGCCGGCAGAAACAGCGGCAGCGTATTCAAGCAAACAAAAATCCTTGTCTTCATCTCTGCCGCCCTCTTTACCAAATTGTAAGTAGCTTTGGGTTACAACAGGCATAAATATATCAGCGGATTGGACGCCTTCTTGCAATTTGTTGATGAAATTTCCGCTGCGAAGCTCTCTGGTATCCCAAAACGCTGTCAGACCGGTTGTCTGTTCAATAACATTTACAACCTCCTTGAAATCATCATCGCTTTTGCTATCACCCCATCGATAGCTGATAAAAATATGGTTCATTGCAAGATCTCCTTTAGCTGCATTTTTGCAGTAAATGCTTGTTTTATTATATCATTTGTTTTGACTATTTTCAACAAAGAAACTGTATATTGTTGGGAAAAATCATTCATTCGTCTAGCGCAGACATTACCTTTGTTTCTATAGGATCAACTTTACATATACCGGGAGATATTAAAAACAGGACTTCTATTTTACTGTGGAAGCCCTGATTTTCTTAGGTAGACAACATTAGTGGGGAAATTATCAGCTATACAATCCGGATGATTCTCAATAGTGCAGAATACAAATAATGTTTATTGATCCACGATTTATCTTGTTTTTACGGCATAATTATGGTAGAATAAAACTAATTATGAATTATCAATAAAACTGACACAATAAACGTGCTTTTTCGATGCAAAATCAATGATGATGCGCTAAAAATGTCACATCCTCACGATAAAATATGTATTGAAGAAGAAAAACGAGGTAATCATGGAAACGAGAAACTATTCTGCCGGCATTATTTCCCAGTCCTTTTGGTTCAATGAATTTAAGCAGTACCTAAAGCTGATATATGAGAAATACGATACAGAAGAAATTAAAGCATTGGTAATAGACAACAATCTGTTTGGCGCTCCCAATGAGCGCCGTGCGCGTAGAATTTACGGCTATATTTCCAACAGAGCCGCCTGCGCAGAGGAACCCTTGCAAGAACTATTCTTTTCCTCTGACCTTGAAACACAAAAAATGATTAATCTGATTTGTGTGATTCGACGCGACAAACTGTTTTTTGAGTTCCTGTATGAGGTTTACCGTGAGAAAATCATTGTCGGTGAAACCTGTTTGTCCGTTTCTGATGCCAATATCTTCTTCAATTATAAAGAATCACAGGAGGATTTGATTGCCGGATGGACGGACGCGACAAAGCGGAGGCTTCAATCTGCATACTTCAATTTTATGACAGAATCAAATCTTTTGCGCAGTGATGGGAAGAAATACATGATTACACCACATCTTTTAGATATTGCGCTGGAACGATATCTTCAGGCAAAGGGCGAGACGGCAATCATCAAAGCGATAACCGGAGAGGTATGAGCATGAGTAATTTAAGTGACCGCCTGGATTTGGCGGAGAAAAGAATCAGAGAACCTAAATTCAGAGAAAACAGGGGATTGGCAAATGAAGTTGGATATTATATCTTTGATTATCCTGCTGAAGATGAGCTATATGTGAGAGAACGCATCCGCTACATGCAGAAGCACAGTCAGGATAGTGCAGATGAGTACAAAATCGTAGTGTATGATTTATATGACATCATGATAGAATTACTGCAGAATAAGCATTATCTCGAAAAAAGCTATGCTATCGAAAAAAAGAAAGGCTTTCAAAAAGTGAGCACGGCAGTATCAAACTTTCTGAAGGTCAATTCCACGGATGGAATGATTGTCAATTATATCAGGGAGCACACGCCTGAAAAGGCAATCATATTGTTAACCGGAATCGGAAAATGTTATCCCATTATTCGCTCGCATACGGTACTGAATAATCTCCATCTGGTCATTGATAAAATCCCTGTGGTTATGTTTTATCCGGGAAAGTTTGACGGGCAGGAGCTGAAATTGTTTAACGAGATAAAAGACGATAATTATTATCGGGCTTTCAGGTTAGAGTAGGCAGGAGGACACTATGATAATTAAAAATATATTTGCCAAGCCGATTGATCGTCCCTTAAAAGGCGTCATCAAGGTAGGTCAGGCAGAGGATGAGAATATCAGGCAGGAACTTGAAGAGTATGTCGTAACCAAGGAGCTGCAAAAACATTTTGCAACCTTTTTCTCCAATTATAAGAGAGGAATCACCGGCAGAACAGATAAAATGGGTGTGTGGATTTCCGGCTTCTTTGGAAGCGGTAAATCTCACTTTCTGAAAATCATCTCCTATATTTTGGAGAATAAGACAGTAGACGGAATACCTGCTATTGAGTATTTTGAGAGAGACAGGAAGATAGCGGACAGCATGGTGCTTGCTGACATGAAGCTCGCCGCCAATACGCCCTCTACCGTTATTCTTTTCAACATTGATTCCAAAAGTGAGAGTACAGGTAAAAAAGATAAGGAAGCAATCCTGTCTGTTTTCTTAAAGGTATTCAACGAAAAACTCGGCTTTTGCGGTGCATATCCTCACGTTGCAGACTTGGAGCGCCGGTTGACCGAGGAAGGAAAATATGAGGAGTTTCAGGCTAAATTTGAAGAAATCAGCGGCGATTCCTGGATGGAAGAACGTACTGCCATTGATTTTATTCAGGACGAGCTGGTAGAAACGCTTGTAGCCATTGACTTTATGAGCGAGGAAGCCGCACAGCGCTGGTGCGACAAGGCAACCGAGCCTTATGCCCTCAGCATAGGACGTTTCTCCGAGCTGATAAAAAAGTATATAGACAGTCAGGGCGGAAACCATCATGTGATTTTCCTTGTTGATGAAATCGGACAGTACGTAGGTGATGATTCCGATCTGATGTTGAATCTGCAGACCGTTACGGAGGATTTAGGAACAGCCTGTGGCGGCAAGGCTTGGGTGATAGTCACCAGCCAGCAGGACATTGATTCCATCACCAAGGTAAGAGGAGATGATTTTTCAAAGATTCAGGGGCGCTTTGATACACGCCTTTCTCTGTCCTCTGCAGATGTAGCGGAGGTCATTCGCAAGAGAATACTGGAAAAGAACGAAACAGGAAAAACCTCTCTGTCCGTCTTATATGACAATAAAGCCACCGTTATCAAAAACCTGATTCTGTTTAATGACGATGCAGAAAAGAAATTATACAGCGGCAGAGAAGATTTTGCCGTCACCTATCCCTTTGTTCCGTATCAGTTTAATCTGTTAGGCGCTGTACTGACAGCCGTACGTACATACGGCGCTTCCGGAAAGCACCTTGCAGACGGTGAGCGTTCCATGCTTGCCTTGTTCAAAGAAAGCGCAGTGTGCCTCGCTAACAAGGAGATAGGAGCAGTTGTGCCGTTTTACATGTTCTACGGTGCATTAGAGGAGTTTATCGACCACTCCCACCGTGGTGTTATCGCAAAGGCGTTATATAACGAAAAGCTCAATCCCGATCATGCAAACGAATGCTTTGACGTCAATGTACTCAAAGTGCTGTTTATGATTAAATATGTCAAGGAAATCAAAGCAACTGTGGAGAATATCACAAGCCTGATGGTTTCCGACATCAACGAAGACAGAATAGAATTACAGCAGAAGGTTGAAAATGCCCTGAAGCGGCTTATCAAGCAGACGCTGGTACAAAAAAGCGCAGGTGACATCTATGTGTTCCTCACAAATGAAGAGCAGGAAATCAACCGCGCGATAGAAAACCAGAACATTGAGCAATCAGAAATCACCGCCAAGGTTTCGGAATTGATTTTTGAGGGATTATTCCGGGACAACAAGTACCGTGCGCCGCAGCTCAAAGGACGATACACCTTTGGCTTCAACCGGTTTGTGGACAGCAAACCGCACAAGACAAATCAGAGCTTTGCCATGACCTTGAAAATTCTGACGCCGAACAGCGATGAGCTTGCCGACGAAACAACGCTGCGCATGATGACGGGACAGCATTCCGCTGTGTTGGTGGTCTTGCCTGACGATACCGCATTTCTCGAAGAAATCGCAACGGCAATCAGAATTGAGAAGTTTCTGACCACCGAGGCAAGCAAAGCGGCAACGAAATACGAGCAGATAAAAGCCAACAAGCGCATAGAACTCCGGGAGCATCGGGAACAGTCGAGAGTATTCCTTGAAGAAGCGATGAAAGCGGCAGCCATCTATGTCAACGGTGACAAGCTGCAAACCGGCGCAAAGGATATAACCGCACGCATCAATGAGGCGTTAGGCAAGCTGGCGGCAGTGGTATACAACAAATTATACTATATCGACACGCCTGTTTCCGACAGCGATATCAGGGCGGTACTGCACGACAACGGACAACAGCTCACGTTGGGCGACGCCAAAGCGGAGGTCAACAAGCTCGCCCAGAATGAAGTGTCAGATTACATAGCGCGCAATTCAACGCGACACGTGAAAACCTCTATGAAAACCATTATGGAACGCTTCATGGCGCCTCCATACGGCTTTATCGAAGCAGATGTGCAGTGGCTCGTTGCCAAGCTGTTCAAGGACGGAGAAATCAGCTTCTACGTCAATAATGAGATGGTGTCACTGATTTCCAAGAGCGCAGACGAGATTTATCGTTATATCACGCGCAAAGAGAACCTTGAAAAGCTGATGACCGAAAAGCGCGTCAGGGCAAACGACAAACAGAAAAAGGCAGTCCGGACGGTCATGAAGGATTTGCTGAACTATACCTGTCCGAGCGACGATGACGACACCGTGATGAATGAATTCATGAAGCGAGCCGCCAATCTGAAAACCGAGCTCGAAAAGCACGAAATCAGGTATCACAATCAGCCGTTTTATCCCTGCCACATGGTGATAACCGACGGTAAAAGGCTCCTGATAGACGTGTTGGATTGCAAATATCCGACGGAGTTCTTCCCGCTTGTCGAACAGCTGCAGGACGATCTTCTCGACTTTGCCGAGGACTATGAGCCTGTCAAAAAATTCTTTGCCGGTCAGCAGAGAGAAATCTGGGACACCTCTCTCAGACTCATGAAGATTTACGACGAGAGCAAAACCTATATTGTAGATGAATCTGTAGAATCAGCCGTTTCCGCTATCAAGGCGATTTTGCAGAAGCCGAATCCGTTCGGTGATATATTCAAACTGCCCGACCTCAATGACAGATTCCGCAAAGCCTATATGGTATTGGTAAAGGCGGAGCAAAAGCCGGTACTCGAAGCGATACAGGAAGCACGCGCAAGAGTTTTTGACGAACTGAACAGCAGCCATTGCAAGGACCAGTTCTCTCAGAGAGTATTGCGTGACTTTGATGAGCTCAATGATAGGGCGACCCGGTGCAACAATGTGGCGACGCTCAAAAACATCCGTCACGAAGCAGAGGCGCTGAAAATGCGTTACCTCAACGCCATCAGTGATGAAGAGGAGAAAATCCTTGCACAGCAGGCAGCGAAGGAGCAGACAGCCGACACACCATCAGCGCCAAGGCAGAAAAGACGTAAGACCATCAGCGTCAGAACGCTGACCTCACAGACCACATGGCGCATAGAGAGCGAAGCGGACATCAGAAGCTATCTGAATGAACTGGAAAAGAAGCTCAAAGGCGAGCTGGAGGATAACACAATTATAAATGTTGAATTCTAAAACGGAAGTGAAAAATTAATATGCATTTTTTCTTGGATACAAATTATAAGGAATCAAATAATATTTTGATTCTATCTAAATTGATTGAGAATTGGGAAAATGAGATCGTTGAATTCAAAGAAGCAAATAATGATTATAAACAAGATAAAATCGGGCAGTACTTTTCTGCAATTAGTAATGAAGCTAATTTGAAGGGAGTTCAATGCGGATGGTTGGTATTTGGTGTCCGTAATAAAGACCGTAAAATTATCGGAACTGATTATAGAGAAACCAAAGGCTTGGATAGATTAAAGCAGGAGATTTCTGATAATACCACCGGCGGGATTACTTTCGTAGAGATATATGAAGTATATCCAGAAGTTGACGGGCAAAAAATGAGAGTCATTATGTTTCAAATACCTGCAGCTGCCACAGGTATTCCGACAGGTTGGAAGAATCATTTTTACGGTCGTAACGGTGAATCCCTAAGCGCTCTTTCAATGAATGAGCAAGACAGAATACGCGAACAAGAGAAAAAAGATTGGTCTAAGCAAATTGTCGAGGGTGTTACGATTGAACATCTTGATAAGGAAGCAATTGCCTTAGCGCGAGAGAAGTATAAAGAAAAGATGAAACGTCCTCATATTATTGAAGAAGTAGATGAGATGACGGATGAGGAGTTCCTTACAAAAATCAAATTAATCATTAATGGTCAGGTTACTAATGCAGCGATGCTTTTACTCGGTAACGAAGATTATGATGTTTATTTTGGTGCAGTACCGGAAGCGTCTTGGAGACTTTATGATTCAAAAGATGATGTCAAAGATTATGAGATCTTCAAAATTCCATATATTACCCTTAGTGATAGAATTTTTGCGAAAATCAGAAACCTTACATATCGCTATATGCCCAATCAAATGACATTGTTTCCAACAGAAACCATGCAATACGACACATGGCTTTTGCGCGAGCTGCTAAACAACTGCATTGCCCACTCTGATTATACGATCGGCGGCAGGATTTATCTGAATGAACGTGAAGATGAATTAACTTTTACTAATCCGGGTACCTTCCTTCCAGGGAGTATTGAGGTAGCTTTACGAAAAAACTATAACTCGCCTTTCTATCGCAATCAATTGTTAGCAGAAACTATGGTAAAGTTCAATATGATTGACACTCAATCTATGGGTATTCGCAAAGTGTATAAAATTCAGCAAGAAAAGTATTTTCCGATGCCTGATTATGATTTTTCGGTTTTTCAACAGGTTGGTGTAACGGTTTACGGTAAAGTTATTGACGAAAACTATACTAAGGTTTTATTTGAAAACCCGGATTTTGACCTTGAAACAGTGTTTTTGATCGACAGAGTGCAAAAGCATAAGTCTATCAGCAAAGACGCTATTAAGTATTTACGAAAATTAGGTGTTGTGGAAGGAAAAGCATCTAATCTGTATGTTTCGGCAAAAGTCGCAGAGAGTATAGATGAAAAGGGACGGTATGTCAAGAATAAGGCGTTTGATAATGAGGCATACGAAAAGTGGATCATCAGCTATCTGAAGACATATAAGAAAGGCAAGAAGGCAGATTTTATTGATTTATTAAGTGATAAGCTATCTGATTCTCTCAGCGAAAAGCAAAAAGAGTATAAGGTAAGAAACCTTTTGACTAAAATGAAAAAGAAGGGTATCATTACCACTGATTCGCCTAATAAGGTATTAGCTAATTGGATATTAGTTGAGTAATTTTAACTAATAGTTAAGCTGATTATTTAACTAATCACCCTTCAAAAACCGCATCAATACTGGATTTTTGATTGGTTACATAGAATTAAAGTTAAAAATTTTTAACTAATTTCCGGAGGAAAAACGATGAACAAAACAGCGATAAAAAACTTTGCTATATGGGCAAGAAATAAGCTGAGAGCAGACATTATACTCAAAGCAGGCTTGCTTGGCATTACCGACAAAGAGATTTCCAATCCGTTGCCGCAGTCCACGGACGACTTACAGTTATTTGATATTGGCACAAGTCAGCCTGTTCGCTTGGAGGGTAAAACCGCCATCGACCAGAGGAAATCCCTTGTTGCTGCTATCAGAGCCAAGAATCTGAAACACGCAGAAGCATTTGACGCTGTTATTGAGGAGGTTGCCTACACTTGGTTTAACCGCCTTATCGCCGTGCGCTTTATGGAAGTCAATGACTATCTTCCAAGCCGTGTCCGTGTGCTTTCCTCCGAGAATCCTGCCAAAGCCGAGCCGGACTTTGTTACCAATCCCTTTGATACCGACCTTGAATTTACCGAGGACGAAATCAACCTGATCGACAATCTCAAAGACAACAATAAGTCAGACGAGCTGTTCCAATTCTTGTTTATCAAGCAATGCAACAAGCTCAATGAGATACTCCCCGAACTTTTTGAAAAGACAAACGACTATACAGAGCTGCTTCTGAATGTCAGCTTTACCGATAAGGACGGCGTAGTATATCATCTTGTACACGATATTTCTGAGGACGATTTCAATGTTGAAAAGCAAGGTCAGGTTGAGATTATCGGTTGGCTGTATCAGTATTATAACACCGAGCCGAAGGACAAAGTGTTTGGTCGTCCTTCCGGTCAAAAGATACGCAAAGAGGACGTTCCGGCGGCTACCCAGCTCTTTACTCCTGATTGGATCGTCCGCTATATGGTAGAAAACTCCCTCGGACGAATCGCTATCCATAATCTGAAATACGGCGATTGGGACGACACCGAGAGAGCGAAGATTGATACTTTCAAATCCAAGTGGAAGTATTATCTTGAAGAAGCGGAGCAAAGCCCCGAAATAGTAGAGCGTTTCCGTATGGAAGAAAGCCATAAGTACAATAAGGGCGACGTGCCACCTTATGTTAATTCCACTTTCCTTGATCCTTGTATGGGAAGCGGACATATCCTTGTGTACGCCTTTGATGTGTTTATGGACATCTATACAGCGCAGGGTTATACCGAGCGTGACGCTGCACAGCGTATTGTAGAGAAGAATCTGTACGGCTTGGAGCTTGATGACCGCGCTGCACAACTTGCGTACTTTGCCGTGATGATGAAGGCTCGTTCCTATGACCGGCGATTCTTAACCCGTGGAATTCGTCCCAATCTCTGCTCTATTCAGGAAAGCAACGGATTAAATGAGGAAGATTTAGAATTATTCGGTGATCTTGAGCCTGCGGCGAGGCGTTTTGTCAAAGAGTATATCGATGCAAAAGAATACGGCAGTATTCTCAACCCAAATATCGACAAAGCGGAATTTGAACAGGTCAAAGAAAAGTATTTTGAAATAGAGCAGGCATATTATGATAACGTTTTTGACACCACAAAACGTAAGGGTTTGCACAAGCTGTTTCCTGCCTTGATTTTACAGACGGAAATTATGTTAAAAAAATACGATGTTGTTTGCACCAATCCGCCTTATATGGGCGGTAGCGGTATGAGTGCGAAGCTCAGTGCCTTTGTTAAGAAGAACTATCCCGACAGCAAGGCGGATTTGTTCTCTGTTTTTATTGAAAAAGGAAATAATTGGGTAGTTAGAAATGGATATAATTCAATGGTAACAATGCAAAGTTGGATGTTTTTATCCAGCTTTGAGAAAATGCGCAAAAGTATTCTTGCTACCAAAACCATCATTGATTTAATGCATATGGAAAATATGGTAATGGGAATTGCATTTGGCACTGCGGTTACTGTATTTAAGAATACGAGAATTACAAATTATAAAGGCACATATACACATATCAAATTGCAGGACATAATCAAAGATAAAAAAACTGAGAATACAAGACCGAAAGAATTTCCAAATTACAATAACCGTTATGCAGAGGTCAGTACAGACAACTTCTCTAAAATTCCAAGCTCGCCGATTGCTTATTGGGTAAGTCAAAGCATAATAGAGGTATTTGAAAATGATACATTAGGAAAACTTGCATATCCGTGTCAGGGAATGGCTACAACTAATAATGATAAATTTCTTCGGTTATGGTCTGAAGTTGATATTAATAAAGTTTTATTCAATGGAACATCTGAAGAAGATACCTGCAGGGGATATAAGTGGTTTCCATATAACAAAGGCGGAAGTTTTAGAAAATGGTATGGAAATAATTATTTATTGGTTAACTTCAAAAACAAGGGAAAAGAAATCTGTGACTATATTGATAAACATTCAAAAGTAAACCATAAAGGACGAGTTATTAATAGAAATTGTTATTTTAAAGAGTGTTTTACTTGGAGTGCATTGACTCAAGGGAGCTTTTCTTGTAGATATAGTCCGAATGGCTATATATTTGACACAAAAGGTTCATCGTGCTTTTGTCAAGACGGTATGCTGTTTTATTATATGGCATTGACTAACTCAGTTGTAAACGTTGAGCTAATGAAGATATTAGCACCAACATTAGATTTTAATTGCGGCACAATAGCCAAAATTCCAGTTGTTTGTGATAAAACACAACAAGGTGTTATAGATACAACTGTAGAAGATTGTATTCAGAGATGTAAAGATGAGTGGGATTCCTTTGAAATATCTTGGGATTTTGAAGAACACCCATTTGCCCGCTGGTCAAAAGGACTTTGGGACTGTACAAACATTGCTGCTTCTATGGACTATTTCTACGGCGGTCATCCCGAAGTAAGTTGTCCGATTGAACTTTGTTATATGCTGTGGCAAGGTGAATGCAATGACCGTTTCAACAAATTGAAAGCCAATGAAGAAGAACTCAACAGAATCTTCATCGACATCTACGGATTGCAGGACGAGCTGACACCCGAAGTGGAGGACAAGGACGTTACTGTCCGCAAGGCAGATTTGCAGCGTGATATGCGCAGCTTCATTTCCTACGCTATCGGCTGTATGTTTGGACGTTATTCCCTTGATACAGAGGGACTTGCCTATGCAGGCGGCGAATGGGATAGCGAGAAATATAAGACCTTCATTCCCGATGAAGATAACTGTATTCCGATTACCGATACCGCATACTTTGAGGACGATATTGTAGGTCGTTTCTGCGAATTTGTTAAGGTAGTGTACGGCGAGGATACGTTGGAAGCAAACCTCGAATTTATAGCAAAAGCTCTCGGCAATAAGGGCAATACCAGCCGTGATATTATTCGCAACTACTTCCTCAATGACTTTTTCAAGGATCATTGCAAGATTTATCAGAAGCGCCCGATCTATTGGCTCTTTGATAGCGGTAAGCAAAACGGATTTAAGGCACTTGTCTATATGCACCGCTGGAACGCCGACACCATCGGCAATATGCGTGTTGAATACCTGCACCGGATCCAGCGCACCTACGAAAAAGAAATCGAGCGTGAGCAGGACACTATAGACAACACGACCAACAACCGTGACCGTGCTGCCGCCACAAAGCGCAAGGAAAAGCTCCAAAAGCAGCTCAAGGAAGCAAAGGACTACGATGCAAAGGTAGCCCACCTTGCCTTGTCCCGTCCCGACATCGACCTCGACGACGGCGTAAAGGTCAACTACGAAAAAGTCCAGACTGCACAGGACGGAAAGAAATTACAAATTTTAGCGAAGGTGTAGTGAATAGGCTATGATTGAATATAAATACTTATCTAACACACAAAAAAATACACTTGGATATGGAGAATTAGATGAACTTGATAAAAATGATATTCTAAATTCAATTTTGCAGAAGTACAAAGATGCAGGCATTATGATTGAAGGAGAGAACGTTAATCTTTATGTTATTATAGATGATGTTTGGTTTGACTTTGATGTTGCATTACTCAAATCAAATGAGGATATTATAGTATTATTATCAGATGTTATCCCTCCGCAATCGGCTGTTAACTATGATTACTATCAAAGTATAAAATACTTTTTCCGTACGGCTGAAAAAGGACACGAATATAACCCGCACATTCACGCACAATATGACAACCAGAAGATTTCTATATATTTAAATGATTATCATATTGACGGGAAAATGAGCAATCCTGCTAAACAAAATCAGGCTGTGAAATATGTTAAGCGCCATCATCAAGCAATTTTAAAAAAATGGAACGAGATAATGGAGAAACAGAGTTGACAACGTATATTCTCTCTCCAGATGATTTTATTAGTGTGAAGTGAATCTATATGGCAGAATTAAATCTAAAACAAATAACAGCTAAGCTAAATTCTCAGCTTCGAGGTGACGTCCGCAAACTCGTATTTTGGTACGACGAAAACGGCGAATTTGCCGAGGATATTGATACACTGGAGCTGGATAACGCAGAAGTCCTGCACTTAGAAAAGGACAATCAATTCTATATCAAGCACTTTTTGGAATGTGAGGACACCACCACGCATTACCTTGTGTATGCTCCTTTTCCGAAGCCGGATATAAAGGAGAATCACTTGGAGGACACTTTGCGTTATTCCAAGCGTTTCTATGCTGATCGTGCTTCCCTGATCACGCTGGATTTGGGCTATGATGAAAAGCTCAAGGACGTTTTTCAGGAATATAATAAATTCTTTGCAGGTAAACAGCGCAGACAGAAGTTTTACGACCTTGAAATCGAAGCTACCACAAAGGCAGATATTGAGATCGGCATAATGAGCGTTCTTTGCAAGCTCAAAACCTCTAACTTTGATGAGGTTGTCAGAGCTATGCTGACAGAGGACGGGTTTGACGAAAACAAGTATCTCGCTGAGTTTGAGAGGTATGGCGTTGATAAGGCTTTTTGGGAGCAGGCTAATGAGCATTTCGGTTATTCAGATCCGAAGCCTACTCTTGAAAAGTTTACTATGACGATGTTCGTTACATACCTTTCTAAAACGGTTTATGGCGAGTTGCCGCAGCCGTGGAAGTCTTTTGTTGCATATAAGTCCACAAATAACGTCACGGTCTATCTCGATAACCTGATGAACAGTTACCTTTACGGACAGCGTTTTGATGAAATATCAGAGGTAGTATATAACGCCCTCAACGCCGACAAGGTACTCCGCAAAATGGAGCCTTCCGATATTGTGGACTGCCATTTGTTTGCCGGAATAGATGACATCATGATTGACTGGCTGACAGAACGCCTTGAAAATGAGGACACAGCCGCAAAGCTCAACGGTAAGAGTATAACTGAGATTTGCGAGAAGCGCCGCAGAGAGCATTTCGGAAATAAGAAAAGCGCTGAGTATTATGTGATTGAAAATGCTTGGCACTTGCTTTCCTACGGCGTATATGTGCCTGTTTCGGGTATCAACAACGTGGTAAAAAAATATCAGGACGAGCTGTTTCAGGCGGATAGACGTTACAGATATTTCTACTATCACTATGATAAGATAGAGGATACACGAAGATTTGAAAAGCTCCGTCAGCTTGTAGAAAATGTTTATACAAACGATTACCTCAATGGTATTTGCATAAATTGGAACAGAGAATTGAAGGCAGCAGGCGGAATGACAAATCTCCCGAAGCAAATTCAATTTTATGATAAGTATATCCGCACGGCTAAAGAGAGAACAGTAGTTATTATTTCCGACGCTTTGCGTTATGAGGTTGGTTACAGCCTGTTCCGCAAGCTCAAAGCTGATGAAAAATGCAAGGTGAAGATTGAGCCTATGCAGAGTGTTGTGCCGTCATACACCCGTTTGGGTATGGCTGCATTACTTCCTCATAGAACGCTGGAAATGACGGACGATTTTGAAGTCCTTGTTGACGGCAAAGGCTGTAACGATACTGCGCATCGTGAGCCGATATTGCAGTCATACAAGCCCAATAGCCGTGCTGTTCGGTATGATGACTTGAAAAATATGAGCGTTGCACAGCTCCGAGAAGTATTTACCAATCAGGAAGTTGTGTATGTCTATCATAATCAGGTTGACGCTCGTGGCGACAAGCCCAATACTGAGAACGAAGTATTTACAGCTTGCGAAGAAGCGATTGAAGAAATCGCTGCTTTAATCAGAAGATTAACGGTCAGCGCAAACACGGTACATTTTATCGTTACGGCTGATCACGGCTTTATCTACAAGCGTGATAAGCTCACTGAAAGCGATAAAATAGGAAACGTCACAGGCTCAAAGGTGTATAAAGCAAAGAGATATATCGTTGCAAAAGACGCTGTTGTAACCGAAGGCGTTGAAAGCCTTCCGTTATCTACCGTGCTGAATAATGACGATGATAAGGTTGTCAGCTTCCCGATGGCAAGCGACATATTCAAAGCCGCTGGCGGCGGTATGAATTTCGTACACGGCGGCAGCTCACCGCAGGAAATGCTGATACCTCTCATTGATGTTAGAACAGAAAAAGGACACAAGGAAACAACGAGCGCTGTTATTTCGCTTGTGAGCCTGTCTAATAAGATAACCAATCTTATTTTCTCGCTTGACTTTATTCAGAATGAGCCTGTCGGCAGCGTTGTCAAGGAAGCAACCTATCGTATTTGCTTTGTCAACGAAAACGGCGAAAAGATTTCAAATGAGATTTTGCATACTGCGGATAACAAGAGCGCGGAAGCAGCCAACAGAATATTTAAGCTCCGATTCAATCTTCGCAACAGACAGTACAGCCGGAGCGACAAGTATTATCTGTTGATCGTGGATGACAAGAAGGATTTGGAAGTGCTGCGTCACGAAGTAATGATTGACATTACATTTGCCGGTGACTTTGGTTTTTAATCCAATCTCTCAGACATAGAAACAGCAATCATCATATGGAGGAATAACAATGTCAGATTTAGGAGAAAGCATGGTTTTTGCAGCTATTATGACCCTGCTTGACGAGCTGAAAGAACAGGAAGAGCGTAATACACAACGAGATATCGCCTATGAACGGCAAAAGTATTCTCAGTATGATGACAACAAAACAAAAAAGATTGTAATCAAGAGATACAAGGATAATGCTCTGCAACTCTTTGATGATATGATCCGTCAAGCTGATAAGAAATCCGGTACATGTTCCGACTTAGGCGCTGTTGAATTTCTTAATATGCTTCTTGAAGCTGTAATGTTTTTCTGCATTGATTCGGAATATTATTCAAAACGCCAGAAAGCCAAAGCTATTGAATACTTAACAGAGCTTACCGATGTAAAAGGCATTTGTTCCGAGAGTGATGGTAATTATATCTTTGATGAAGAAAACAGAGCCGATATAGAAGATATTTTTAGTAAAGGCATTTTAATTGGCACAAGGTTAATCTGTCAGGGTTCCATCACTTCTGAAATTCCAAATTGTTTAGTTGATATTATCAACTCAATTTGTCAACTGCTATTAGGTTTAGAAGTGCTACTGAATGAAGAGCTTCCGTCGGGCGGATGGGACGGCAGGAAGATGGGATACTATCTTATAGAGAAAACCATTCAATCTACAACAGAAATGATGAACGAAAAATGGGCAGAAATGTCACCGGATGAACAGAAGGAAGCGGATTATAATCGGTGGTTAAGCGAACAATCACAAACCACCTCTGTCCATACAGCGGAAGATGGCTATACAAAGACAAGTTCAGAGGAGAAAGCTGTCACAACGGTTGAAAGTCCTTTTGAATCACACACAAATGATTGGAGCTATTTACTGATGAATGAGTATGAAGATTCAAGAACAGCAATTAACGATAAGTTAAGAACTTGTTTTGATGGCAAAATTGTCCGCAAAGACCTGACGAAGAAAATCAAG
The DNA here is from genome assembly GCA_947170465.1 of uncultured Clostridia bacterium. Lineage (GTDB taxonomy): Bacteria > Bacillota > Clostridia > Oscillospirales > Acutalibacteraceae > Ruminococcoides. The sequence goes on from CAMVTS010000002.1 coordinate 105,944, forward strand.
GAAGGTGCAAACGTACCTGTTTATGTCCTTGAATTCTTGCTTGGACAATACTGCAGCTCAGATGATGAAGCAGTTATTTCGGAAGGTCTCGGCAATGTAAAAAGAATATTAGCAGATAATTATGTCCGTCCTGATGAGGCGCAGAAGATTATGTCTTTGCTCCGTCAGCGCGGCAGCTTCACGGTTATTGACAAGCTGACGGTACATCTCAACATTAAGAACGATACTTACGAAGCAGAGTTCATGAATCTCGGATTAAAAAATATTCCGATTCCGGAAAACTATCCCTCAGATTTTGATCGCCTGCTCTGCGGTGGAATCTGGTGCATTATTGGGCTTGATTATGAGTATAACGAAGAAGAACGCTCCAAGCCGCCTGTGAAAATTCGCAAGCTTACGCCAATCCAAATGCCGCATATAGATATTCAGGAGTTAAAGGAAGGTCGTAAAGCCTTTACAAAAGACGAGTGGATTTCTGTCATGCTCCGTTCCACAGGCATGGAGCCTGACCGCTTAACGGAGCGCGAAAAATGGCTGTTGCTTGCTCGCATGATTCCTCTTGTAGAGAACAATTATAATTTGTGCGAACTCGGACCAAGAAGCACAGGCAAGTCGCATATTTACAAAGAGGTATCCCCAAACAGTATTCTTGTTTCGGGAGGACAGACAACCGTTGCCAACCTGTTCTATAATATGGGAAGAAAGCAGGTCGGACTTGTCGGCGTCTGGGATTGCGTCGCGTTTGATGAGGTTGCCGGAATAAAGTTTAAGGATAAAGACGGCATTCAGATTATGAAGGACTATATGAACTCAGGCTCCTTCGCAAGAGGTAAAGATGAGATTTCCGCTTCCGCTTCAATGGCTTTCGTCGGAAACATCAATCAAAGCGTAGAAGTTCTTCTGAAAACATCAAGCCTTTTTGCACCGTTTCCTCCGGAGATGGGATTGGATACCGCTTTCCTTGACCGCATGCACTGTTATTTGCCCGGCTGGGAGATTCCGAAATTTAGACCGGAACACTTCACCAATGACTACGGCTTTATTACAGATTACCTCGCGGAGTTTATTCGTGAACTGCGCAAGGAACAGTACGGTGACGCGCTAGATAAGTATTTCCGCTTGGGTACAAACCTCAATCAAAGAGATACCGTCGCTGTCAGAAAAACTGTCGGCGGCATGATCAAGCTCCTATATCCTGACGGAGAGTTTACAAAGGAACAGGTAGAAGAAATCCTGAAATTTGCGCTTGAAATGCGACGCAGAGTGAAAGAGCAGCTCAAGAAGCTCGGCGGTATGGAATTTTATGATGTAAACTTTTCGTACATTGATAACGAAACATTTGAGGAGCATTATGTTTCTGTTCCCGAACAGGGAGGCGGCAAGCTGATTCCCGAGGGAATGGGCAATCCTGGGCAGGTCTATACGGTAGCTCCTGCAAAATCGGGAATGATAGGCGTTTTCCGTCTGGAATCTCAGATGATGCCGGGCAACGGCAAACTGGAAAGAACCGGCATCGGCAATGATTCAGGCAGCAAGGAAGCTGCCAACACAGCCTTCAACTATCTAAAAGCAAATTCAAACAGAATCAGCGCTAGTATCAGTACGACAACGAAGAATTATATTATCAATTATCAGGATTTGCAGGGTATTGGTATGACCGATAAATTAACCCTGCCAACCTTGATTGCGTTGTGCTCTATCGCTCTCGGAAAGCCAACGGTAAGCAGCTTAGCCGTTCTGGGAGATATCAGCATTGCAGGAACACTGATTAAGGTTGAAAACCTTGCAAGCACACTTCAGGTTTGCCTTGACAGCGGAGCAAAGAAGGTATTATTACCGATTACGGCGGCAGCAGATTTAAGCTCGGTACCATCCGAGCTGATTGGTTGCTTTAATATCATCTTCTATCAAAGCCCGGAGGATGCTGTTTTCAAGGCGTTGGGTGTGGAATGAAATGGCTATGATTTCACCCAGAGTCATTGACGTGGATGATAACGGAAAAACAAGATAAAGGAGAATTACAACATGAGCAGAGTAAATGACTTTTTATCGGAAGCAGGCGTGTTCTTTTTAGCGACAACTGATGGCAATCAGCCAAAAATTCGTCCTCTCGGCGCACACATGGAGGTCGACGGTAAAATTATTTTTGGTGTGGGAGATTTTAAAAGCGTTTATAAGCAGATGAAGAAAAATCCGCTTGTAGAGATTGTTGCATGTAAGGCTGACGGTCACTGGCTTCGCTACACAGGCAAAGCGGTTTTTGAAACGGATTACAGCTACGCCGAGCAGATGATTAAAGGAGCAGGGTTGGAAGCTATCTACAACGAGCAGACAGGAAACAAACTGATGACCTTCCACTTAGAGGAAGCGACGGCTGTCGATATCGCGGTTATGGGAGAAGGAGAGAGTCTTCTCTAAAACCATACAATCCAATAACAATAGAGAAGCACCAATCGACTATGCTTAGCCGGTTGGTGCTTTCGTTTTACGTCTAAAAATCACTCTTAATGGAATTGATAATTATTATTGATATGGGTACTGTCAAGAATTATGCGCAAAAAAGATTGCAGAATCTGTGAATGAAGATCAACCGGCAAGGAAAGAGTCGTCCAATAACGCTTCCAAATGCTTCATGTTCATATACTTTTTGTTGCCCCACTGAGTGCCGGCAACGTGTCTGAGACGGGCACAGACGAGCATCAGTGCTTAGTTGCCGTCTTCTCCAGCTTCATTTGTCTAAGTTCTTCTACAACAAGCTTTGCCTTTTCACGGGAGGCTTTCTTGCTTTCCTGAGCATGAATCGCCTTGAGCATTTTAGCTACAAATTTCACCTTGGACTTAGGCACAACGCTGAATACGTTGCGGTAGAAGTTGACAACACATCTCTGGTATTTGGCGTCGGGAAACACTTCTCCTACCGCTTCCAACATACCGAGACACTTGTCGCCTACGATGAGTTTCATACCATCTACAGCAGCTAAAGCGGAAATGCTTGCCATGTTCTCGGAAGAACCCGATGACGAGCATGAGTGGTCGGAGCAAGACCTTTAGGAACAGATGAGAAAAATTATTCTGAAATACAGTTAAAAAAGCGGTCGTTCTAACGGAAGCTTCTGCGGGACGACCGACACCCTTGACAGAACCTGAAAGAAATGCTATGGCGTCATTGCCGACGGTGACGAACTCAAGAACAGCTCAGTCAGGTTCACCGTCGGGCGACAATTGTAGCATTTCTTTCAGAACCCGTCAAGGGCAAGCCGCCTGTGGCGGTGGCTCCGTTTTGCCTCCGGCTCGGAATCTAAGAACAGCTTTTTTCGATGGGCGGATTCAGCAGGTGCGTTCCGGACGCGAATCGCTGCGTTCCTCGTTGCGTATCGGTGCGGTCATTGAAGCGAATTGATGTTTTCCTTGGAGCGGATTGGTGCGGTTATTGGGGCGGAATAATCACCTTTTCAGAACGCTGGGACAAGAAATATCCTAAAATCTCGCAGTCTTGGAGGAATAATTGGGCTAATCTAAGCACCTACTTCAAGTTCCCGCAAGAGGTAAGACGGCTGATTTATACCACTAATACCATTGAGGGCTTCAACCGTTAGCTTAGGAAAGTGACAAAATCCAAGTCTGTTTTTCCTATTGATGACAGCCTGCTTAAAATGCTCTATCTGGCTATGATGGATATTACGAAAAAGCGGACCGGTCGGCGTCAGGACTGGAGTGTAATCTACGCTCAGATGGCGATTTTCTTCGGAGACCGAATCCCCGAATAACAGAAAACGGCTCGCACGTCAAGGGTAAAATGAACGGCGGCAGAAGCCGCCGCCCTTGACATGCAACCCGTTTCCCGTTTATACTGTTGTCAAGGGGCTTACGCCCCGAAATAATATTTTTGCTTTGTTTTACACCGCTATTTAGTGTTTACACAGAATTTGGGATACACCCCAGGCAAATTCCAGCCTTTCCTTACTGTCCTTCTCCGCGAGCTTCATGAGGGTGACGCAATTCTTGTAACCCTGTTCCGGAGAGCTTCCGCTTTTCAAGAAGCAATCTATAACAGATTCAGTTGAATCGCCAACTTTTTCCCATACTCTGAAATCGTCGGCATTTTATCGCAGATACCTCCGGTGCATTTCGGGCATGTGTTCCGGCTTTACGACCGGCTGTGTTCGGAAGGCTGCTAATACCCAGTTCAAAAGTTCGGTTGTAAACTGCTGGAATTTGTATGAAATGTATCGCATTTTGATGATCTGTCACTGCGAAATAGGGGTTTTCTATGAGCATTACTTTTTTGGTTAGGCTCCCTTCGCTAGAATTGAGGCAATCTCCGGATAAATGAGTGGCGCACTGCGGTTATGAGAGTGGCAAGGGTGCGTTTTTCGGAGCGGGATACACTTAAGACAAAAAATCCATTTTCGGTAGGATAGGGTAGGGGAAGTGATCATCAACCTTTTCCACATGAATATGCCAAGTTTGCGCATAAAACAAAAAAACAATAAATAAATAATACAAAAAAATTAGCGCAAAATTCATTTAGAATTACTTTTGTATTGATAGAATTAGAGTTGAATTTGTTTCAAAAAATAGAACCAAAGTCAAAATAATAAGAAAAAATATGCAATTATTGCACAGAAAATCTGATAAATAAGTCTTTCTGTAGTATAATATATCCATGTTTTTCGTGCGTTTCACAATTTCCAGATTCGGGCGTGACTGGCAGTCAAGAGGTCACGGGTTCGAGCCCCGTTATCTCCACCACAAAAGTCTCGTTTGTATATGCAAACGGGACTTTTTCCTTTTACGCCTTTTCCGAATAACTCACCTTTTAATGAGAATATAAAGGAAACGGCGTTTTTCTATGCTCCGCAGCTTATTGTAACAGGAAGATATTATCCGTAGAAGATGAATTAATCACTTTCTTTCTGCGAATGGAGTCTTTATGGAGTATTATCGGGCAAAAAGAATTGCCCCCAGCAGTTGGGGGCATTGTGACTTTAAGCGTTACCAAAATTGTCTCGTTTGATACATCCACACGTTCAATATACTGTGACAGTATAAACTTTGTTGTTACAATACTCTTTGGATTGCTCATATATTCTTTTAATTCGTCTATCAGTTTTCTTATATCTTTCTCTGTTACGGTGTATTCACTTTTTTGCGCTTCAAAATGCTTGATATAGGTTTCTGCTCTGACGATATTATCCTCATATTCCTTCAGCTTTTCTGTCAGGGTTTTGTTGATACCTGTTTGAGCGATTGCTTCTACCAGATTTTCTCGCTGTGCTTTTAGTGTTCTGAGATTATTCTTAACTTCTTTACACTCATTGGAGAGGATAGAATTGTCATTGAGCTTTTGATTGACCTTTTCGGTGATAGATTTGATGTTATCATCATTGAAAAAATACTGCTTGAATTTCTCAATAACAAAGTTGTCTAATTTACTGCACCTGATTTCTTTACAGTTACAAGTGTGTTTATTCGTTCTGCTGCTGCAGCGATATCCTGTTGACCGTATTCCGTATCTGTCTTGTCTGCAATTTCCGTGCATTTTTGCTCCGCATTCAGCACAATAAAGCAAGCCTGTAAGAAGATAGGGATGTTTAGCATTGGTATAACTGCACCTTGTAGCCTTCTTTACAGCATTTGCTCTATTCCACAGACTTTCGGAAACGATGGCAGGACAGCCGTTTTCTATGCGTATGATTTCATCATCATTCTTGAAACGGTGATTGTTTCGCTTGTTTTGATGATTGGCTTTACTGCGCTTGTTAAAGATATATGTACCCTTATAACGTTCATTGTGTAATAGGTCATACAAGCTGTTTTTGCCAAAGGACTTTCCTTTTTTCGTCTTATATCCGAGAAGATTTAGCTTGTTGATAATTGCTCCGTAGCCTTCGCCATCGGCTGTCATTTCAAAAATCATCCTGACAGCTTCTGCTTCTTTTTCGTTGATGATTAGCTTCTTGTCCTTGTCAACATCATAGCCTAATGGTGGAATACCGCCAGTCCATTTGCATTGATAAGCGTTTTCTCTAAGACCCTTCATGACCTCTGTTGCAAGGTTATCAATGTAGTATTGATTCATTACCGACATCAGGTTAAACATGAAATTACCGTTAGGGGTATCTGAAAAACCTTCGTTTAACGAAAATACCTGTAAGCCGTAATCTTCAATCAGCCTTTTATACTTGATACTGTCCTCAATGTTTCTCGATAGTCTGTCCAGCTTATGCACGATAATCATATCAAAATCAGGGTTGTTCTGTACATTTGCTATCATTCTTTGAAATTCGGGACGGTCAGCCGTTTTACCTGATTTGGCTTCATCACAATACCAGTCAATACCTTCTGCGGTTTTTAGCAGATAAAGTATTAATGAGCCACGATTAACAGAAATAGATAAAACATCCTCAACATAATCACGAGCTAATAAAACCATTGCAAATTTTGATAAAACCCTATCAGCAATCGAGTTTTCACAAGCGCTGAAATACTTTTGACGGAACTCCGAGATTAAATATGCTTTCAAATTCTCATAATCGTCAATAATTTGAAACAGCCCTTTAGAAGTTAAGTATTCTAAAAATGGTTCACCTGCTAAAGCATAATTCACGATTATTGTTGATTTGATTCGTTCTGAATTCTCCGCTGATGTTGTCAAATTAGCGGTCAATTCAAAAACCCTTTCTCATTTATCAGATTCAGCAGCGTTTTCAGTTCTTCAAGCGAGTAGATTTCCTTTTCCTTTTCGCAGGTCTTGACGGTTTTAACCTTCGTGCAGGGGTTGTCCGTAATCAATCCGCAGGTGCGCGCGTAGCTGAGTACGTCGGAGATAAAGGTGACGTAGTGCTTTTGCGTTTTCTGAGACAGCCCTCCGCCCGTGTGCTTGTTCACGCCTTTCTTTGCAAGGCTCGTGATGAATTTCTGAATCTGGCGGTAGTTCAGCACGTCCACATAGATGTTGCCGATTGCCTTGTAGGTGCGCTCGCGCATGGTTTTGATTCGGATGATGGTCGCAGGCTTCATTTCGTGCGTGGTTTCCATCAGCTCAATCCATTCCTCTGCCAGCGGCTCGAACCGCACACGCTTTGCCGTCAGTGATGCGTCGTCGTCCAAGCCCATCTCAACACGCCTGAGATGCTCGGCGTATTCCTGCTTGGTTTTCTCCTCAAAGAGAACCGCCTGACGGTTCAGCTCCGCCTTGATTTGCCGTTCGGTCATGCCGGGCTTCGGCTTGAAGGTCATGGATTTGGTGATTTGCTTGTAGGTTTCGTCATAGCCCAAGCTGACCTTGATACGGTAGGCCGCGCCCGATTTTGTCATCATTCGCTTCAGAGAATTGGCTTTGATTTCTCTGCCAGTATATTGATTGTATCGTTCAATGAAGTCAGAATTACTTCCGGAGAAGAAAAAGATTTCCTTCATCATCTCAATGAGCTTCTGCATTTCATCTGGCAGCAGCATTTCGGGGTTGTCCGAGCTGTCGGAAACGAAATTCCAAACACAGTTATCCTTGTCAAAGCAAAGTTCAATCTCTCTGTCCTCAATGTCGCGCCCTGAGCAGTACAGCGTAGCGTTTGTAGAACAGCGCTTGCTCTTGTCGAGAACAAACATCGTGTCCACACCACCGGCAAGTCCGTTTGTACCCGACAGCATATTGAACGGGTCGCTGTCACCCTGCTTGCGAAGATGGTGAACAAGGAGAATAGTGATTTTCAATTCCTCCGCAAGCTTTTTGAGAATTTCAACCTCGTTGTAATCGTTCGCATAGCTGACTTCGCTTCCTGTGTTACGAATCATCTGGAACGTATCAATGACAATCAAAGCCGTACCCGGATGGTCGGCAACAAAACTTTTGATTTGTTCTTCAAGACCTTCGCTGATTTTAAAACTGAACGTAGTAAAGAAAACATTTGGAGCCTCGTCTGTAACGGAAAGTAACCTCTCCTGCAGTCTGCTCGCTGTATCTTCAAGACTTACATAGAGGGTTGTCCCTTGCACAGTAGAAAAATTCCAAATCTTTTCTCCCTTTGCAATGCGAACACACCAGTCAAGCATCAGCCAAGACTTGCCGACCTTCGGTGCGCCGCCGATGATAGCAAGTCCTTGCGGCAACAAATCTTTAATCACAAATTTTGTCGCTGGCAAGTCCATATCAAGAAGCGTATCTCCGTCAATGGAGTTGAATGTTTTTCTGATGTCTAAATCATAAATGTCGTAGTCAGATATATGACTTCACCTCGTTTTTATAAAGTTCAGAACGTTCTTACAATTTTTATTATAGCGAGTCTTGACAAAGTTTCAATAGTTTTGTACAATATAAATCGTACTCAGTTAGATTGTTGATTTGACGCAAAATTTGGATTGTACAAAACGAGGTATCAAAATGGATTTAAGAAATTATCAGTTATCTGAATATGAAGAGTATTTACTGGAACGAACCGGAACAGAGAATGTTGCGTTTACTGATGGTATGGTTTATGTTACATATCATAGGGATAACAACTCGACCGAGCTGATGAAATCTAATGACGATGAATTTATCATGCTTTGCATGAACGAAAAAGAACAGGTATGTTCCTTACAGGAGCACAAAAATGATGATGATTCGGAATGGCTTGATTGTATTCGGTTTCCGGTTGACTCAACCGAAAGAGATGAATTTGAAAAGATGTTTTATCATCACAATCTCGATATTGAACCACAGCCGAAAAATAACCCGCTCAGCGGAAGCAAGGTTACTCTGCCGTTGGGTGAAGCGTTGTTTGAATTTGTTTATGCAGATTTCGACTCGCTGTACGAGGAGGTCAAAGTATGCCTTTGCTTGTATAAAGATATTGATTTACCAAATGCTGATAATGAAGTACAGGAGATGATTAATCGTTATCGAATCTACCGCAACTATAAGTGGTTGATTAATCACTTGGCGTTTGGCTCAACCGCTTCCGCGTTGTTTCCGCCTGCTATTACGCAGGATGCGGATTTGGCGGCGGCTATGCTTGACTATTATAAATACCTGATAATGCTGCAAAAGGAATACCGTGATATTTTGGAGTTCTGTTTTGAAACGAAGTATTATTCTGAAGTGTTGAGCGATATGACGCCTTCCGCGCGGTATTATCTTTACAGGAAGATAAACAACATGCCGCCCTTCGTTGAGTTCAACGAAGAACAGCGGTTGATAATGGGAGACAAAAAGGCTCAGGCGGATTATGATTTTTCAGCGTTTTCTGATTTTGCGCAGGAACATGGTATAGATACAACCACACTAATATATTTTCATAACTTCAATCATAATCCGGTTCTCCGTTACCGCTGTGAGAGCCTGCATGAATTCTTGGAGCTTGAGCTTAGCAAGCTGCTTGAATACGACATCAAATTAAAGTGTTGCGAACGCTGCGGACAGTGGTTTACCTACAAGGGCAACTATGACGCGCGATACTGCAACCGGATTCATTTAGGCGAATTGCGTTCCTGCCGTGACCTCGCTGCCGAGGAGAACTATAAGCTGAAAATGGAAAAGAACGAAGCTTTGCCAATCTACAGAAAATACTATCGCCGTTACTACGCTCGCGTAAAAGTTGACCAAATCAAGAAAAATGATTTCAAAAAATGGAAGTATAAGGCGCTTGTCAAGCGTGACGAATGTTCTGCCGGAAATATAACTACCGAGGAGTACATCGACTGGCTCGAAGGCTGTTTCCCCAACAGAAAGAGGAAGGATAAATGAATTCCGTATTCTTTGATTACAGCGTATCAGATTTTGAAAAATCAAATGAAAGAAAAGTAAAACCCACTTGCAATTTTTGATTATGTAAGGTACTATACAAACGCTTCACGCGGCTCGTTGTTATAACAAATAACACATAGCTTCAGTACTGCGACACAATCAAAAAGCACAAGCTTAGAATCTCTATGAACTCTGAGCTTGTGCTTTTTTGCGTCCACAAACCGCGACAAATCGGTTGTGTGGGCTTTGTTTCGTGACTTCGGGTACAATGCGGACATTTTATTCGCGCGCGACGCGTGGCAAAATCTCGTGCGTTAGGTTTTGCCGCTCATAGCTTCAACCATCAGCCTGACAGCTAATGAAAAACCCCGGCAAAACGCGTCGCGTTCACCGAGGTTCATTATCTCTGTGTGGTTGTCTTTGATTTTTTCGAGTATAGCTTTTTGCTGCTCTGTCAGAGTAGCGGACAGTTCTTGTTCGTGTCTAATTACCAGCTTAGAGGTTGCGTCATACTCACTGCCGCGCTCCACTTCATATTCATGCGGAGCAATGTTGCCGTAGTAGAGATTTTCAAGCGTAGTCATTGTGTGCGCCTCCTTTCAAGCAACACACAATACTACAGAACCTGCGGAAAGTCCAGAAATATTTTGTATTTTTATCTGTTCTTTCCGGATAAAGTGTGATAGAATAAAAACAGAAATCACTCGGAGGTCGTACTATGAGCAAGAATCAATTTGACTCGATAGCATTTTATGAAGAGTTTGCGGATAAGCTGCTTGCATATAAGGACAATCGGCAGGAGCTGATTGAAAAAATAAAGCAGGTTTATGAGGTTACAGGGATAAAACTGCCGACACTTGAACGCAATGAAAACGGTGATAATGAGATTGTAGATATTGACCCGTTTACTACATTTGGTCTTTTTAATAAACAAATCACAGATGTAAACAGAATAAGGATAATCAAAGAAATCAAAGAATTGTTTTCTATCAACTCTGATGTACCCACTAGCTTTGACGGTATCCCCGTGTTGAACAATCAGATGGCTACATTCTATTGGTTTGGCAACGGTCGTGGTGAACACGATATTGATAATCTTTGGGATGTTTTCGATTATGCTATCGCACTTTCAAGGTCAGACTCACCTGAACTCAGAGAGAAGTTTTCCGATTCATTTAATACTTCCCTTTCCCAGAAGGGCGTAAAGTGGAATTTGTCAATGGGCTTATACTGGATTCGTCCCAACAGATTTTTGAATTTGGATTCTCGAAACAGATGGTTTATCATAAACAACGACAGCTTGCCTGAGTCTGTTGTTGCAAAGGTGAAGAATTTGAAATCTATGCCCGAAGCCGACGAGTATCTTGCTATATGTGACGACTGCCTTTCTTATATTTTTTCCGATAATTCTCCCTATGATTCACTTTCCGCTTTATCTTTTAGCGCTTGGAATGTTTCCAAACAGGATGACGGATATGAAAAACTGACGGAAGATTCATCAGCAAACTCCGGCGCTAAATTCCTGCGTTGGTTCAGACCTCTTTTGCAGGCGCTCAAAGATTTAGGCGGCTCTGCTACTCCTAAAGAGGCACGAAATAAAATTATCGAAAACGAAAAGCTGACCGAGGAAGAAACAAGCGCGGTCATTGGCAAAACGCAAACGCCTGAATTTAACAATGACGTTGCTTGGGCAAGGCAGTACCTTGTCAGAGGCGGTTATTTGGATAACAGCACTCGTGGTGTTTGGAAACTCACCGAAAACGGTTGGACTGTTGATATGACAGACGAATTGGCGTCAGAGATATTCAAGACGATTGTTAAAGAAAACCAACAAGATAAAGAAGATAAAGGCTCAGCTCTCGCTGACGAAGATGTAAATACAAAGCGTTATTGGATCTACTCGCCAGGTTATAATGCTTCAAAGTGGAGTGAATGTACCGAGAAAGGAATTATGCTCATCGATTGGGGTAAAATCGGTGATTTGACACGCTTCACTTCAAAATCGGAAATGAAAGCTGCTATGCAGGACACCTACGATGATAATATGTCATACCGCAATGCAGCACTTGCCACTTGGCAATTTGTCTATGAGATGAAACCGGGCGATATTGTTTTTGCAAAGCAAGGTAAGTATAAAATAATCGGTCGCGGTGTTGTTGAATCCGGTTATATATTTGATGACAGCAGTGAAGATGATTATAACAATACCCGTAAAGTAAAGTGGACAGACATCGGTGAATGGGAGCATCCCGGTCAGGCAGTTACGAAAATGCTGACCGATATTACCCAATATACGGAATATGTTGAAAAGCTCAATGCGATGTTTGATACAGAAGATTATGACGATGATATTGACATCGAGGAAGAACCGCTGAACACTTATTCCAAAGAGAACTTCCTTGCAGACGTATATATCAGCGAAAAACAGTATGATACTTTAGAAGGACTGCTCCGAAAGAAATTGAACGTCATTTTGCAGGGTGCTCCGGGTGTCGGTAAAACATACGCCGCAAAGCGTCTTGCCTATTCAATGATGGGCGTTAAGGATCCCGAACGTGTGCAGCTTGTTCAATTTCATCAAAGCTATTCCTATGAGGATTTTGTCGAGGGCTTTCGTCCGTCAAGCACAGGAATGAATTTTGAAATTAAGAAGGGCGCATTTTACAACTTCTGCAAAAAAGCGTCCGATGATAAAGAAAACGAGTATTTCTTTATCATTGATGAAATCAACCGTGGTAACCTCAGTAAGATTTTCGGCGAGTTGTTTATGCTGATTGAAGCCGATAAGCGTGGCAATGATATTCAGTTGCTCTACTCTTCGGACAAGTTTTCCGTTCCGAAAAACGTCTACATTATCGGTATGATGAATACAGCCGACAGAAGCCTGGCGATGATTGACTATGCGCTCCGCAGGCGTTTTGCGTTTTTTGAAATGAAGCCCGCGTTTGAATCAGAGGGCTTTAGATAATATGAAGTGACCCCTGACTTGCAAAACGTGGATTTATCTGTCATAC
>CAMVTS010000003.1 GCA_947170465.1 uncultured Clostridia bacterium
CACATGTAGACACATTTGTCAAGAAAAATATCCGATAAAAAAGCCACACCCAAAAAGCGTGAGGCTCTTAACGGAAAAATAAAAATCGAATAGGATAACAAAAATTGCTATAGATTCCCGTAACGAATCTATAGCAATTCTGTTTTCAATTATTCAGTTATAGAATAGGTAACAAACACATCCGTATAATCCTTCAGTGCCTTTTCTTCCTCTGTCAGCTGATTAAAGGATTCGGCGTGTGCCGTGCCGAAATTGGTAACAGTTGTGCCGATATGGATAGATTGCTTTTGTGCCGTTCCATCATCAAATGTTACGGTGCAGTAAAGAGTATTTCCTATCATTGAATCCAACTGCTTTGACTTAGCTTCGAGGCTTTCATCATCCGACACAGGTTCATTTGTGCTCTTGCCGACAATTCCGATTGCACAACCGTCGGGATTCTGGTTGTTGTAAGCAAGCGTAATGGAGGAATACTTTTTGCCTTCATAACGATTCAATATTTCCTCTGCCGAGTGTTTTTCAAAGCCGCTTTGACGGTCATTCTCCGTTGCCGTTTCAAGCGCTTTTTGGTCGTCCTCGATATACTTGACATCAAACAAGGTGTCAATGCTTTCACTTACAACATCGCCGTCAATAACGGGATTATTGTCCTTGCGGCAGTGGACGGCAATCGCGTCCTTATCCACAGAATAGGTAACGCTCTTGATATTCTCGCCTTTTACGGAAAGAGGAAGGTCTATATAATACTCCATGCCGTCATCTTTTGTCGCAATACTCATGCCGCCTTCTCCTAATCCGACAGATACGGGATTGTCCTTTGTAATCTCAGCTGCATTGACCGTCATAACGAATGAATTAGCTTTGCTGCCAAACAGGTTAAATCCAATAATCGCTCCTGCTGTGACCGCAACGGCAAGTGATGCCGCAACCGCACCCTTTATCCATTTTTTCATATGAATCACTTTCTCCTTCTTTTCAAATCTTTCTGCTGTTTTCAGCATTTTTTCAACGGCTCCCTCGGGAGCTTTTATTTTGCTGACCGCTTGTGTGTATCGGTTATGATACATGAGAGTCCTCTCCTTCCGTAAGTAACGCCTTCAGCTTTTTTCTTGCGCGCTGTAAATATGAGCTGACAGTGTTAGGGTTTTTGCCGAGTATTTTTGCAATTTCCGCAATCGTGTAGGATTCATAATAATAGAGGTAAATAATATTGCGGTAGTCCTTTGGCAGCTGCCGGATTTCCTCCATTATTTCTGATTGTTCAGGAGCTTCTAAGTGGGTATAGTCCTCCAGTGATTCGCGCCGCCTGCGCCACGCAAGCCTGTGAAGGCTGTTGCATTTGTTGACCGTAACGCGAATCAGCCACGCCTTCAGGTGTTCGGGATCTCGCTGCTTGGGACATTTCGTCAGCAGAGAAATACACACGTCCTGCAAAATATCCTCCGCGTCTGCGATATTGCCTAAATTGTGAACGGCGATTCTGTATATCATGTCAGAATACTGCCTGATGATTTGTTCTGCTTCTTCGGTACCGAGCTTAGACATAAGAACCTCCTTTTACCTATAACACGTTTGAGAGGGGTGGATTTCGTGCTGAAAAGGTGAAAAATTTTTGACACATTCATTATTTATAATATAATTGAAAATATAATGAATTAAAAGACTTTTTATCGCAAGCCAACAAAAATGTATTATTAGCGAAAAAAAACAAAACTGGTGAGGATAGTTTATATCTTCACCAGTTTTGTTAATTTCTTTAAAATGATAGAGGGTTGAAGCTTTTTAGTCTTTCTAAGTCTTCCTCATATCTTTCAATTGTGTTTTGTACTAGCCAGTGCCGATTATCTGAACTCCAATTTTTCAGGTTATTTATATTATAAAAAAGAGATAAATCGTAAATAGTATTGGCAAGTTGAATGTTTGCTTTTGCCCAATCATGTAAATCTATCGGTGCTACAGGTAAGTCGCTTTGAATAATGTACCATTTTAAAAACAGATTATTTAACGGCTGTACTAATGCAATAAATGCTTCCTCGGAAAAAGTATGATTATCGAATTCGCGAAATAGTTGAATGTACTTTTCAGCAACGGATATAAGTTGTGATGTGCACTCTTTTGTTTTTTGGACAAAATCTTCTTTGCTCAAAGTACACCTATTCAACTCTTTTATGAGATGATAACTGCTATGTACATCAATTAATATATCATTAATAAGTATTGAATTATTTTTTTCGTTATACCAATAGCTTTTATCCTGTGTATTGTCTACCCATGTAGTACGACAATAATAATTGCTATTCACCATGTCTTCTTCGTCATATCCAAAATAACACCAGATAATGTTTGCTGGCTGAGATTGAAAAAATTTTTCAAAATTGATATTATCATACACTTCATAGTTTTTGGCTTTACAAATAATATCATTAGCGATGTTAGCAATCATAGAATATGTACATGGATGCTTTAACAAAACCATTATAGCATATCTTTTCGCTGAAACAACATGCATTGGCTTTACAGCTGTAATGATGTATTCATCAGTATTTTCAATTATTTTATTCATTATATATGGTTCATATTCACCAACGTCAAAGAATACTGTACCTCCCATATTAGACCGGAAAATTGGTTCTTGCAATCGGACTCCCTTGCACTCGTTCCACACTTTATTATATAGACGTATTAATTTGTTTATATCTTCAAGTGATTTTTTGCCCTTTTTTATTATAAATTTATCTTCAATTGCGTCACATAAAAAACTGGTATATAAACTTATATTTCGTATTGGGTGGAATCCTGATTCTTGACTTGCAGCACAAGAAGCCATAATTGTGCAACCTGTTCCAACAAATTCAGCAATAGAATCTTCAGTCGATAATTGAGCTACACCGTCTAATATGAAGTCACCGGAATGACAACAATCCAAGATTATTATTTTTCTTTTTGATTTAGAATTCTTTATTCTTTCAATAATAGAGTTAATTGAAATTTCTTTGTCGCTCAATAGAAAATTTCCATTTGAACCATGACCGGAAAAGTAAAAAATCATAGTATCATCTTCTGTTAATGATGATAAGAAACAGTCAAACATATAATCAAAATATGCGAAAATAACTGTATTGTCGCACCCGATAAGTGTTATATTTTCCTCGTTGGCTTTAAGTCCTTTTATTAATGATTTGCGCAATTTAAAAATATCATTCTTACAGTATGGTAAGTTCTCAGTATTCTCAATACAGTATTCACTTATACCTACTAAAAAAGCTTTTATCACGAGTAGTCCCCCTTGTTAAATAATTAATTATCTATTGTTTGTTGGAATTCCTTTATCCTCTTTTCCACTGCTCTTTTCCTAAACTGCATAGGCGACAAGCCCGTTTTCTTTTTAAATGCTCTTGTGAAATACGACTGAGAGGAAAAACCGCATTTCAATGCCAATTCCTCGATAGAAATATTGGTAAACGCCAATATCTGCTTGCTCAAATCAATCCTCTTGTCCAAGACAAACTCATTGATTGTCTTTCCTGTTACACGCTTGAAGTCTGCCATCAGTGTAGTCCGGTTGGTGGAATACTCACGGCTGAGCCATTCGATGGTAAATTGCTTTTCGAGGTTGAATTCGATAAAGGTAAGAATACAATCTACAAGCGTATCGCTTTCCTGATTAACGCCAAATAATCCTTCGTAGAGATTGGCGGCATAGTCAAAGATGCGGATAACCGCCATTCTTGCACGGCAAGACCACATATTATCGGGCTGAACACTGAGCTGTTCAATGATACTGTCAAAGAGAAATTCCACTTTGCCAAGCTCCTCCGATTCAAATGGTATGATACAATTGAAGGTATCATCGGTTTGATAGAATAAATCAAAGCTGGGGAAATCAAACAAACGGCAGTTCAACTCGTAATCATCGGCAGTGATCCGCTCAACAGACAGATTACGGTTGATAAATTCAGGTGCGAAAAAGATCGTTTTTATTTGGAGCTTTGCCGATCTGATAATTTCCGCTTTTCTGTCGGGATTCAGACAAAGCAAAGCGGGTGCTGATAGATAGCATTTTATGCCGTCGATGGACACAACGGCATTTCCTCTCTTTATCAGGCACAGCGAAAAATAACCCTCTGTGCTCTGCATATTCTCTAAGCTGTATTCAATTGGCAGATAACGGTTTTCCCAGAAACGGCACTTTGTCATAACTCACCTATTGCAGATAGTGCTAAAATTATTGATAAAAATGTATGGCGCAATTTACGGATAATTGCTACAATTACAGTATAATCTCAGCTGAGAGAATTGTCAATTTGAAAAAGGAGTTTGTTATGAAAAGATTATTTGCAATCATTATTATTTTAGTAATCACCATACAACTGTCCGCCTGCGGATTAACTGCCAACGAAAAGCAAAGCGGTAATTTGAAATTAAAAAACTATATTGATGAAAGCACGACAGAAATCAAGATAGATGCTGATAAAGCGTATTTTTCAAATGGGAGCACACTTGCCTTTCAAAGCAAATTATCGGTTGATGATATGAGAAACTCTCTTGCCGAAAGCAATCCTGATTTCACATTCAATGTAATTGATGATAAACAGATACTGATGATGAGCAAAGCCAATTATCCGTATACACTGTTCAGTAAAAACGTGATAGACGGAAATAATAACTCGATTGATGATATATACGTTGTTATCAACGAAAGCGTGGCAGGTAACAGAAACAACGATAAAATCTGTCTGCCGTATCACCTGACGAAAAACGCTTTTGTTTTCAGCGAGAATGACGGACAGTATTCGCTCAACGGTAATATCCACGATCCATATTACAATATCGTTGAATTGCAGTCCTCACCGACAATTTTTACGGATATTGCCGCGTTTTATCAGGACTGCGGCTACGACATAGAATACGAGGGCGGCAACACGACAGGCGGCAGTATCAGCGTTTTTGAGAGTCATCAAAGCCCAAGACCGCTCTATCGTATTTTAGTGATGTCCGACGGCAATAACCGCTTCGCCATGCAATTCTGCGAAGGGACTGATATATACGAGCTGAAAGCAGGAGAGGCTATTGGGAATTATGTTGAATCGCTTAACAAGAAAGATTTGGATGCATTTATAGGCTGTTATGAAAACGTTGAGAGCGAATCTGTCAACTCCTTCATCGAAAGCGTTAAAAGCTGTAAAGAGACAAGCAGTGAATTGTTTTGGAGAGATCAGTCACGCGAAGAAACCGTCATAAAGGTGCATCGCACACTGATTTCAGAGGACGGAAAGCAGATGGGCAGTTATGGAACCGGCGAAGTGGATTGTACGGACTATTGGCTTGTCAAGTTGATTGGCGGAGAGCCGAAAATCATTTGTCAGTACGGATATTTTGGCGATACTGTTTCGGAGCTGGGGGTGTACAAGGAGTTTAAAAATCATGAAAAAGACGACCTTGTCAATTAGCTGTTTAGCATTGCTCCTACTGAGTAGTTTTCTCACTGCCTGCGGCGGTCAACACAATACAAATCATGTACATGCCATTGACCTGATTTCCGGTCATCGGTTAATGCTGGATTTGGAAGCACATAACTATGCCGATACAGGACACTTTTCCAATTTTACTTCACCATTGAATTTTAACGAAATGACCTTTGAGTTGAGGTCGCGAAAGGAGATAAAATCCACCACTCAAATTGGTGACTATCTGCAATTAATCACCGACAGCGGTGAGTTCTATTTGAAATATAACGGTGTATCGGATAACGAATTTCGCTATTCTCTTTTTGCAGAGGTCGGACTGGCAGATGATTTTGGAGAAAACATCTATATACCGTTTCATATGCTGATATGGTTTGAAAATTGCGATTATCCGGCAATAGCAACACCGTTTAAGGGTCAGGTTTATTTCAGCAAACAATTCAGTCTTGTTGACGTTCATGGTTATTATGAGAGCAAAGGCATTTACACCGTAGAACAGGTAAATGATAATACGCTTTTTGTTGATAGCAAGGATGGTTATTCATTCAGCGTGCAACTGACTGATTACAATGATTATGTGTTATTTTCCTTAACAGAGAGAAAAAGCTGACGAGCCCTCTTTCGCCCTGTGTCGCGCAAAGTGAAAAATCGGGCAAGTACCCGACTACTCACAACAAAGCCCACACAGGCGATTTGTCGCAGTTTGTGGGCGAAAAAACACCGTCCGGCTGAATACCGGGCGGTGAACGCGTTTTGTCACAATCTTTTAGGAAACGGTTTTGGGTCGTCACACGTTTTTACGGACTTTTTAAGATATTTGACATTGATATAGTAGGAGGGAAATATGTCGGTTGACGGTTTAAATTTGTCCGTGAAAAGTATAACTATGCATAGAATAATTCCACAATATTGGTGGAGTAGAATCTCCTATGCAATTTCGACTGGTCACATTGAAAAAAGCCTTTGCTAACTTGTGCGCATTAACTGTAGACGCGGTTTTCAAAGCGCGGTATAATAAAACTGAAGAGAAAAAAACAATTATCCCTATAGCTTGGCAAATGACAAGTTATAGGGATTTTTCTATGCCAAAAAACTTAAAAGGAGCTGATGTTTATGATGGTTTGCAAATATGAATACTACTCCCACTTTTTAGTGTGGAAGCGTTGTGTTTCACAAAAAAATCTTACAAGAAAGGCTGTGACAACTATGTCAATTACAAACGCAACAACTCAAGAAAGCCTTGTACAGTATCCGTCGCCGTACAAGGTAGTAGATGGCAACCTCTGCATGGAGGTTACCGAAAAGCACGGTAAGTACGACAAAAAGCTGGCGAACTTCACGCCGTACATCAAAAGCGAGCTGACAGTTGATGATGGAGCGATGGAAACAAAGGTTCTGCGGCTGGCAGGTCAACATGCAAACGGCGAGGCTCTTCCCGAGATAGAAGTATCCGGCAAAGACTTTCCTTCCTTCAACTGGCTGTTTGAAAAATGGGGCGCCAAATGTATTTTGGAGGTCGGCAAGAACGTCAAAGAGCATGTACGCTATAGCATTCAGTCAACTTCCGAAAGTGCAGAACAGCAGTTTATTTATCAACAGACAGGCTGGAAGAAAATCGGAAACACTTGGTGTTATCTTCTGCCCGGCGACAGCAAATTTAATGTCAACTTAAAGGGCAAGCTCGATAGTTACTGCGGAGAGCAGAATTTTTCAAAATCGGATTTGGAAACAGTCTATTCGATGACGAAAACGCCGCTCGCTCCGAAAGAGATTGTTCTTGTTCTATTGGCGTTCACATTTCTCACTCCGCTGATTGAGTTTCTCAGGCAGGCGCAATGTATGCCGAAATTTGTTTTGAACATCATCGGCAGAACCGGTACACGCAAGAGCACACTGGCGGCATTGTTCCTTTGCTTCTTCGGAATCTTCAATGCCGGCAATTTGCCGATGTCGTTTCGTGACACATCAAACAGTATAATTCAGAATGCGTTTGCATTGAAAGATGTATTAACCTGTATTGATGACTTCCACCCGTGCGGCAAAGATGACGAACGAAAACTGACTTCGACCATGCAGGCGCTTGTCCGTTCCTACGGCGACAGAACCGGTCGCGGCAGATTGCGAAAGGATTCCTCTCCGATGGAGTCGCGTCCACCGCTGGGCAATGCAATCGTCACCTCCGAGTTTCCGCCAGATATCGGCGAGAGCGGAACCGCGCGGTATTTTCTGTTGGAGTTGAAAGACGGCGACGTCAACTTAGATACTCTGTCCTTATTTCAACAGTATGCGGAGCAGGGCGTTCTTCGTAGAGCGATGTTTGCTTATACAGAATGGATTAAGAAAAAGTTCCTCCAAGCAGAGAAAATCGAAAAAGGCTTTGTAAAAATGCTCAAAGAATCTTTTACCGCCTATCGAAGTGATTTTATTCAGACAGGAATTTCCTGCCATGGCAGAGTCCCTGAGATGACAGCGGAGTTGAGAATCGGTATGAAAATGCTCTTGTGGTTTTTAGAGGACAACAAGGTTATCGCCGAATCTGCCGCGAAAAACCTTGACAACGAATTAAAACAAATCCTTTACCGCTTGGCACAGCGACAGAGCGAAAATATCAAGAGCGACAAGCCTTCGGTTGTTTTTGTCAAAAAGCTATACGCGCTGATTGAGTCCGGTGCGGTCGCGGTGACGCACAAGGAGCTGTCAATCGGTGAAGACCCGTATCCGAGAAACTTTATCGGATTTGAGGATGAGCATTATCTTTATCTCAACAAGGATATCGCTTACCGCTATGTGAAGGTACTCTGCAATGAGCAAGGCGAAAATTTCAATCTGACAAGTAAGGCACTGTTGAAAACGCTTGCCGAAGATGGCTTGATAAAAACCTCTCCCGGCAGCAACACGGTCTCCGTTCGCTATGCAGGAAAGAACAGCCGCTATATGGCACTCGACAAATACAAGGCTGAACAGATAGTAAACAGTACCTAATATTTTCTGTGACAACTGTGGCAGAGCTTTGAAAACAGCTTGTACACTGAGAAAAACCTTTTTCTTTTTCTGTTGTACAACTGTGGCACTGTTGCAGTTGCACCACTCTCTGTTGCGGAACGGAAACTCCCAATTTGGCTTATACGCTGGATTTTTCCGCGCTGTTGCAGAAGTTGCAGAAAATACAGTTCACCCACTGTTAGATACAAAAAACACATTCATGCGGGCTGAGAACGCTCACGTATTTTCTCGGCTCTGCAGAGGCAAGCAGAGCGTCCGGCTGTCCGCTCGGTCGCAAAAAGCCGGGCAGAAGCCCGGACCCACTTTTATCATAACACGGAGGTAACAATTACGACAAATAGAAAACGAAACCAAACCATATCCATCCGGTTAACACCGACAGAAAAGAAAGAGATTATCACAAAAGCGAAGCAGGCGCAGATGACCTTGACGGACTATCTGATTGAATGTTCACGCAACACGGAAATCAAGGTAACGGATTTGACGGAAGTGCTTGTAGAGCTGAAACGCATCGGCAACAACATCAACCAAATCGCGCGGAAGGTGAATTCCAAGCGGTTCTTCTTCGGTAATTTCAATTTCGTTATCGAAGGTCAGCGCAAAATCTATGACGCGATTCTCAGCTTAACGGGAGGTGATTAACGATGGCAACGGTCATGTATATTCCCGAACATCGGCAAAACAGATTCGCCATGCGAGCGATTATCAACTACTGTATGCAGGAATACAAAACCTACGACAGCAAATCCAAGCGCAAATTAGTAAGCGGAGTCAACTGCGACGGAGCAAATTCCTTCCGAGAGTTTATGGCAACGAAGAAGGTTTATGGTAAAGATAACGGATTTTTCTTCTACCATTACGCGCAATCCTTCTCACCAAAAGAAAAGATTACTCCTGAACAAGCGCATGAAATCGCACTGGAATTTGCGGAAAAGGCGTGGTCAGGTCACGAGGTTCTTTTTGCCACTCACTGCGACAGAGAGCATATCCACAGCCACTTCGTCATCAATTCCGTTGGCTTTGAGTCGGGAAAGAAACTGCGGCAATCGCCGTCTACGCTCAAACATTTGAGAAAACTCAGCGACGAAATCTGTATCGCTCACGGATTTTCCGTGTTACAACCGTACCAAGGTGGCAGAAAAAGTATGTCGTCCAGAGAGTACCGCACACGGCTATGGGGTAACAGTTGGAAAGAAAAATTGGCAAAAGATATCGGCACAGCGATGTCATATAGCGGCAGCAAGGACGAGTTCATCCGCAACATGTCCATCCTCGGCTACCACATGACGTGGACGAATGAGAGAAAATATCTCACCTTCCACTGTCCTAACGGCAAAAGCTGCCGTGACATCAAGCTCCAAGACGAGAAATATCTCAAGGAAAACATTGAGCTCGAACTCCGACAAAGAGAGTTACCTGCCGGAGCAGAACAACCGACAGGCTGGGAAGATTCGCGCAAATTATACGAGCAACATCTCAAAGAACGCGCCCAATCCAAGACTGAAACGCAGAGGATAGCTGACAGCTATTCCAATGTCGCTAGCGAAATCAACAGCCTTGCCGGAGCGGTTTCAAAAATCGTTGACAACGATTCCAAAGCCCCGGACGAGCGCAGAAAACGTATCGAAGCTGAAGAAAACGGTTCTACTCTTGGTTCGGTTCTCGGTTTAGGTATCGGCATAATTGCCAATGCAATAAATGAAACACCTGAGCAAGAGCTTGATTACGAACAAGAAGAATACAGAACCAGAGAAGAAATCCTCCAAGAAATCTTCGGGGCGGACGATTATGACTATGATAATTATGATGACAGTGAAGGAGATGATGAGGACGAGGAATTCTCTATGACACTCTAAACTATATAAAAACGAAAGGATTGATGTCAAATATGAACCGGTTTTGTTTCAAAACCAACTACCACATTATCAGATTAATAAAAACAATTCGCCGCATTTACTACGGCGAGGAAAGGACTCTATGGACAAAGAATTCAGCACGATTACTCTAAATAACAACACCGATTTTTACAGAAGGAATCTCTTTAGCACCACTACCATGACGGTTAACGGCGCAACTTACGAGATTGTTTCTGTAAACCCTACCGCTGACGCACCAACCGTCAGTGACACTATCAAATATTTAATCACTGGAAAGTAAAAAAATACAGCTAAATCTCTGGACATTCAAGCCGAGTTAGGGTATCCTGTTGCTGTATCCTATTCGGTTTGAATTTCAGAGTGGCTGCATTCGGAAAGGAAGGTTCAAATTGTTAACAACAAATTCAAACCAATTGATTACCGCTCTCTACTGCCGACTCTCACAAGAGGACGAGCGCGAGGGCGAATCCAACAGTATTTCCAATCAAAAAATCATTACCAAAAAGTTTGCTGATGACCATAATCTTCACAACTGTCAGTACTATGTTGACGACGGCTACTCCGGCGCAAACTTCAACCGTCCCGGCTATAAACAGATGATGGATGACGTTTACACGGGCAAGGTCGGAACGGTTATCGTCAAAGACCAGTCCCGTCTTGGCAGAGAATACCTCCAGACAGGTATGTTGATGGAGATTACTTTTCCACAGTATGACGTGCGCTTTATCGCAATCAACGACGGCGTTGACAGCCTTTATGGTGAGAGCGACTTCTCAGGTATAAAGAATTATTTCAATGACTTCTACGCCAGAGACACCAGCAAAAAGATAAGGGCAGTCCTTCGTTCAAAAGGTGAACGCGGCGAAAGAATCAGCACGACGGTACCTTACGGATATATGCGAAGCCCCGATAACCCAAAGGAATGGATTCCCGACCCCGAAACCGCGCCGATTGTGAAAGAAATCTTCGAGTTGTATGCAAGTGGAATCGGAATCAGAAAAATCTGTAATCAGCTTGCGGAGCGAGAAGTAATCTGTCCGAGCGTATATGCTTTCAAGAAAACAGGCAATAGAAGTGGACAACCGAACTTAAATAATCCATATATGTGGTCACAAAACAGTGTTAGGAGAATATTGTCTAACCAATTCTATATTGGAGATACGGTCAACTTCAAAACGTATTCCAAGTCGAACAAGCTTAAAAAGCGTATAAACAACTCATCCGAGAATATCATGGTGTTCGAGAATACTCACGAAGCGATTGTTGACAGAAAGACCTTTGATATTGTTCAAAAACACTTTAAGGGAAGAAAACGCCCTGACATTCAGGGAGAGCTGGATAAATACGCTGGTTATCTCTACTGTGGGGACTGTGGAAAACGGATGTATCTTCATCGTTCAAAAACAATGCCGACTGAAAAAAACTACTTTCAATGCGGCGGTTATCAGCGAGGAAAATCAAGGTGTACCGTACACAACATCAAGGAACAGGTGCTTGATACAATCGTCCTCACGCAGTTGAAATCCATGATAGCGTTGGCGAACAACCATAGTGATGAGTTTTACGCTATGGCAACCGAAAAAGGCAAAGTTGAAGCCAAGAAATACTATACTTCGGCAGAAAAAGAAAAATCACATTTAACCACTCGGCTACATGAGCTTGACAACATTATACGTTGTCTCTATGAGGACAGAGTAGTTGGACGTATCACACCCGAACGCTATGATTTCCTCGCGTCAGGGTACGAGGAAGAACAGGCGCAGATTCGCACTAAGCTGAACGAACTCAACGGGAAAATCAATGAGATCGATTTGCAGGAGAAATACGTTAAGGATTTCATCGCAAAAGCGAAAGAGTATATTAACATTGAAAAGCTCACTCCCGAAATTCTCCGTGCCTTCATCAAGCGGATTGATGTCTACGAAAAAGAAGTCAGATACTCGCGCACCTGTGGCAACACCATCGTCATCCAGTACACGTTTCAATTAGACAAAAACTAAACAAAAAACCCTGAAGGTAACTTCAAACCTTCAGGGTATTACTGCCACCTAATTTTCCGTTAAAAATATCACGGAAATCAGGTGTGGCTTTTTTGTCTGGATTACATCAGCGAGCAGACCAAATCGGTGTACTCGGACGGATTTTCAAGCGGCAAGCCCGCAATCAGAAGCGCCTGGCAATAGAGCACCTCGGCGTACTTTTTCGCCTTGTCGATATCGGTCTGAACCAGAGACTCCATGGTCTTGACGGCGCTGTGGTTCATGTTCAGCTCGAGCACGCGCTGTGCCTTCATGCCGCTGTCGGGCTGGACGGCGTTGAAGTACTTTTCCATCTCAAAGGAAATGCCGCCCTTTGCGGTCAGGCAGACCGGATGGGAAACCAGCTTCTTAGAGGCAGTGACCTCCGCCACCTTGTCGCCGAGGGTTTCCTTGACGAAAGTGAGCAGCGCGGTGCTTTCCTTCTCGTCGGCAGGCGCCTCGTCGGAATCAATGCCGAGGTCGTCGTTCATGGCGGAGCAGAAATTCTTCTCCTTGTAGCTCATGAGCGTCTGGATGGTGAACTCGTCTACGTCCTCGGTGCAGTAGAGAATTTCATAGCCCTTGGAGCGGAGCAGCTCGGTCTGGGGCAGCGCGTCAATCGCGGCGGCATTTTCGCCGGTAGCGAAGTAGATGAACTTCTGTTCCTCCTTCATGCGGTCAACATACTCGGCAAGGGTGACGGGCTTTTTCTCAGTGGAGGAGTAGAACATCAGCAGGTCAACCAGCTCGTCCTTGTGCATACCGTAGTCGGCAACGCAGCCGTATTTGAGCTGTCTGCCAAACGCCTTGAAGAACGTCTCGTAGTCCTCGCGCTTGTTTTTGAGCATGGAGGTCAGCTCGTTCTTGACCTTCTTTTCGAGGTTCTTGGCAATGGTGAGCAGGTGACGGTCATGCTGGAGCATTTCTCTGGAAATGTTCAGGGAAAGGTCGGCGGTGTCGACAATACCCTTGACAAAGCGGAAATGCTCGGGAACCAGCTCCTCGCAGTTGTCGGTAATCAGCACGCCGCTGGAATAGAGCTGCAAGCCCTTCTTGTATTCCTTGGTGTAGTAGTCGTAGGGCGTGGAGGTCGGAATGTAGAGCAGCGCCTTGTAGGTGACAACGCCCTCGACGGAGGTGACAATCGTGCGCAGAGGCTTCTCCATAGCGAAGAATTTCTCCTGATAGAACTTGTCGTACTCGTCCTGCGTGACGTCCTTCTTCGGTCTCTGCCAGATGGGCACCATGCTGTTGAGGGTCTCGCGCTCGGTGTAGTCCTCATATTCGGGGTGCTCGCTATCCTTGGTCTCCTCCTTGACGCGGCTCTTGGTCATGTCCATGACAATCGGATAGCGGATGTAGTCGGAATAGCGCTTGACAAGTCCCTGCAGACGGTACTGCTCAAGGAACTCGTCGTAATTTTCCTCGTCGGTGTTGTCCTTGATTTCGAGAATAATCTTGGTGCCGAGACCGTCCTTTTCGGTCTCGGTGATGGTGTATCCGTCTGCGCCGGAGGATTCCCAGCAATAGGCGGTATCGCAGCCGTATTTCTTGGTGATGACGGTGATTTTCTTCGCCACCATGAACGCGGAATAGAAGCCCACGCCGAACTGACCGATAATGTCGATATCGTCGGGCTTTTCCTCCATCTCCTGCTTGAACTTGTAGGAGCCGGAGGAGGCGATGGTGCCGAGGTTGTTTTCGAGGTCGTCCCTGTCCATGCCGATACCGTTGTCCTCAATGGTGAGAATACGGCTGTCCTTGTCGGCGTGAAGCTCAATTTTGAAATCGCTTCTCGTCATGCCGAGCTTGTCGTCGGTCAGGGCGATAAAGCAGAGCTTGTCAATCGCGTCGCTGGCATTGGAAATCAGCTCGCGCAGGAAGATTTCCTTGTGGGTGTAGATAGAGTTAATCATCAAATCCAGCAGGCGCTTGGATTCGGACTTGAACTGTTTTTTAGCCATGTTATTACTTCCTTTGTTTATTATTCAACTATATATTGTAGTCCTTTTGACGGTTTTGTCAAGTTGCAGATTCTCCGATTTGTCTGAATATCGCCTTCGCCTGTTCACCGTCGCGCAGAATCGCGCCGCGCAAAGCATTGAGATTGTCAAATTTCTGTTCCGGACGGAGAAATTTCAGCAGGCGCACGTCGGCTGTCTGACCGTAGATTTCGCCGCCGTGATAATCGGGCATCCAGGTTTCCCATAAGGGGACGGTGCCGCCGACGGTGGGCTTGATGCCGACGTTCGTCACGCCGCCGAAGCGCTCACCGCTTTCGAGGGTGACAAGCGAGGCGTATACGCCGAATTTCGGCAAAACCAAATCCTTTTCAAGCGGCATGTTGATGGTCGGGGTGCCAAGCTCTCTGCCGAGCCGTCTGCCGTGGGTAATCTCGGCAGAAAAGCCGAACCGCGCGCCCAAAAGCTGATTGGCGCGCTCGACCTCGCCGCCGGCAATCAGCCCGCGGATAAAGGTGGAGCAGACGACCTCGCCGTCGTTTGTCTCCGGCGGCACGACCGTCAGCACAATGCCCGATTCGCCGCAAAGGCGCTGCAGCAGCGCGGAATCGCCCTCGGCGCTCTTGCCGAAATGGTAGTTGAAGCCGCAGAACAGCGCCTTGGCGCGGAGCTGTTTCACCAGAATATCGTGAAAGAACGCCTCCGGCGACAGGTGCATGATGGCGCGGAAATCCGCGAAGATGACCTGCTCCATGCCGATTGCTTCCAGCACCTTCACCTTGTCGCGGCGCGTCATGAGGTAGAAAAATTCGCCGCCGTTCATCACGGCGCGCGGACTCTCGGAGAAGGTCAGGCAGACCGGTGTGAGTCCCTGCGCTTTTTGGGCAGCGCAAAGCGAGAGCACCCTGCGGTGCCCCCTGTGAACGCCATCAAAAAAGCCGAGCGCCACGGCGGTATTCTGTTGCTGCGGTGATAGAACGTTTGAAGTGAGCATAGTATGTAGTGAAATAGTGGTAAGTGGCTAGTGGTAAGTGATAAGTGGTTTCGAGGAAAAGGATAACTGATAGCCATACGTTTACTTAGAGAATGACGCGCAGAAACTATTCTCTTTTTTCACTTGTCACTTACCACTTATCACTTGCCACTCCCTTATATCTTCCCGCTGTCGAGCAGGAGCTTGGTTTTGAGGACGGCTATCTGGGTTTTGGCGTCGGGGAGCTGGTTGTTGAGCACCATCTCCACCGCCTTGTTGAGCGGAATCTTCTCCACCGTGAGGAACTCGTCCTCGTCGGGACAGCTGTCGCCGACCGCCTGAATCCGGCAGGCGTAGAGGTGGATAATTTCGTCCGTGTAGCCCGGAGAAGGATAGACCTGTCCGAGCGATATGTAGGAATAGCCGACGGCGCCGGTTTCCTCCATCAGCTCGCGCTTGCCGTTTTCAAGCGGCGTGGAGCCTTTTTCCAGCTTGCCGGCAGGCAGCTCGAGCACGATTTCCTTGTAGGGATAGCGGAACTGCCGCACAAAGCAGAGGTTGTCGTCCTTGTCGAGCGCGGCAATACACACGCCGCCGGGGTGCCGGACAATCTCGCGCAGGGCGTGACCGCCGTCCGGCAGCGCCACCTCGTCGTGGAACATGCGAAGCACCTTGCCGTCGAAGATTTCTTTGCTGTTTAATGTCGTTTCTGTCAAATTCATCATGTCACCAACAGGAGTGTAGATATGGATTCTCTCTTTTTGCCCGATTGCCGCCACCGGGAACAGTTTTTGCGGCGGTTCTCACCGGCTGTCCGTCAGTATATCGGCAGGAGCATTTGCCGCCGTCCGATAGACGCGCTGCGGCTGGGCTGCGGCGAGCCGCGCGTCTTAATCGCCGCCGGCTTTCACGGCACGGAGTACCTCACCGTGCTGGCGGCTTTACAGTTTGCTATGGAATACGCCGGAAATCCCCGAAATGAGGTCTGGCTCGTGCCCTGCGTCAATCCCGACGGCACGGAAATCGCCCTTCACGGCTGTGAGAGCGCCGGAAAACGCACGGACTGCGTGCAGCGCATCTGCGCCGACCAAAATAAATGGCAGGCAAACGCGCGCGGCGTGGATATCAACCACAATTTTGACGCGTGCTGGGAGCAGGTGCGCCAAAGGGAACGCGCCATGGGCATTGACCGCCCGTCCTGTACGCGCTTCGGCGGCGCTTTTCCGGAAAGCGAGCCGGAAACGCAGGCGCTCACGCGGCTGTGCCGCCGTTTGCGCTTTGAGCGCGTGCTGGCGCTGCACAGTCAGGGGCGCGAAATCTACTGGGATTTCGGCGAACACACGCCGTCCTGCTGCCGGACGCTTGCCGGCAAAATGGCGGAGGTCAGCGGCTACACGGTCGCCAGTCCGGAGCCGATTGCCACGGGCGGCGGCTTCAAGGACTGGTTTATTCAGTGCTTTCACCGGTGCGGCTATACGGTTGAAATGGGATTCGGAGAAAACCCCCTGCCGCTGTCGGATTTTCCGGAGGAATACCCGAGGGTGAGGGAGCTTCTGCGTGTATTTGTTAAGGCAATACCGCATAATTCAGGTGTGCGGATTGCGCAGCAAGATTTTTCGTCAGGTTGTACAAATAAATCAAGGTAAGGCTGACGCCTTGCCGAGATTTTTTGGGCAAGCTGACGGAATAATATTCAAGCAAGCCGTGCGCCTTGAATTGTGCGGTGTTGCCTTAAGGGTTAATTCTCGTCGTCGCTGAAAAATGAAATCTGGCTGACGATATTGTCAACCGCTTCGTCGGAAATGACGTTCGGCTCGTCGAGGTACTTGGAGCGCTTTTCAATGCTGTCGAGCGCGTGCTGCATTTCCTCCCGGGGCGTCAGCGGACGCGGCGGCTGCTGATAGGTTTCCTCGCTCTGCGGATTCTGAATATCGACGTATTCCTCCGCGGCAGGCTGTTCTGGCACAGCAGGCTCCTCCTCGTTTTCTATCAGGGCAGGCATACTGCCGTCGTCAGGCTGTTCTTCGGCGGCTGGCTGGCTCTTGTCCACGCCGAAATCGGGCGCGTCATATTCCTCGTCGATTTCCTCGGCGGCTGCCATAATGACCTCGCCGGGCGCGTCAATCTGCTTTTCGCGGCGCGCTTCGGCGACCGCCCGCAGCTCCTCTAAGTGATTGACGGGTTTTTCGACCTTGGGATTCTTCTCGTCAAAATAGATGTCGTACCACACCAGGAACACATAGACTGTCCAGACGCGGCGGCTGTTGTCCTCCTTGCCGCTGTAGTGCTCGTCGAGCCAGCTCACCAGCGCTTCGGTATTGAAGAACTTCTGCGCGGTTTCGCCCAGGAACTTCTTGCGGACAATATTGTAATATTTCTCGTCGCGCAGCCATACCCTGGTCGGCACCGGAAAACCGAGCTTTTCCTTCTCGGCGGTTTCTTCGGGAAGGTATCCGGCGGCAGCCTTGCGCATGGCGTACTTGGTATTCTGCTTGTTGACGCGCAGCTCGGACGGCAGTCTGGAAGCAATCTTGAACACCTCTTTGTCAAGGAAGGGCACGCGCAGCTCCAGCGAATTCGCCATGCTCATGCGGTCGGCTTTCAGGAGAATATCGCCGACCATCCACATGTTGATGTCGAGATACTGCATTTTTGTCACGTCGTCCAGACGGCGGCAGCGGTAGTAGTATTTTTTGGAGTGGGTATAAGGCTCCGTCGCAATGGACGGGTCTTTGAGAATCGCGCGTTTTTCGCGCAAATCATACATATAGGCGTTGCCGATATAGCGCTCCTCCAGCGGGTCGCAGGCACGGATTAAATAATCCCTGCCCTTGATGTCGGGCAGCTTGCGGCAGACGGCGCGGATTGCCTTGCGCAGGAAATGCGGCACAATCTTCTGGTACATGCGGAACACGCGCGGGTCGTTGTAGCAGGTGTAGCCGCCAAAGAGCTCGTCGGCGCCCTCGCCGGAGAGCACCACCTTGACATACTGGCTGGCAAGGCGCGAGACAAAGTACAGCGCGACGCAGGACGGGTCGGCAAGCGGCTGATCCATGTGGTACTGCACCGTGGGCACCGCGTCCCAGAACTCCTCGCTGGAAATCAGGTGCGTGTAGTGCTTCACGCCGAGCTTTTCGCTGAGTCCCTCCGCCCAGCTAATTTCGTTGTATTTCTCGCCGAAGTCAAAGCCGACGGTGAAGGTTTTCTGGTCGGCAAAAAAGGCGGAAACATAGCTGGAATCCACGCCGGAGGACAAGAAGCAGCCGACCTCGACGTCAGCGATTTTATGGGCGCTGACGGAATCGGTAAACGCCTTGTCAATCGCGGCAACCGCTTCTTCCTCGGTCATATTCTCGTCGGGCTGGAAGCGCGCCTCAAAATAGCGCGTCGTCTCAACCAGACCGTCGCGGTACCAGAGATAATGACCGGGCATGAGGCAGAACACATCCTCAAAGAAGGTCTCCGGCGGCACGGCGTACTGGAAGGACAGGTAGGTATCCAGTGCGCGCTTGTTGAAGCGCTTGACAAATTTCGGGTGCTCCAGGATACTCTTGATTTCACTCGCCCATACGAACTCGCCCTCAATCTGGGTGTAGTGCAGGGGCTTGATGCCGAAGAAATCACGCGCCAGAAAGACGGACTTGTCCACGGTGTTGTAAATCGCGAAGGCGAACATGCCGCGCAGACGCGTCAGCAAATCCTCGCGCCATTCCTCAAAGCCGTGCACCAGCACCTCGCTGTCGGAATCGGTCGTGAATTGATGACCGCGCCGGATCAGCTCGCGGCGCAAATCCTTGTAGTTATAAATCTCTCCGTTGAAGGTGAGGACAAGCGTTTTGTCCTCGTTGTAAATCGGCTGATGACCTGCCTCCAGGTCAATGATGGACAGGCGGCGGAAGCCCATATTCACGGTATCGTCCATGAACATGCCGTCGGAATCAGGTCCGCGGTGGGTGATGACCTCCGTCATTTTTTTCAATACGTCCTCACGGTTTTCCAGCTGACCGGTAAAGCCGCAGATACCACACATAGCACTCTCCCCTTTCAAGGATTTTCACATATTTATACATTATTTATTGTACCACAATTATATGGATAATTCAATAAAATCAGCCGAATTTTCAGACGGCTGACACAAAAAGCTTCAAAGGCTTTTCTTTTTCGGCGATTTTCCAAAAATTCTTGCATGTTTTTGCAGTTTATAGTAGAATAAAATTAATTATAATAATATTGGAGCTGATACCGTGATACAACGATTTACACTTGGAAATCCGATACAAACCGACGCGGTAACGCATAAAGTGCCGCCGCTGGATTTTGACCGGCTGCCCATCGCGCACCGGATAGAAAACGGCACGGTGACACTCTCCTTTGAAATGCAGCCGGACGATATCGTCTACGGACTGGGAGAAGCGCCCAGAGGCATCAACAAGCGCGGCTGGGTGTATCAGAGCTACTGCAGCGACGACCCCTTTCACACCGAGACCAAGCAGTCGCTCTACGCGGCGCACAATTTTCTTCTGCACGCCGGAGAGGCCTGTCTCGGCATGTTCCTCGATTTTCCGGCGCGAATCCGCTGGGATATCGGCTACACAAAGGCTGACCGGACGGAAATCACCGTCTGCGGCGACAACCTTGACCTCTACCTGATTTCGGGCAATACCCCGCTGGAGATTGTCAGAGAATTCCGAGGTTTAATCGGTCAGAGCTACATTCCGCCGTTCTGGGCGTTCGGCTTCCAGCAGAGCCGCTGGAGCTATCACAACGCCGTGGCAGTGGACGCGGTGATTGAAAACTACGACAAGGCGGATATTCCGCTGGACTGCGTGTACCTTGATATCGACTACATGGAGCGCTTCAAGGACTTCACCATCAACAGCGAAGCCTTTCCCGATTTTGAACACTACGTTCAGCAGAAAAAAGCGCAGGGCATCCACCTGATTCCGATTATCGACGCCGGAATCAAGAAGGAGGAGGGCTATGCTGTCTATGAAGAAGGCAGAGACAAGGGCTACTTCTGCAAAAACGCCGACGGCACGGACTTTGAGGGCGGCGTATGGCCGGGTATCGTGGGCTTTCCGGACTTTCTGCGGCAGGACGTGCGCGCGTGGTTCGGCAGTCAGTACAAAACGCTGACCGACATGGGCATTGACGGCTTCTGGAACGACATGAACGAGCCTGCGATTTTCTACTCTGAAAAGGGCTTGCAGGACGCGCTTGACAAGGCGGTCGCGCTCAAGGGCAAGAACCTCGACCTCGACAAATTCTTCGGTCTGAAGGACGCGTTCATGGGCTTGTCCAACCGTCAGGAGGATTACAGCGCGATTTACCACCGCATAGACGGCAGGCTTGTCAACCATCAGGAAGTTCACAACCTCTACGGCGCGTGCATGACGAGAGCCGCCGGCGAATATTTTGAAAAAACCTTCGGCAGGGAACAGATTCTGATGTTCTCGCGCGCTTCCTATATCGGCGCGCACCGCAGCAGCGGTATCTGGTTTGGCGACAACCATTCCTGGTGGTCGCACATTCTGCTCTGTCTGAAAATGCTGCCTTCCGCGAATATGTGCGGCTTCCTCTACTGCGGCGCGGATCTGGGCGGCTTCAACGAGAACGCCACCCGTGATTTGGTGCTGCGGTTCCTGGCGCTGGGCGTATTCACACCGCTCATGCGCAACCATTCGGCGCTCGGCACACGCGACCAGGAATGTTACCGGTTTGAACATCCGGAGGACTTCCGCGACGTGATTCAGGTGCGCTACCGCCTGATTCCCTATCTCTACCGCGTTTTCCGCGAGGCGAGCGAGCAAAACGACATGATATTCCGTCCGCTGTCCTTTGACTATCCCGGCGACAAGCTCGCCAGGGAATGTGAAACCCAGCTCATGCTCGGCAGCGAGTGTATGATTGCGCCGGTCTATGAGCAGAACGCCGGCGGCAGAACCGTCTATCTGCCGGAGGACATGACCTTTGTCACCCTGAGCGGCAGCAAGGTGAAAACCCGGCCGCTTGAAAAAGGCCTGCATTACATCGAAGCAGCGCTCAATGAGGTGCCGCTGTTCATCAAAAAAGGAAAAACCATTCCGCTCTGTCAGCCGGCGCTGAGAACCGCTCAGCTGCGGACAGACGAGCTGGAATGGATTGGATAATTCAGAGAAAGAAGAACCCTGATAAATCACAAAGGCTGGCTCCAAGAGCCAGCCCCAGTTTGTCGAAAAACGAATATTTAAAAAAGAAAAATGGCAGAATTTTAGGTTATGCGGTAGGGGCGGACCCATGTGTCCGCCCGAGCTGCGTTTTCCTATCTAACCATATCTGCCGTGGAAACGTACGGTTTCCTATCCCGGGCGCACACGCGGGTGCGCCCCTACGATTTTGTCATACTTTATCCTGTAAAAACAACATTTGGACTTTTTCTACAGTCTGAGGCTGGCTCCAAGAGCCAGCCCTTATTTTTTCAATTGCCGCCGTTTTCCAGGCGTTCATACTAATTCCTGATAGAAAGTAGACTTATATTTTGCGAGGATATTTTTCGCAAGACAAGGCGAAGGACGCGGCAAGGCTGGCGCCTTGCAAGGACGACAACGCAGTATTGCGGAAAATAGACCGCAAAGATTGTCTACTTTTTATTAGGTATTAGTATCAAGCGCCTGCCGGGCAGCTTTCTCGGTTTTGAAAAAATCTTCGACGCTTTTCTCCGGTTCTATGTAGACCCTCCGATTGTAATAGGAGGACTCTGCCCAGATACCGACACCCTGCTCTGTAAAACAGACCGACATCACCATCAGCTCGTCCAGTGCCGGATTGCTGCCGTCAAGCGGCTGAATCACGCGCCAGACGGGTTTGCCAATCTGAAAGAACGACACCATGCGCTCCTTCGGCTCAATGCGGTAGAAGGAAATATATTCCTGCTGTTTCATTCGCTCAGCTCCCCGATTCCGTAGATATTTTCAATCCGTCCGGTTCCCATGCGGGGATGATCCGGCGGAAAATTCATGTAGCGCAGTTCGGTGAGCAGCTCCACCGCGTCCTCACGCGTATAGCAGGCAATCGTCCGGTAATCGCGGAGATTGATGTGAAAGACGCCGCGGCTTTTCATACAGCGCAGGGCTTCCTCTCTGGTGGAGCCGCCCTGAACGCTGTCAAACAGCAGCTCCAGCGTCACATTGTCGGGAAACCGGTAGCCGTGCAGATTATATGCCATCAACGTACGGCGGACGATATACAGATTGCCGGTGAGCTTGTCCGCCTCGATAAGATAGACGTCGGTGCCGAGGTCGTCCACCGGATAACAGCAGTCGCCGAGCTTCAGAATTGCTTTTGCCATAAGTTCTCCTTCGGGAAAGCGCAGGGTTCAGCCAAAGCTGAACCCTGTAACATTTATAACTCTACATTAAATAGGTTGCGCATGTGGTTGATTAAGTCCTCGGAGGTCGCGTTGATCAGCGAGGCTTCATTGATACCGCTGAGCCGCTTGAGCTCCCTTGTCGCCGTGGAATCGTCGCTGAGGTTGTAGCCGATGGTATAGACCGGAATTTTGAGGCCGCCGACAATCGGCGCCACCCTGTCAAGGCTGTAGCCGCGGTTCTGAGCGCCGTCAGAGAGCAGGAACAGCATCATCTTGGCGTTGGGAATTTCCTCTTTCTTGTCCATCATCATCTTGAGCGCAATCAGCACCGCGTCGTAGGTAGCGGTGTTGCCCTCGATATCCAGCGCCTTGACCGCGCCGGAGAAATACGCGCGCTGTTCGTCGTCAAACTTCTTGATGGGCAGGTTGACATGCACGTTGTCCGCATAGGAAATCAGACCGATATAGTTGTCGGAGCTGATGTAGGACGAGGTGGCGAGCAGGCTCTCCTTCAGCGAATTGATGGGCGTGCCCGCCATACTGCCGGAGATGTCCGCGATAAAGACCGCGATAATCGGCTGACCGCCGTCCTTGCTCTGCTTCCAGATTTTCTGGGCGGCGAGGTAGCCTGCGCCGTCCAGTCCGCTGGGCTGGCTCTTGTAATCATTGTGCAGGTTGAAGCCGCGCTTGTCGGCAAGCGCCTGGGATTCGCTGTTCCGGCAGAACTCAGCAAAGAGCTTTGCCGCCTCCTGCTTTTCCTGAGACGCGTAGTCAAAGGTGTACAGCGGATGGTCGTGACGGATGCCTGCCGGCGTGTAGACGTAGTTTTTCAGCTCCGGCGTGTTGCGGTACGCCTGTTCCTCCATGACCATCGCCTTGATGATGCCCTTGGAAGCCTGGTCGCGGAGTACGCTGGTGGTATAGGCAACCGGCGGCGACTGCTTCTGATAGTCGAGCAGCTTCTGCTGTGCCGTTTCGGACAGCGGGTCGCTGCTGTCAAAGGCGTGGAGCATGGCGGTCAGGATATTGAGACCGGTGGAGGAGGTGTAGGGATTGGTGTAGGCAAAGGTCAGGTCGCCTGCGATGGAGGCTTCCAGCACGTTCTTGAGCGTGACCTCCTTGTACTTCTCCACAAAGGTGTCGTAGGTATTCTTTTCCATCAGGATTCCGGCGGTGTTGCCGGCGATTCTGTCGGCGATTTTGCGCACGCTCACACCCTTGGCGCTGAGCATTTCGCCCCACGCGTCCGAGCTGGGCGCGTAGACGTCAGGGCGGTAGTCGCTCTCGGTCATGTAGGTGAGCACCTCGCCGGAGGTGATTTTTCTCACCGTCACGCTGACGCTTTTGCCGCCTATGGTTGCGCCGGACTTGTTGAAGTTTTCGGCAACCCGGTTCATCCAGTCGTCGGGCGCGGCGCTGCTCATTTCAGTTGCGGCGGCAACCTCAATATTGATACTGCCGCTTCCCTGCACCGTCAGCGGAAAGGTGTCGATATTGGCGAGGGTTTTGGAAACCTCGTCGTTTTTGTAGATGTCGAGCTGAGGCTTGACATTGTCCGTCTGAATCTGATCCTGAAAGGCGTTGAGCTCCTTGATGGCTTCGTCATAGGTATAGACCTTTTCGTTGCCGGATTCGTATTTGGTACATCCCGATACCACTCCCGCGAGCAGTACAAGGGACAGCAAACCGCAGATAATTCTCTTAATTTTTTTCATTGCTTCCTCCTGTGGATGCCTTCATAATCTTGAGCCACGCGTCAAGCTCCCGACGGTCGCTGACGCCGTTGCGGTTGTAGTTGTTGATGTAAGCGACGGAATAACGCAGCAGCGTTGCCACCGCGCCAAGCTCCTCCTCGTTGTCGGCAAGAGAGCCGGTGATGATGCTCTGATCCAGCTCATTGACGTCCTTGTCGGTGTCCTCAATCAAGATGCAGCAGTTGATGATGTTGCGGATATTGCGGCACATGCGGCGCTCACTCTGGTCGAGAATCTCAATGGTGTCCTCCAGATAAATCGCCTCGTTCGCCTGCAAAAGCGCCCTGTGGCGCGCCTGGTAGGTATCCATGCGGTCAAGCTGCTCAATGCAGCGGTCAACCAGCTGGCTGAGGTTGGGGTTGTTGCGCCGCAGCTGTTCGAGCCGCACCCTGGTTTTCTCGGGATTGAGGCTGTCGTGCGCGTAATCCGTAAAATTCTTTCTGTCCTTTTCGCGGTCGGATTCCAGCAAGCGCCGGTCGTTCTGCAGGCGGATTTTTCCGGCAACCGCCGGTATGGCGCCGCCGAGGAACGTTGCCGCGCCGACGCCGGCAATCACATAGGAGAGTACCGAGAGCATGTTCAGCGCCCTCACGCCGATAGCGACCATCATGGCTGAGGTCGCGAAATGCGTCGCCGCTACGCCGGCAAGTCCGATGACAGCCAGCGCCGCGCCGATGATTCTGAGCGCTTTTAACATGATTTTGCACCTCCTCTGCTGTGATTTTTACTGTCCGTTCGCGGCGGACAGAATGCCCTGCACCAGCTCGCGCTCGGAATTGGCAATGACAGCGACAGCCGCTTTGCGGTCCTGCGCGCCCTTCTGCTCAATCGCGATGTAGTCGAGCACCGCGCCGGTGATTTCCTTATTGACGTAATCAATGGTTTCAATGTCGATAATGCTGCGCTGTGAAGCCTTGGCGGATTCGACCACGCCGGTGTGGAACTGCGCCGCCTGCTCACGGAGCATACGGTTTGTCAGATCGTCCACCGCGTTCGCGGCGTTCGCCGCCTGCAGGTTGTTCTGAATCGCGATTGCCATGGCGATTTTCTTGCGCCAGAGCGGCATGGTGTTGACAATACTGCTCTGCAGCTTAATCACCATATCCTCGTCGTTGTGCTGCAGCATTTTAATCTGCGGCGCCGATTGCAGACAGCTTGTCCGCGTCAGGCGCAGGTTGTGAATCTGCTTTTCAAACTGGTCGAGCGTCTTGGCAAAGTTGTCCGCAATCATCGCGTCCTCCGGCAGTCCGGTTTCCTGCGCTCTGCGGTACAGCTCCTGCAGCTCGCCGGTTCTGGCGCGCTCCAGCGCGATTTCCGCCGCCTGAATATACATGGTCAGCGCCTTGAAGGTTTCCCAGTTCTCCTCATAGAGCGCTTCGAGCATGGCGATATCCTTCTGCAAGCCGAGCTTGTGACCTTCGAGCTGCTTTTCGATACGCTCCAAGGTCTTTTCGACGCTCTCGTTGCGCGCCTGAATACTCTTGGCGGAGACTCTCAGCTTTTTGAGCAGTCCGGACAAAAATCCGCCATGATCCTTTCCGCCTTCCATGCCGTCCATGGCGACGACCATCTGCACCAGCAGGTCGCTGACCTCGCCGGTGTTCTTGGTTTTGACGTCCTGCAGAGTCTTGGTCGCGATTGCCGCGCTCTGCTTCTGCACCGTCGCGCCGTAATTGGTGACGATTTCGGGCTTGTGCAAATCAATGCGTGCCGCGAACGCCTCTACCTGTTCTCTCTCCTCCGGAGAAAGCTGTTCTACCTGGCTGAGCACCTGCTCCGCCGTAACGACAGGCTTATCGGATTGGGGCGCTGCCGGAGCCTCGGGGGCGTCGGCGCCGTCAAGTACTAATTTGATTTCAGACATAGGAAACCCTTCTTTCTGTTTTTGTTTTCAATGTATATAACATCAATGCCCCGTCTTTTTTCGGGGACTTCGTTAAATTTTTATCATGCTCTGAAAAATTCCAGGAACGCGCGGTACGCCATATAGACGTCGGTCTTGGAGACAATCTCAAACGGCGCGTGCAT
The DNA here is from genome assembly GCA_947170465.1 of uncultured Clostridia bacterium. Lineage (GTDB taxonomy): Bacteria > Bacillota > Clostridia > Oscillospirales > Acutalibacteraceae > Ruminococcoides. The sequence continues at coordinate 26,428 of CAMVTS010000003.1, forward strand.
GGAAAGCACCGGCACACCGAGGTCGATGACGTCAACGTTCATGTTGGCGACGTACTTGGCAATCGTACCGCCGCCGCCGAGGTCAACCCTGCCCAGCTCGCCAATCTGCCAGAGGATATGGTTCTTCTCCAGCAGGGAACGCACCTTGCCCATGAACTCTGCGGAAGCGTCGGAGGTGTCGTACTTGCCGCCGTGACCGGTGTACTTGGAAATGACCACGCCGTTGTTGATATAGCAGCTGTTTTTCGCCTCAAACGCGGAAGCGTAGGTCGGGTCGAACGCCGCGTTGACGTCAGCGGACAGACAGGTGCTCTGCGAAATCGCGCGGTAGCCCTCTACACCGTCCTGCTTGGCGAGGTCGTAGATAAAGTATCTGAGGAAGTCGCTCTGCATGCCGGTGTTGCCGTCGCTGCCGATTTCCTCCTTGTCGGTGAGGTAGGTAATGCAGGTCTGCTCAGGGGTTTCCACGTCAAGCGCCGCCATCAGCGCCGGATAGGCGCAAACCTTGTCGTCGTGGCCGTAGCCGCCAATCATGCTGCGGTCAAAGCCGATATCCTTCGCCTTGAAGGAAGGCACCAGGCACAGCTCAGCGGAGAGAAAATCGCTCTCGGTCATGCCGTATTTGTCGCGGAGAATCGCCATGACATTGAGCTTGACAAGCTCCTTATCGTCCTCCGCCTCCGGATAGGGACGGGAGCCGACCAGTACGTTCAAGTCCTCGCCGGTGAACGCCTTCGCCATGGGCTTTGTCACCTGCTCCTGTGCCAGATGCGGCAGCAGGTCGGTCACGCAGAAGCAGCTCTCGTCGGGCTGGTCGCCCCAGCTGATTTCGACAACGGTGCCGTCGAGCTTGACGACCACGCCGTGCAGGGTCAGTGGAATGGCTGTCCACTGGTATTTTTTCAGACCGCCGTAGTAGTGGGTCTTGAAGAGCGCCAGACCGTTTGCCTCGTACAAAGGACAGGGCTTGAGGTCAATGCGCGGTGAGTCAATATGCGCAATCGCCAGACGGGAGCCGGTTCTCACGCCGTTTTTGCCGATAACCGCCAGGGCAATCGCCTTGCCGCGGTTGACGTAATACACCTTGTCGCCGGGCTGATAGCAAGCCTCGGGGTCAAAGGGAATGAAGCCGCGCTCCTCCGCCATCTGACGGGCGGTAGCGACTGCCTCGCGCTCTACCGGAGACGCGTCCAGGAAAATCTTGTAGCCCTCGCAGAAATTATCCGCCGCGGAGATTTCCTCTGCGGAAAGCGTCTTGATTCCTTTTTCCTCCATCATCAGCTCCTCACGAAGAAGAGCGGTCTTTGTTTTTTCTTCTGCCATAAATCATCTGTCCTTTCGCTTTGCAAATAATAAAACAAAATATCAACTTGAACCCGCAACAGCGCTGTCCAACTGATAACTAATAATACAACTTGATGTACTGCTCCTTGGCGTCCTCCACCTTGTCAACATAGTCGCTGGTTTCAGGATAAGGAATGACGGTCAGGGTTTTTCCGTCGGGACTGTATTCGGGATTTTCCAGCCATTCGCCGACCACAAAGCCGGCGTTATAGGCGGCAACGGCGGCTTGCTCGATGCCGTAGTAATCATAGAAATAGCGCAGCAGATAGCTGCCGTAGTCAATACAGACCGCCGGATTGAGCAGGTCGTCGCGGGTGTATTTGCCGGTTTCGCCGCGCTGATCCATGAGCCAGTCGAAGGTTTCGGGCATGACCTGCATGATGCCCATCGCGCCTACGCCGGATTGGGCTTCGGGATTGAAGCCGCTCTCGGTGCGGATAACGGCGTAAATCAGCGCCGGCTGCAAATTGTAATCACGCGCCGCCTTGTCGACGTATTCGCTGTACTTGCGCGGATAGCTGAGCTTTTTCAGCTCGTCGGCGGTGTTGCGGTGGAACAGCAGTACAAATATCACGGCTGCCACGGCAATTCCGGCGATAATGACTGTCCAGATCAGGACGTTTCTGCGCGTCTTTTTGCGCTCCGCCTTTTTGACGCTGCGGCTCTGGTAGCGACGGTAGTTGTCCGCCATCACATCACCTCGGTTGTTATCGTATGAATCAGGTCGTCCAGCCGCGCGTATAGCTGCGGCAAGTCGGCGTTGTTTTCTATCAGGTAATCCGTGTGTTCACGGAAAAAGCGCTCGTCCAGCTGCGCGTTCATGCGCTCTCGCGCCTGTTCTGCGGTGATATTGTCGCGTTTGAGAATCCGGTCGAGGCGGATTTCCTCGGGAGCCGTCACGCTGACGATACAGTCGCACAGCACGTCCATGCTGCTCTCAAAGAGCTGCGGCGCGTCGAGAACAACCATACCCCTGACGGTTTTGAGAAGCCGCAGGGTTTCGGCTATCACAAAGGGATGGACGATTTTGCCGAGGAGCGCGGTGTTTTCGGGTGAGGAAAAGGCGCGTTTCGCGAGCACCGGACGGTCAAGACTGCCGTCTGCTTTCAGAATATCCTCGCCGAAGCAAGCCGCGACGGCTTTCAGGCAGACAGGGCTTTCGCGGTAGACGTCCGCGACCATTTTGTCGGCGTTGAGGACGGTGAAGCCGCGCTGCGCAAGATAATCCGCGACGGCGCTTTTGCCGGCGCCGGTCTGTCCGGTCAGTCCCACCAGTCGATAGCTACGCAAGGTCAATCACCTCAAATCCTGCCGCGCGAATCAGGCGGTTGTAGACCGCCAAGCCCACGCCGCCGGTCTGCGGCAGGCGTGAATAGACGGTGAGCACGCCGCCGTAGCCGTCCACACGGCGCAGACAGTCAAAGAGCGCGTGCGCCTGCGCGTCATAGTCGCCGCGTTTGCCGAGAGAGAGCGTCTTGACGCCCCTGAGCAGCGGCAAATCCTCGTCGCAGCAGAGAGCGGCGACACCCACGCCGGCGTTTTGGTTGACAAAGCGCACAAACTCGTCGTCGGTGCATTTCAGCAAAATCACATTCGCCTTTGGCGCGTAATGCTTGTATTTCATGCCGGGACTGGCGGCTTTTTCGCCTTCCTTCAATTGGTGCAGCACCGCGTCGTCCACGTCAACGCCGCCGAGCGCGTCGCTGAGCTGTTCCACGGTCACGCCGCCCGGCCGCAGTACGCGCGGCACCTTGGGAACCAAGGTAATAACGGTGCTTTCCACGCCGACCTCACAGCTGCCACCGTCGAGAACGGCTTCAATTCTGCCGTCCATGTCGTTCATAACGTGCTGCGCCGTCGTCGGGCTGGGTGAGCCGGAGAGATTGGCGGAAGGCGCTGCCAGCGGCGTTCCGGCTGACCGGATAATCGCCTGCGCCACCGGGTGGCTCGGAAACCGGACGGCAACCGTGTCCAGTCCGGCGGAAACCTCGTCGGGAATCGCCGCGCCCTTTTTCATAATCATGGTGAGCGGTCCCGGCCAGAATCGCTTGGCGAGCACATAGGCGATGTCGGGAATCTCGCGGACAAGGCGGAAGCGGCTGATGTCCTCAAAGGACGCGACGTGAACAATCAGCGGATTGTCCATCGGTCTGCCCTTGGCTTCAAAAATCCGCGCGACTGCCTTGCCGTTGAGCGCGTCCGCCGCGAGTCCGTAGACCGTCTCGGTGGGAATTGCCACCAGACCGCCCTTCGCAAGAATCGCGCCGGCGGTTTCGATATCCGGCTGCGTATTTTTCAAAAATTGCGTCTGCATGATTTGCCTCAGCTTTCCATGCTTTCCTTGAGCTTTTCGGCGCGGTCAGCGGTAATCAGCGCGTCAATCACCTCGTCGAGATTGCCGTTGAGAATGTCCTCCAGCTTGTAGAGCGTCAGACCAATCCGGTGGTCGGTCAGTCTGCCCTGCGGATAGTTATAGGTACGGATACGCTCGCTGCGGTCGCCGGTGCCGACCTGGGATTTGCGGTCGGCGGCGATTTCGCTCGCCTGCTTATCCTGCTTTTCTTTGAGAAGGCGGCTCTTGAGCACCTTGAGCGCCTTGTCCTTGTTCTTGTACTGGCTGCGCTCGTCCTGACATTCCACCACCGTGCCGGTCGGAATGTGCGTAATGCGAATCGCGGAGCTGGTCTTGTTGATATGCTGACCGCCTGCGCCGCTGGAACGGAAGGTGTCGATTTTCAAATCCTTCGGGTCAATTTCGAGCTCCACGTCCTCCGCCTCGGGAAGCACCGCGACGGTGGTGGTAGAGGTGTGGACGCGTCCCTGGCTCTCGGTCTCGGGTACGCGCTGGACGCGGTGCACGCCGCTCTCGTATTTGAAACGGGAGTACGCGCCCTCTCCCTCAATCATGAAGGAGATTTCCTTGTAGCCGCCCAGCTCGGTTTCGTTCATGTTGACGACCTCCACGTGGTAGCCGCGCTTTTCGGCGTACATGGTGTACATGCGATAGAGCACCGCGCTGAACAGGGCGCTTTCCTCGCCGCCTGCGCCGCCGCGGATTTCCACGATGACGTTGCGGTCGTCGTTGGGATCCTTGGGCAAGAGAAGAATTTTAAGCTGCTCGCTGAGCGTTTCGAGCGTTTCCTTCGCTTCGTCCAGCTCCATCTGCGCCAGCTCGCGCAGCTCCGGCTCGGTGCTGCCGTCGCCGAGGATTTCGAGGCTTTCCTGCTCGGTCTGCTGCGCCGTCTTATACGCGCGGTAGGTCAGGACAATTTCCTCGATGGACTTGATTTCCTTCATGATTTTCCGGTATTCCTCAGGATTTGCCGCCACGTCCGGCTCATACAGCCGCCGGTTCAGCTCGGAATAGCGTTTATCAAAAATCTCAATTCGTTCAAACATGGCTGTCTCCTATGACCCTTCTGATGTTTTTCTCGAGCTTTTTGCGCGGCGCCATGACCTCTCTGCCGCAGGTCTCGCAGCGGATTTTGAAATCCATGCCAACGCGCAGCAGCGTAAAGACATTGCCGCCGCAGGGATGCGATTTCTTCATCTCCAGGCGGTCGCCTGCATGAAGCTCCATGAAAAACACCTCCGCATACTTTTTCAATTTATTATACTACACTTCCCTCATTTTATCAAGACCAAGTGATTGACACCGCACAAAAAATACGGTATACTGGAATGTGCAATTCTCACAAAACAATAAATGTCAAGAGGTTAAATCATATGAAATACGATTACCTGATTGTCGGGGCAGGACTGTTCGGCGCGGTATTCGCGCAGCAGGCTGCCGCCAAGGGCAAGCGCGTGCTTGTCGCGGAAAAGCGGGAGCATATCGCCGGCAATATCTATACCGAGAGCATAGAGGGCGTGAACGTGCACCGCTACGGCGCGCATATCTTCCACACCAACGACAAGCGCGTGTGGCAGTATATCACGCGTTTTGCGGACTTCAACCGCTACACCAACGCGCCTGTCGCCAACTACAAGGGTGAGCTGTATTCCCTGCCTTTCAACATGTACACCTTCAACAAGATGTGGGGCGTTATCACGCCGGAGGAAGCGCAGGCGAAAATTGAGGAACAGAAAGCCGCCTCCGGCATTACGGAACCGAAAAACTTAGAGGAACAGGCGATTTCGCTGGTTGGCAGGGATATCTACGAAAAGCTCGTCAAGGGCTACACCGAAAAGCAGTGGGGACGTCCGTGCGCGGAGCTGCCGGCGTTCATCATCAGGCGGCTGCCGGTGCGCCTGACCTTTGACAACAACTATTTCAACGCGCTGTACCAAGGGATTCCCATTGGCGGCTACACCAAAATGGTTGAGCGTATGCTGGAAGGCGCGGACGTGCTGCTCAATACCGATTATCTTGAAGCCAAGGAAAGGCTGGACAGCTGCGCTGATAAGGTGATTTACACCGGCGCGATTGACGCGTATTTCGGCTATCAGCTCGGTCATTTGCAGTACCGCTCCGTGCGTTTTGAGACGGAGGTGCTCGACAAACCGAATTTTCAGGGCAACGCCGTGGTGAATTACACTGACAGGGAAACGCCGTTCACCAGAATCATTGAGCACAAGTGGTTTGAGTTCGGCAAGGACGAAAACGGCAGGGATTTGCCCAAAACCGTCATCAGCCGCGAGTTCAGCTCCGAATGGCAGCCCGGCGGCGAGCCGTATTATCCGGTCAACAACGCAGAAAACACGGCGCTGTACCGGCGATACAAGGCGCTCGCCGACAAGGACGGCAAGGTGCTGTTCGGCGGACGGCTGGGAGAATACCAATACTACGATATGGACGTGACAATTGCCGCCGCGCTGGATTTGGCGGAACGAATTGTCAGTGACTAATAGTATCAGCGCAAAACGGCTGCCGGAAATCCGGACAGCCGTTAGTTTGTCGAAAAACTATATTTGCAAAAAATAGAATGGCAAAATATTTGGTTCTGACGTAGGGGCGGACCCATGTGTCCGCCCGAGCTGCGTTTTCCTATCTAACCATATCTGCCGTGGAAACGTACGGTTTCCTATCCCGGGCGCACACGCGGGTGCGCCCCTACGATTTTGTCATACTTTATCCTGTAAAAACAACATTTAGACTTTTTATACAGTCTGTCGGCTGCCCGGAAATCCGGACAGCCGTTTTTTAGTATATTGATTTGTCCATTGCAGGCACTTATACGGTTACTTCGCCTTCGTAGACGGTCTCGGCGTTGCCGGTCATGTAGACGGTTTCGTCGGTGTAGTTGACAATCAGGTCGCCGCCCTTGAGCTTGACCTTGATGTCCTCGCCCTTCTGACAGAAGCCGTTTTCGCAAGCCGCTACCGCCACCGCGCAGGCGCCGGTACCGCAAGCCCAGGTCTCGCCGGAGCCGCGCTCCCAGACGCGCATTTTGATGGTGTGGTCGTTGAGGACGGTGACAAACTCAGTGTTGACGCGCTCCGGGAAAAGCGGATTATGCTCGAACAGCGGACCGATTTTTTCGAGGTCGATGTGGTCGATGTCGCTGTCAACAAACACCACGCAATGGGGATTTCCCATGGAAACGCAGGTGATGTTGTACTCCTTGTCACCGATGGTGACGGTTCTGTCAACAACCTTTTCGCCGCTGAGCTTCACGGGAATCTGCTTCGGGTCAAGAACCGCCTTGCCCATATCGACGCGCAGGGTGGTGACCTCGCCGTCAGTGGTGTATGCCTTCAGCTTCTTGATGCCGCTGAGGGTTTCGATGGTGATTTCGTCCTTTTCCTTGATGTCCACCATGCCGTGGTCATAGAGGAACTTGCCGACGCAGCGGATACCGTTGCCGCACATCTGACCCTCTGAGCCGTCGCGGTTGTACATCTTCATCTGCGCGTCAGCGACCTTGGAGGGCGCGACGAGAATCACGCCGTCAGCGCCTACGCCGAAATGACGGTCACTCAGACGGACAGCCAGCGCCTCGGGGTTGTTAATCCACTGACCGAAGGTGGAGAAGTAGATATAGTCGTTGCCGATACCCTGCATTTTGGTGAATTTCAGCTTGACCTTACTATCGCGCATCCGGTTGATGTCGACAAGCTCGGTGCTCTGCTGGGAATAGCGGCTGCGCAGGCAATCCGCGAGCGCGTTGGCGGTGTCGAGAGAGGTCAGGCAGGGAATGTTTCTCTCAACGGTCTTGCGGCGGATTTTAACGGAATCGCGGGAGGGAATTCTGCCCTTCGCGGAGGTGGAAATCACGTACTGAATCTTGCCGCTTTCAATCAGGGCGAGGGTGTTGTTGTGCTCGTCCTCGTGAATCTTGGGCACGTTCACAGCGTCAATGCCGTACTTCCTGAGCACCTTGGCGGTACCGTTGGTGGCGTACAGCTTGAAGCCGAGGTCGTAGTACTTCTTGGCAATCTCGCCGATTTCCGCCTTGTCGGAATCACGGACGGTGATGAACACGCCGCCCTTCTTCTTCATCTTGTAGCCGGCGGCAATCAGGCCCTTGTAGAGCGCTTCCTCCAGCGTGCCGGCAATACCGAGCACCTCGCCGGTGGACTTCATCTCGGGACCGAGGTGGTTATCGACGTTAATCAGCTTTTCAAAGCTGAATACCGGCACCTTGACCGCGATATAGGGGCTCTTTCTGTAGAGACCGGTGCCGTAGCCCATGTCGGCAAGGCGCTCGCCGAGCATGGCTCTGGTAGCGAGGTCAACCATGGGAACGCCGGTGACCTTGCTGATATAGGGAATGGTACGCGAGGAACGCGGATTGACCTCGATAACGTACAACTCGTTGTTGTAGATGAGGTACTGGATATTGACAAGACCCTTGGTGCGCAGGTCAATTGCCAGGTTGCGCGAGCTGGTGACGATAGTCTCGGTCATCTCGTCGGAGATGTTCCACGCCGGATAGACCGCAATCGAGTCTCCGGAGTGAACGCCGGCGCGCTCAACGTGCTCCATGATACCGGGAATGAGGATATCCTCGCCGTCGCAGATAGCGTCCACCTCAATCTCGGTGCCCTGTAAGTATTTATCAATCAGAATCGGGTTTTCAATGTTCTGTGCCAGGATAATCGCCATGTACTCCCTGACGTCCGCCTCGTTGAAGGCGATAATCATGTTCTGACCGCCGAGCACGTAGGACGGACGGAGCAGAACGGGATAGCCGATGGACTCCGCCACGTCGAGGGCTTCCTCGGTCGTCATGACGGTCACGCCCTTCGGGCGCTTGATGTGGTACTTCTCGAGCAGTTCGTCAAAGCGCTCTCTGTCCTCCGCCATGTCAATCGCGTCGTAGGAGGTACCGAGGATATTGACGTTGTTGTCGCTGAGGAACTTGGTCAGCTTGATAGCGGTCTGACCGCCGAAGGCAACGACCACGCCGTAGGGATTCTCGGTCTTGATAATACCCATGACGTCCTCGGTAGTGAGGGGTTCAAAGTAGAGTCTGTCGGCGGTGTCAAAGTCGGTGGAAACCGTCTCGGGGTTGTTGTTGACGATAACCACGTCGTAGCCTGCCTTTTTCAGCGCCCATACGCAGTGAACGGAGGCGTAGTCGAACTCGATGCCCTGACCGATACGGATAGGACCGGAGCCGAATACGATGATGGTCTTTTTGTCGCTCTTTCTCTCGGCGATAAACTCCTCCGCCTCGTTCTCCTTATCGAAGGTGGAATAGAAGTAAGGCGTCTCGGCGGCGAACTCAGCCGCGCAGGTGTCAACCATCTTGTAAACCGGGGTGAGCGGATTCTTGATTTCGCAGCCGGACAGCTCGACGATGGTCTTGTCGAGGAAGCCGGTCTTTTTGGCGGTCATGTACAGCTCGTCGGTCAGCTCGCCCTTTTTGAGGGCTTCGGTGACGTTGATGATGTTCTGCATTTTGTAGAGGAACCACTCGTCAATCATGGTGATGTCGTGGATTTTCTCTACGGAAATGCCGCGCTTGAGGGCTTCGTACACGCAGAAAATTCTTCTGTCGTCGCAGACGCTCAGGCGGTCGGCGACAGAGGCGTTGGAGAGCTGCTCAAACTCCTTGTCGTCGAGGGTGTTGTGGGAGATTTCAGCGCCGCGGACAGCCTTCATAATCGCCTGCTCAAAGGTCGGCGCAATCGCCATGACCTCGCCGGTCGCCTTCATCTGGGTGCCGAGTTCACGCTTGGCGTATACAAATTTATCGAAAGGCCATTTCGGGAACTTGACGACCACGTAGTCGATAGACGGCTCAAAGCAGGCGTAGGTCGTACCCGTTACGGCGTTCTTGATTTCGTCGAGGTTGTAGCCGATAGCGATTTTCGCCGCTACCTTGGCAATGGGATAGCCGGTCGCCTTGGAAGCGAGGGCTGAGGAGCGCGATACACGGGGGTTGACCTCGATAACCGCGTATTCAAAGGACTCCGGATTGAGGGCAAACTGGCAGTTGCAGCCGCCTTCTACCTTCAGCGCGGAGATGATGTCAAGCGCCGCGGAACGGAGCATCTGATATTCCTTGTCGGAGAGGGTGACGGTCGGCGCGATAACGATGGAGTCGCCGGTGTGAACGCCGACGGGGTCAAAGTTCTCCATGGAGCAAATCGTGATAACGTTGCCGGCGGAGTCGCGCATGACCTCGAACTCGATTTCCTTCCAGCCGGAGATGCACTTCTCAACCAATACCTGGGTAATCGGCGAAAGCTCCAGACCGTTGGAGGTGATTTCGCGCAGCTCCTCCTCGTCGTTGACGATACCGCCGCCGGTGCCGCCGAGGGTAAACGCCGGACGGATAATCACCGGATAGCCGATTTCCTCGGCAAAGGCAACCGCGGATTCCACATCGTTGACGACGGTAGACGGAATACAGGGCTGGTTGATGGACTCCATGGTGTCCTTGAAGAGCTGTCTGTCCTCTGCCTTATCAATGGTTTCGGGATTGGCGCCGAGGAGCTGAACGCCGTGCTTTTCGAGAAAGCCTTCCTTGGCGAGCTGCATGGAGAGCGTCAGACCGGTCTGACCGCCGAGGGTGGAGAGCAGGCTGTCGGGCTTCTCCTTGATGATAATGCGCTTCACTGTTTCGAGGGTAAGCGGTTCAATGTAGATTTTATCCGCCATGGCGTTGTCGGTCATGATGGTCGCGGGGTTGGAGTTGACGAGGATAACCTCCAGTCCTTCCTCCTTGAGCGCACGGCACGCCTGGGTGCCGGCGTAGTCAAATTCGGCAGCCTGTCCGATGACGATAGGACCGGAGCCGATAACCATTACTCGTTTGATATCCTTTTTCAGTGGCATAGTATCAATCCTTATCTGTTATAGAATCAGTTGTTTTCCTTGTATTCCTTCATCATACCGACAAAGCGGTCAAACATAAACGAAGTGTCCAGCGGACCGCCGCAGGCTTCGGGGTGGAACTGTACGGAGAACGCCGGAATATCGGTGTAGTCCACACCCTCGCAGGTGCCGTCGTTGCCGTTGGCGTAGCTCACTCTGGCGTCGGCAGGCAGGCTTTCGGAAACGACCGCGTAGCCGTGGTTCTGGGAGGTGATGTACACCTTGCCGGTGGTCGTGTCCTTGACGGGCTGGTTCGCGCCGCGGTGACCGTATTTGAGCTTTTCGGTCTGCGCGCCTCTGGCGAGGGCGAGCAGCTGATGACCGAGACAGATACCGAACATCGGCACGCCGCTGTCGGAGAGCTTTTTGAGCTCCTCAATCACGGCGGTATTCTCCGCCGGATCTCCGGGGCCGTTGGAAAGCATAATGCCGTCGGGATTGAGCGCCAGCACCTCCTCGGCGGTGGTGTGCGCCGGCACAACCGTCAGATTGCAGCCGCGCTTGTTGAGCTGTCTGCCGATATTGTGCTTCGCGCCAAAGTCCATGAGCACCACGTTCCACTGCGGATTATCCTCCGCCGGAAAGAACTCGTTTTCGGTGATGGTCGTGCTCTCAACCGCCTTGGTGATGCGGTAGCTTCTGAGCTCCTCCAGCAGCGCGTCCGTTACCTCGGGCGTGTACTGAATCCGGCACGCCATGACGCCTGCCTCACGCACAATACGGGTGAGGGCGCGCGTGTCGATACCGCAGATGCCGGGGACATTTTTTTCTTTTAAAAAGGCGTCAAGATTACCCTCACAACGGAAGTTGGAAGGTTCCTGACACCACTCTCTGACAATATAACCCTTGAGGCAAGGGGAATCTGTTTCAAAATCGGAGGTAATCACGCCGTAGTTGCCGATTAACGGGAAGGTCTGCAGAACCACCTGACCAAAATAGCTGGGGTCGGTGAGTGTTTCAAGATAGCCTGTCATCGCGGTCGTGAAAACAAGCTCTCCCGTTGTTTCTTTTTCGGCGCCAAATGCCTTGCCCTCGAAAACAGTTCCGTTTTCCAGAACTAAGTACGCAGAACGATTCATAGTAACATCCTTTCAGAGTTGGTATAGGTCTAAGTGATAAGTGGTAGGGTTCGGTCTTGACCGAACCGCTGATTGAACACCTGACACTTGCCACTAATTCTCATACGTCTGTATCACCTGTTTGGCGACGTTCAGACGGGTGGTGCGCAAATCCATCGCCTGTTTTTCCAGGTAACGGTGCGCCTGCTCCTCGCTCATGTTCAGGCAGGTGACGAGAAGGAGCTTGGCACGGTCGATGATTTTCAAATCCTCCACCATGTGCCGAAGCCGCTCATTTTCCCGCTCGACGCGCAGCAGCCGGCTGCGGAAGCAGTCCGCAAAGAGAAGGTAGTGATGAAACAAATGCTTGTTGACCGGCTTGGCAATCACCATCACGCCGCGGCTGTTGAGCAGGTCGCTGAGCTCCTCGGCGTTCTTCTGCGGCGCAATCACCACCACGCTCGCGCGCGTGGTATCGGCAAAATGCTCCGCCAGCGCCACGCCGTTTTCATCAATCAGCGGCGCGTTAATCACAATCAGGTCGTAGGCGGTTTCCTCACTGCGCTCTCTCGCGCTGTAGGCGGCATACACCGTGGTGACGCTCGGATAACCCTCCTGCCGCAGCAGCTGCGCCAACGCCTTGGCACTCTGTTCTGAAGCGGACACCAGCAAGGTTTTTTTCATGTCATCACCACCGCAATGTCTTTTTCAACATATTATTTTAACCGATTTCGCCGCTTTCATATTTACTTTATGGAATTAAAATATTTTTTTTGTTTCAAAGGCAGAACACTGTCAACCATGACAAATTTCTTGCAATTTTATACGCAATCGTGTATAATCATAATGAAACTATTTGGAATCGAGTGATTGCATTGAATCAATTCTCTGATAACTTCTGCGCCATGGTCTATCTGACCGGATGCGCGCTCAACAAAACAAAGCCGGAGCGCGGACGTTTGGAAAGTATTTCCCCCGACGCGCTTCTCCGTGAATGCGAACACAACGCAGCCGCAGCACTGGTCGCGTACGCGCTGAAGGACTGGCTCAAAGATGAATCGATATTCACTCCGGAACAAGCCGCGAAATGGACTTCCGTCTCCAACAACGCGCTTCGCCGCATGGTGCTTTTGCAGGGTGAACGTGAGCGTCTGCGCGCGTTTCTTGAAAAAAAACACATCTGGTACATGTTTCTCAAGGGAACGCAGATGATGAAATACTATCCCACTCCCGCTCTGCGTGAGATGATGGACACCGACTTGCTGGTAGACGACACAAAAGCGGAAATCATTCATGATTTTATGGTTCAAAACGGGTACGAGGTGCACGAATATATGCAGTCCAAGCACGACTGCTATCAGAAACCGCCGGTATATGAGGTGGAATTTCACCGTTCATTGTTTGGCACCCATCATCCGCGCCACGCGGCGTATTTTAAGGATATCAAATCGAGATTGCTGCCTGTCAAGGAAGGCTCCTATGAGTACCGCTTTTCTGACGATGATTTCTATATCTATCTGATTGCTCATTCCATCAAGCACCTCGGCTGGCGCGGTTTGAGTATCAAGGCGCTCGCCGACACCTATCTCTATCTGCAGGCAAAAACACTTAACTGGGACTACATCACACAAGAGCTTGAAAAGCTGCAGATTTCACGTCAGGAGGAGCAGCTGCGTTCGCTGACATTGAAGCTGTTCGCGGCGGAATCGCAAACAAGCATACCGGAATTGACCGGCGCGGAACGCAGCATGCTTGCGATTATAGCGCAGGCAGGCGACTACGGCAGCGAGGAGGGCGATATCCGCAGTAAAATCCGCACCGACGAAACGATTGACTTCGACAACCAGCGCGCAAGTCATTCCGAAAAGCGCAAATATGTCCGCGCGAGAATCTTTCTGAGCAAGGAACAGGTGCAGAGATGGTATCCCTACTTCGCGGAGCACAAGGGAGCCAGACCGTTTTTGATTTTTTACCGCATTGGTCAGGCGCTCACCACCAAGCGCAAAAAGGTAACAAATGAAATCAAAACCATTTCGAGGTCATAATTTATCGCATATAATAAGAGGGTTTGGCACATAGCCGAACCCTCAGACTGTAGAAAAAGTCTAAATGTTGTTTTTACAGGATAAAGTATGACAAAATCGTAGGGGCGCACCCGCGTGTGCGCCCGGGATAGGAAACCGTACGTTTCCACGGCAGATATGGTTAGATAGGAAAACGCAGCTCGGGCGGACACATGGGTCCGCCCCTACGTCAGAACCTAATATTTTGCCATTCTATTTTTTGCAAATATAGTTTTTCGACAAACAGAGGGTTTGGCACATAGCCGAACCCTCTGTTTGTTATTTTTTTTCTTTTTTCTTCTTTTTTTTGAGAAAGGACTTGACGGTGTCGAGCATATAGGTATACGCCTCCATGTGGAAGAGTCTGGAGCCGCCAAGATAAATTCCGGCGCCGACGACGAGCTGCAGCAGCAGCGTGACAATCAGCGGAAGCGGCAAAAACTCAAGGCAGTGCACGCAGACGCCCATGAATACCGCCAGCAGAATCGCGGGCAGGATATCCTTAAGCTGTTCCAGATAGCCGTAGCCCAGCAGCTTGCGGTTGGGATAGGCATTGATAATCTGGCTGATAAGGCTGACACCCAGCCAGCTCAGCGCAATAGCGTACACACCGAACCAGATGGTGGATAACAGCGCCACCACGCCGACGATTTTCTTGATAATCTCAAATTTCAGGAACAGGTCGCTGCGTCCCATCGCCTTGATGGCGCTCTGGTTGGCGGACTGAATCGGGAAGAATATCGAGGTGATGCAAAAGATGTACATAAACGGTACAATCGGCAGCCACTTTTCCGTCATCAGCAGGGTAATAATCGTGTTGCCGCAGAAGGCAAGTCCCATCATCAGCGGCGCCATGAGGTAAGTGCTGACCATAATGGCGCGGCGCGTCATCGCCTTGACGCGGCTGCGGTCGTCCTGCTCAAGCGACAGCGTAGGAAAGAGCACCGAGTCAATTGACGTATTGATATTGGTGACAATCAAATCCGGCAGACGTTTTCCCTGGTTGTAGTAGGCAAGCTGAGAAGCGGCGTAGAATTTGCCGATAAGCACCTGACTGAGATTGTTGTAGAGCGCGTCCACCACAGACGGCACCATGATTTTCCAGCCGTAGGAGAGCAGTCCCTTGAGTCTCTTAAAGGAGAACATCAGCTTTGGGCGCCAGTCGATGATAAACCAGAGCACAATGGTATCCACCGCGAGATTGGTGAGCTTCTGCACCACCAGCGCCCAGGCACCGCCGCCCATAACGGCGACCGCAATGCCGGCAACACCGGAAAGCAATGTTCCGGCGAGCGTTGCCCAGAAAAATTTCTTGAACTGTAAATGCCGCGAGACATACGCCTGCTGGACGTTTTTCAGTCCCGAAATGATAATCATGATACACAGCACGCGCATAATCGGCGTGAGCGATTCGTCATGATAGAACGACGCGATAAACGGCGCGCCGAAGAAGGAAATCGCGTAGAGAAACAGGCACCACGCCATATAGAAATAGAACACCGAGGAGAAGTCGAGGTCATCGGCGTCCTTTTTCTGAATCAGGGCATTGCCGAGACCGCTCTCGACAAAGACCTGCAGCACCTGTGTAAAGATAAACACCAGCGCTACCGTGCCGTAGTCCTCCGGCAGCAGCAGTCGGGTGAGAACAATCGAAACAATAAACTGAATAATCTGCGCGCCGGCTCGTTCCGCCAAGCGCCAGATAAAATTGGAAACCGTGCGTTTGCGAACGCTTTTTGGCTTGTTTTCTTCCATAAAGTCAGCACTCCTCTCCGGCGTGAAGCGCTGCCTCAAACTGCCGGCTCGCCGCTTCTATGGAACGCTTCGCGGCAGTTTGGACGCCGTTTTGGGAGATTTTCAGGCGCAGCGCCTCATCGTCAAACAGCCTGCCGATTTGGTCGGCAAGCCGCTGCGGAAGCGTGCTTCTGTCATCCAACGGCACCAGCAGCGCGTTGACGCCGTCCTCGGCGTAGTCGTGTACCGCTTCATAATCTGTGGAAACCAGCGCGCAGCCGCACGCCATGGCTTCCAGTCCGGGAAGTCCAAAGCCCTCGCTGATACTGGAACAGAGAAATACCTGTGAGCGGTTGTTGACAGCGGCAACCTCCCGCGTGCTGAGGTGATGCTTGTAAACACAAGATGACGGCAGGTTGTCCGGCGCGTCCTCAAGGCTCACAACCGTGACAGACAGGTCGGGATACCGCTTTTCAAGCAGCCTCACTGTCTCGAATGCCACCTTGGGTCCTTTGATGGCAGCGCTGCGGTAATGGAATACCAGCGAATGGTTTTTTCTCGGCTCATCAGTCAAGCGGAATACATCGGTATCTATCGGATTGGAAACAAGAATAGAGGGTGAGCTGCTGCGGCTGTCCACAATTTCTGTCAGCCAGCGCGACACGGTAATATGCCGCAGAGGCAGCTCATAAGTACGCAGAACATCCTCGTCGCTGAGCACCCAGTTTTCATAGCCTTGCACAAACTGGAATTTCCTTCCCTTGCTGTCGGAAAGACGGCTGACCGGCTCCGCGGTTCTCACATCGGTCGCGATAATCACATCCGCGTCAGGCATCTCTGCGTCACTGACGTCAAACACCGCGATTTTTCTGACGCGCTCATCGAGTTCGAACCAGTTGGGACGGCGCGCGATTTCACGCCGCGCCAAAATCCGTCTGAGCGGCTCCGGGATTCCCTTATGCGAGAGAATCTGGTTGCCCATAAAGCAAATGGACACCTCATTGCCGTTTTTTGAGAGGGCATTGGCGTATTCATATATCATCTTGGGACCGCCGCCGACAAGACGGGGACTGGTATGCATCAGAAAGGTAATTTTCATAATGCTTCCTCCTGATGCAATTGTAAGGTATTCGGCGTCATATCCGCCGCGAAATACAAGGTAAAGAATATCATGCTGGACGGAAACAGATAGTACAGCACACATAACTCACCCATGCCCGAAATGACATGCGAAACCAGTACGGCAAAGGTGAAGATATACACCACAAGCCGGGAATCTTTGTTTTCGGACGCATTCAGGATTTTTCTTCTGAGACGGATGCCCAGCCAGAAAAGAAGTACAATCAGCAGAATCATGCCGACCAGTCCGGTGGTGAGCAGATAGTACAGATAGGCGTTATCCACATTATAATTTTCGTTAACAAAGAAGCCTGCGCCCACGGTTCCGATACCGAAAACCCATTTCAGCGGCGTATCGAGAATCGGAAGGTTATCGGTAAAGTTTTTCATACGATTAGAGCTGACGAACAGGCTGATGAGTTTTTCGCCCAGCGATGTTACCAGCAATAGTATAAAGGTCACCAGCACCAGCAGCCTCAGCCAGAACCGCAAAGTCCGCGTAATCTTGCTGGAGACAGAGATGCGGTAATATAAAAAGACAACCAGGCAGATGATAAATGACAGAATCGAGTTGCGCGAACCGGTTGCCAGCAAAAACGTCAGAACAAAAAAATCCATAGCGGCAATCGTTACAAAGGTCAACACCCGAAGCCAAATCCGGGAAATACGCGGAATCAGGGAGGCAAAAACAAAAATTGAGAGCACCAAAACACAGGAACCCATACTTCCGGCGGAATTCACCTGAGTAAATCCGAAATCCATGCGGAAGCGCTCCTCGGAAAAAATGGAGCCGAGGTTAGCGTAAACCTCAAACGGCGATTCAGCCTTAAAGAACTGCACCAATACATAGATTGCCGATACCAAAAAGCTCACCCATACAAACCGGTCAAAGGTGTCCTTCCGTCTCACAAACGCCGCCATCAGGAACGACACAGAAAGAAACGCTATCATCTGCAAGCCTACCTGCAAATCCGAAGTAGAACGCAGCATGTTGAAGATAAACAACAGCATCAAAGAACCATACATGAGATAGCCGAATCCATCCCGACGTGTAATTTTCAGTTCCATGAGTCGGTTAGAAAAGAACAGAATCACCAGCAAAACCGCCGAAAAAATATAGGTAACCGTAATCCTTCCGTTCAGCAGCGGCTCCGCCTTGGTCTGATCCAAACAAACATAAAGATAAGCGGCGTACAAAATGGTAACCAACCAACTCATCTCATTCCTCCTTAAGGCAATACCGCATAATTTAGGTGTGCGGATTGTGTAGTAAGATTTTTCGTCAGGTTGGACAAAAAATCGAGGTAAGGCTGACGCCTTGCCGAGACTTTTTTGGGCAACATGACGGAACAATATTCAAGCAAGGCGTGCGCCGCAAATTGTGCGGTGTTACCTTAATGTTTTGTGCCGGCTTTATCAAAAGGAGCCGGCGTACAGCTTAATTTTCAATTCCTTCTGCTTTTTTTTCGGAACTTCCAGTCGCCGCGCTGTTTGAAGAATCACTTTTTTAGCCTTGGCGCCGCGGTAATCGGCGCAGGCAGCGAGCAGACGGCAGTCGTCCTCCCTCATGCAGCCGCCGTATCCCTTGAGCATCTCACCGGCAAGCCGGCTGAAATGCTTTTCACGGCGCAAAAGTTTTCGAATCCTTTCAGACGCCGACCGGTCACGCTTGCCCACCACATTGCCGCCGTGCTGTCGGTAAAGAATATAGGGCGTGCTGTCGGCATAAACCTCGCCGCCAACCGCCAGACAAACGCGGTGCACCCAGCCGTCGTGCATAGTGAGGTAATCCGGCTCATACAGCCGCACCTCCTGCATCAACGCCCGGTTGAACACCATGGTACATCCGGCAATTTCGTCTCCGAACAGGCAGGAAGCCGCCAGCGAACGGGTAAAGGACTCAGGACGGAAGTAGGCGCCGATGGGCTTCAGGTGCTCGTCAACCAACGTCATGGCGCAGTAATACATCGCCGGTTTGTCTGTCCGGCTGAGCGCCTTTACCGCCGCGGAAAGCTTGCCGCTGTCCCAGACGTCGTCCTGGTCGCAAAATGCGTAATAATCACAGTCCGGCGCCTGAAAAAGCAGGTGCATAAAGCTCCGTGCCGGCTTTAGATTGTCTCCGGTGTAGTAATCAAGCGGATATTTCACCCTGTATTCATCCAGGATAGCGAGGGTACTGTCCGAGGAACCGTCATCGCGCACCAGCACCGACGCCTCAACTTCCTTCTGGGCAAACAGGCTGTCGAGCTGTTCACGGATAAATTTTTCACCGTTGTAGGTGGACATCAGCACCAAAACCTTGCGCATACTCTCCTCCGATAATCGCCGTTATTTTTTCAGGCACTTTGTTTTGTGAATCAGAATCGCGAAGGATACCAGATAATTCGCTCCGTAGAACAGGAAATAGAAAATGGAAAAAATATCCAGAAAACGAAAGATAGAGGCGAACAGCAGGAAGGGAAGCATCAAACCCGGAATACCAATCTCGCCCTGCATGCGGGTGTAAATCGCCTTCATACGCCAGATTTTCGCGTCCTCAGGCTGTTCGCTGCCGTCGGTAATACCATCGCGGCGCATTTTTTCATTGGCAAATTTCTGGAAATACAGACGTGCCAGCGCGTCGGCTATACCTCCCAGTGCGCCAATCAGAATAATCCACGGGCTTTCGTTGAAAAACACGCTGCCGTGGTTATATGCCGCAAATCCAACCGCCGGCAAAACCAACGCAACAATTGTGTAACTGCCGCAGGCGTCGATAAATTCACCGTACGGCTGTTTGGCAACACCGCGGGCAAGGTTGCCGTCGGCACAGTCCATAATCATCCAGAGGACGCACAGCACCGTTCCGGCGATCCAGCAACCGGTGAACGGAAATAAAAAAAGTCCCGCCGCCGCAAACGCCAGAATCGTACCTAAAAAAGACACACGGTTTGCCGTCAGCCCCATTTTATAAAACAGCGCCGAAAAATAAAACGACGCCTCACGATAGAAAAAGCGTACCGCGACGGACGCTTCCTTTTTCTTGTATTCAGGCAGGTTATCCCTGAAATATTTAGGTGAATACCGCATTTTTCTCTCCTCATTAATTCCGTTTACTGGTCTTGAAAAAGAACAGATAAAGATCCAGATATAGTCCCTTTCTGCGGGGATAGCAGTCGGCATACCGCCGCCACAGGCACAGCCAGATAAAGGGATTGTGGCCGGTGAGCAGCCTACGGCGCAGCGCGAGCGATTCACCGAAGCGGTCAATCGTTCGCAGCACCTCTTCCCCGGCGTTCCGGCTCACCGCGTAAGCGCGCAGCGAAGCGTTACATTCTGTCATCTCTCCGAGCTGACGGATACGCCAGTCACGCGTTCTGACTTTGATATTGGTCGCGTTGCCGCTATGCATACGGCGGTGTGTGGTGACAATGTGTATCACGCCGCAGCCGCGTGTAACGCATGCCATTTTCCATACAAACTCGTCATGTCCCCAACCTGTGCGCCAGTACGAAATAATATCGTCATAAAACTGCCGGCGTATACACATCGTACAGCCGGAACGTCCGACATGAAAGGCGTCGGCGGTGCCAAATATCTCCAGCTCGCCGTTGTTTTTCATTTTTTCAAGATACGCCCTGTCGAGCTCGGCGGCGCCCTTTTCTACTGTAAATGGCGCCAAATCCGAAGAAAGCACCTGAAGCTCCGGGTGCTCGCGCAGCACATCCATCATGCGCTCAATTTTGTCAGGCTCCCAGATATCGTCCTGGTCGCTGAAAAAAATGACGCTGCCGGTGGTTTCCCCGCAGGTGTCCAAAAAGTTTTTGGCATAACCCTTGTTCTCCCTGTTACGAATCACCTTCCACGTCTCCAGACGGTGGGAAGCGATATATGCCTCAATCACCGCCACGCCGTTGTCGGTGGAACCGTCATCTGCCACAACAACCTCAATTTCACCATAGCTCTGACAACGCAGTGAATCAAGCTGCTCTGTGATGAAACGCTCTCCGTTATACAGACAAAGTACCACGGAAACCGTGTTATCCTTGTTCATTGTCTCTCCTCTTTTGCCGGTGAAGGGTTTATATTTTTGCTCTTTACCAGCCGCTCAAACAGCCGGCTGTGCTCGTCGGCAACACGTTTGATATTATATTGCTCACGCGCGTCGCGCTCCGCCTGTGCTTTCAGGCGCTCACGCAAATTGCTGTCGCCAAGCAGGCGCAGCACTGCCTTCGCCGCCGCTTCGGGATTGTCAGGCGGCACGAGCAAGCCGTTGTGCCCGTCGCGGATAATCGTCGGAATTGCGTCCACCTTCGTCGCGACCACCGGCTTTTGCAGCAGCATGTATTCCGGCAGCACCAAGCCAAAGCCCTCCCACCGGCTGAGCAGCACGGCGACGTCGAACAAATCGGCATAGCGCAGCGGCTCTGTTGTCCATTCGGTGATATGAACGCAAGCCTGCATACGGTTCTTCGCTATCCAGCCTTGCAGCTCCGAAATCATCTCGCCGCCGCCGACGAGGATAAAATGCGCGTCCGGACGCTGTTCGTGCACGCGCTTTGCCATTTTCAAAAACACGTCCGGCGCCTTCTGCCCGGAAAGCCTGCCGACCATGCCGATGACCGGCACTTTCTCCGGTATACCCAGCTGCGCGCGCGTGAAGGCAGCCGGACGGCTGTCAATCTTCGCAATGTCCACGCCGTTGACTATCACGCTGAGCTTGCTGTCGCGGCAGATACGCGCGGCCAGGGCAGATTGGCGCTCCGCCTCGGAAACGCAAATAATCCTGTCGCACAACGGCGCGGTCATGCGCTCGACAGCACGGTACAGCCGCTGTTTTTTTGCCGAACAGTGCATATTGAACGCCCAACCGTGGGGGTTGTACAGGCAGATATTGCGCACGCCTACATTTGCCATGCGCATAATTGCGCCCGCTTTGCTGGAATGGGCATAGACGATATCCGGACGATACTGCCGGATAAGCTTACGGACAGTCCGCGCCGCCTTCGCGTCCTTTCTGCCGACCTCGCGCTGCATTGGCACTACTTCGCAGTGACTGACAATGCCGTCAAAGCGCGACGGCGTAAAATCCTGCGAGCATACCAGAATGTTATCAAACCGGTCGCGATTCATATATTTCAAAAGGCTCACCAGATATTGCTCCACGCCGCCGGCGGACTGGGCAACGTGCATTACCCGGATTTTTTGCTGATTCAAGGCACTGACCTCCGCAGACTCAGAATGTAAACGCTTCCTCAAGCGACGGCTGCGCCAAATCCTTTGCGCTCAGGTTCAGGGGAGTGCCGTCTATCATCTGATAGGAACCGCTTCCGTTTCTGACGACCTCCGGCCATTCGATGCTGACCGCCGGGTCGTTCCACATCAGTCCGCCCTCGTCCTCCGGATGATAGAAGTCATCGCACTTATAGACGAACTCCGCTTCCTCCGAGAGCACCAGAAATCCGTGGGCAAAGCCCTTGGGAATGAAAAACTGTCTTTTATTTGCCGCTGACAAGAGCGCGCCGACGTACTTGCCGAAGGTTGGGCTGTCCTTACGCAAATCAACGGCGACGTCATAGACCTCGCCGGAAATCACGCGGACAAGCTTTGCCTGCGGAAAATTCTTCTGAAAATGGAGACCGCGCAGCACGCCTCTGGTCGATTTGGACTGGTTGTCCTGGATAAACTTGGCGGTAATGCCGCCGGCGGCGAACTTTTCCTCCTGATAGGTCTCCATAAAATAGCCGCGGTTGTCGCCGAACGCCATGGTTTCGACAATCACCACACCCTCAATGCCTGTTTTGATAAAATTAAAATTACCCAATTCTCTCTAACTCCGTTAAATATCGCTTCACCGCGTCCCTCCAGTCGGGCAGCGGTGTAAATCCCATTTCTGTCAGTTTGCTCTTGTCCAGCCGGCTGTTGAACGGACGCGCCGCCTTGCTCAGACCGTACTCGGCGGTGGTAACCGGGAGCACCTGCGTCGTCATGCCTGCCTGACGGTAAAATTCGCGGCAGAAGTCGTACCAGCTGATATAACCGCCTTCGTTGGTGGCATGATAGCAGCCGTACTTCTCCGTTTCTATCATATCCGCCAGCAGACGCGCCAAATCAAAGGTATAAGTCGGCGTGCCAATCTGGTCGCAGACCACCCTGACGGTATCGTACTTTTTGCCAACGCTGAGCATGGTTTTGATGAAGTTCTTGCCGTTGAGACCGAACACCCACGCGATACGGACGATAAAGTAGTTGTCAAGCGCGGCGGCAACCGCCTGTTCGCCCCAGAGCTTCGTCTGACCGTAATAATTCAGGGGTGCAAAGTCCCGGCAGTCCGGCTTCCAGGGTTCTTCTCCCTGTCCGTTAAACACATAGTCGGTGCTGATATACATCATCTTGCAGCCAATCTCCCGGCAGGCTTCGGCAAGATTTTTCGTGCCGGTCACATTGACGGCACAGACCTTTTCTTTATTTTCCGCGTCCTCGGCGGCGTCGACCGCCGTCCACGCGGCACAGTGAATCACCGCATCGGGCGAAATCTCCTGCAGGATTCGTCCGACAGCGGCTTCATCGGTAATATCCAATTGTACGTCTTGTACGTCGGCGCTTCCGGCAATATCCGCGCCGATTGCTTCATGTCCGCGTCGCCTCAGCTCGTACATCACATCATAGCCGAGCTGACCGCCGACGCCGGTAACAAATATCTTCATTATCGGTTACCGTACATTTTCTCGTAGTAATTCTGGTACTCGCCGCTGATGATTTCTTCCCACCAGTCCTTGTTGTCGAGATACCACTGAATGGTCTTTTTGATACCGTCCTCAAACTTGGTTTCGGGCAGCCAGCCTAATTCGTTGTGAATCTTGGTCGGGTCGATCGCGTAGCGCAGATCGTGACCCTTTCTGTCGGTAACGTAGGTAATCAGACTCTCGGGCTTATGAAGCTCCTTGCAGATGAGCTTGACGATGTCGATATTCGCCATCTCGTTATGGCCGCCGACGTTGTAGACCTCGCCGACTCTGCCCTTGTGGATAATCAAGTCAATCGCCTTGCAGTGATCCTCGACATACAGCCAGTCGCGGACGTTCTCGCCCTTGCCGTAGACCGGCAGCGGCTTGTCGGCAAGCGCGTTGGCAATCATCAGCGGAATCAGCTTCTCAGGAAAGTGATAGGGGCCGTAGTTGTTGGAGCAGCGGCTGATGGTGACGGGCAGACCGTAGGTTCTGTGATAAGCCAGCACGAGCAAATCCGCGCCTGCCTTCGAGGAGGAATACGGGCTGCTGGTGTGAATCGGGGTTTCCTCGGTGAAGAAGAGGTCGGGTCTGTCAAGCGGCAAATCACCGTAAACCTCGTCGGTGGAAACCTGGTGATAGCGCTGAATACCGTACTTGCGGCAGGCGTCCATCAATACCTGGGTGCCGAGAATGTTGGTAGTGAGGAAGATTTCGGGGTTCTCGATAGAGCGGTCAACATGGCTTTCCGCGGCGAAGTTGACGACAATATCGGGATGCTCCTCCTCAAAGAGCTTGTATACCGCCTCTCTGTCGGTAATGCTCTCCTTGACAAAGCGGAAATTCGGGTTGTCCATCACGGGAGCCAGGGTGGAGAGATTGCCGGCGTAGGTCAGGCAATCCAGGCAGATAATCCGGTAGTCCGGATATTTGCCGAGCATGTGAAAGACGAAGTTGGAGCCGATAAAGCCGGCGCCGCCTGTAACGATAATAGTCATAGTGTTCTCCTTACGCGTCGATATATTTTCCGTCCAGCACGTCCTTGAGATACTGACCGTACTGGTTCTTTTTGAGCTCCTCATACACGGCGAGGACGTCCTCCCTGGAAATCCAGCCGTTGAGGTAGGCGATTTCCTCCAGGCAGGCTATCTTGCGGTGCTGGTGATCCTCCATGGTCTTGACGTAGTTGGTCGCGTCGACCAGGCTCTCGTGGGTGCCGGTATCAAGCCATGTGAAGCCCTGACCGAGCAGCTCCACGTTGAGGGCGTTATTCTCGAGGTAAATGCGGTTGAGGTCGGTGATTTCCAGCTCTCCTCTGGCGGAGGGCATGAGGTTTTTGGCATAGTCCACGACCTTGTTGTCGTAGAAGTATAAGCCCGTCACGCAGTAGTTGGACTTCGGCTTTTCGGGCTTTTCCTCGATGGAGACAGCCTTGCCGTCCTTGTCAAACTCCACAATGCCGAAGCGCTCCGGATCGTCGACATAGTAGCCGAATACCGTGGCGCCCTCGCCGCTTGTCGCGTTTTCAACCGCGGCTTTCAGGCGCTTTTTGAGACCGTGTCCGGCAAAAATGTTGTCGCCGAGCACCATGGCAACGCAGTCGCCGCCGATGAAATCCGCGCCGATGATGAACGCCTGCGCCAGTCCGTCGGGAGAGGGCTGAACGGCATAGGTCAGGTGCAGACCAAACTGATGACCGTCGCCGAGCAGCTCCTCAAAGCGCGGCGTATCCTGCGGCGTGGAGATAATCAGAATCTCGCGGATACCGGCGCTCATGAGCACCGACATGGGATAGTAAATCATCGGCTTGTCATAAACCGGCAGCAGTTGCTTGGAAGTCACCTTTGTCAGCGGATACAGGCGCGTGCCGGAGCCGCCTGCGAGAATAATACCTTTCATATTATCAAATCCTCATTGATGTCAAAATTACGGTAAATACCGCATGATATGATTTGTCATTCTATATCATACACTATTTTTTGCGTGATTGCAAGTATAGCGGCAATTTTTCATGCGGCATTGCGGTGAATCGCCGCTCATACAAAACAAATGCAGGGTTTGGTCAAGACCAAACCCTACTGAAAGAATATCAAAATTAATACGCGCCGTCTCCCCTGATGACAGCCGGAATGGTCTTTAACAGAATTTTCAAATCCGTCAGAATACCGCGTTCGCGGATATAGCGTTCATCAAGCGCCAGCATGCCGTCAAAGTCAATCTTGCTTCGTCCGCTGATTTGCCAGTAGCAGGTCAGTCCGCCGATAATGGAAAGCCGCTGCATTGCCTTCGGGGAATAATTTGCCACTTCGCGGGGAAGCGGTGAACGCGGTCCGACAAAGCTGATGTCACCCTTGAAAATATTGAATAGCTGCGGCAGCTCATCCAGGCTGGTGCGCCTGAGGAATCTGCCGACCCGCGTAATCCGGGGATCGTCTTTAATCTTGAACAGATTGCCGCTCTGTTCATTTAATTTTTCTAAATCCTTTATCAGGGATTCGGCGTCTGTTTGCATACTCCGGAACTTATAGAACCGGAATTTTCTGCCAAAACGTCCGACTCTGTCGTTCACGTAAAACACAGGACCGCCGTCATCCACTTTAATCGCAATCGCTATCGCCAGAAATACCCAGAAAAAGAGGACAAGAAACAGCAGCGATACAACGAGGTCAAACACACGCTTGACAAAGCTATAGACGCGTTTTTCCTCATACCGGTACTCTACGCCGTCTACAGTCCTTGTAGTCACAAAATCCCTCCGCATCTCATACTACAGAAGCTGTTTAATAATAGCCGTAACCGTATTTGTAATCGTATTTATAGTAATACTTCCTGCCGAATTTTCTGGTGTGGGTGGTATCGATACTGTTGATGATGGTGCCGAGAATCTTACCACCGTTGCGGTTGATAATACCAATAATCTTTTTGAGGTCAGGATAAGTGGTAACGTCATTTTTAATGACGATAACAACGCCGTCGGCGCTCTTGATAATCGGAATCGAGTCGATGACAACGCCGATAGGCGGCGTGTCAAAGATGATGAAATCAAAATCGTTTTCAACGCTCTTGATGAAGTCCTTCATGCTGCCGCTCGCCATCAGCTCCGACGGGTTGGGCGGAATAGCGCCGTAGGTAACCGCCTTGAGGTTGTCAACCTTGGTAGAGCGGATAATCTCCTCCTGCGTCACCTCACCGTTGAGGAAGTTGGTCAGACCGGGAGCCGCGTCGATATTGAGCGCGTTGTGAAGCTGCGGACGGCGCAGGTCGCAGTCGATAATCAGCACGCGGGTATTGACCTGCTGCGCCAGCGCGATGGCAACGTTGACCGAGGTAACGGTCTTGCCCTCGCCCTTGCTGCTGCTGGTGAACACAATCTTCTTGCAGCCCTTCTTAATGATGGAGTAGACGATGTTGGCGCGCGCCGTTTTATAGGATTCGCGAATCTGGAACGCGATGGTTTCAAGATCTATCGGGTTCTCCGGTCTTTTCTCTCTTGGTTTTTGGGTTCTTTTAGCCATAATATCTGCCTTCACTTTCAGGATGACTTGCTTTCACTGCTTTTTTGCGCCGCGTTTTTCTGCGCGGTGCTCTTCTGACCGAGGTAACGGTCAAAGTTCGGAATCGCCGCCAGAATCGGTATTCCGTAAATCTCCGTCATTTCATCGTTGTAGCGGATGTTCTTATCCATGAAATGGCGGACAAACGACACAATCAGCATCAGCACGACGCCAATCAGCGCAGCCAGAATGGCGGCACGGCCTGCCTGCGGATAAACCGGATTGACCGGAAGCTCCGGCTCATCGGCAACCTTCAGTGTGGTATTGGCGTTGAGGTCTGAAATCACCTGAGGCGCCACGGTGCAATAGCATTGTGCAATCTCGAGCGCATCCTCCGGAGAACCGGCAGTCACATTGATGTCGAACACCTGCGTTTTTTCGTCGGTGGTGTAGGTAATCATTTTTTTGAGCGAATCCGGAGAGTACTCGCCATTAAGCGCTGCTGACAGCCGCTTATAGCAGGTGGAGGTGTCGAGCAGACGGATATACGTATCTACCAGCTTGGTCGCGTAGTTCTGCATATTGATCAGGCTGGCGATATTGTTGATGGTGTTCGGATCAATCGCGTCTATTTTTGTCTCAACGTAAACGGAAAAGGTCGTCGTATAACGCTTGGCGACAAAAAATTTGTTATAGATAAACGCTGACGAGCCGAACACAACCGCAGCAATAAGGATAAAAATCAAATTCTTGCGAATAACCTCTACAATTAACTTTGCGGAAATAATGACTTCATTTTTTTCTTCCATCGAATCAACCTTTGCAAATGATAAAATAGCGCATAATAACGGATTATATGATTTATACCTTATTACTATACAACATTTTGACAGCGATTTCAAGATGTTTTTTGAATAAAAACCATTTTGTCAAAATTTGTCATGTCAAAACAAGGGCTTGACAAAACGTCAAGCCCTCTGTTTCTTTCTATTTTAAACGCTGAATAGCAAATCGGTGTAGGTTGGGAACGGCCAGTATTTGGTGGCGGTTTCGGTTTCCATGGAATCGCCGACAGCGCGCAGCTCCTGCATTTTAGCGAATACGTTCTCGCGGAAATACGCGGCGTGAGCGAGGTTGTCGCCGGCATAATCGTTCGCCTTGATCACGGCGTCCTCCAGCTCGGCGGTCTTGTTGACGAAGCAGACGAGCTTGTTGGAGAGACTCATAATCAGGTTTTCCTCCACAGAGGTCGGAATCGCCGCGGAAAGCGCTTTTTTGGCGAGCGCGGTGTCGGTCAGCTCGCGCACAAAGGCGGAGACTGCCGGGGTGATATCCTTGCGCGCCATGTCAATCATGGTGAGCGCCTCGATGTTAATCTGCTTGCAGTAGGTTTCCAGTTCAATTTCGCAGCGCGCGCGATACTCGGCTTCGGTGACGATGTTGTTCTTGACAAAGAGGTCAACGTTCTTCTGATCCATGAAGTGCGCGTAGGCTTCGGGAACGGATTTGAGGTTGAGGAGACCGCGCTTTTTGGCTTCCTCCACCCACTCGTCGGCGTAGTTGTCGCCGTTGAAGATAATCGCCTGGTGGTCGATGAAGGTCTTGCGGATCAGCTTTCTGACAGCGGTTTCGATATCCTCCGCGTCCTTGAGCGCCTCGTAGAACTGACCGAGCTCCTCGGCGACCATGGTGTTGAGCATGTAGTTGGGACAGCCGATATTCAGCGCGGAGCCGAGGGCGCGAAACTCAAACTTGTTGCCGGTGAAGGCAAAGGGAGAGGTACGGTTGCGGTCAGAGGTGTCCTTCTTGAAATCCGCAAGCACGTCAACGCCGGTCTGCATGCGCTCCTTGCCGTGGCTGACGTATTCCTCGCCGTCGATGATGGACTGCACCAGCTTGCCGAGATCGTCGCCGAGATACATGGAGATAATCGCCGGCGGCGCTTCGTTCGCACCTAAGCGGTGGTCGTTGCCGGCGGTCGCGACGGTGATGCGGAGCAAATCCTGGTACTCGTGCACCGCCTTGACGACAGCCGCGAGGAACAGCAGGAACTGGGTGTTTTCCTCGGGACGCTTGCCGGGGCTTAACAGGTTTTCGCCGGTATTGGTGGAAAGCGACCAGTTGTTGTGCTTGCCGGAACCGTTCACGCCGGCAAAGGGCTTCTCGTGAAGCAGGCACACCAAGCCGTGGCGTTCGGCGGTTTTCTGCATGATTTCCATGGTCAGCTCGTTGTGGTCGGTCGCGATGTTGGAGGTGGTGAAAATCGGCGCGAGCTCATGCTGGGAGGGCGCTACCTCGTTGTGCTTGGTCTTGGCGAGAACACCGAGCTTCCACAGCTCCTCGTCCAGCTCCTTCATATAGGCGGCGACCCTGGTCTTGATAGAGCCGAAATAGTGGTCATCCAGCTCCTGACCCTTGGGCGCCTTCGCGCCGAACAGGGTTCTGCCGGTGAGCTTCAAATCCTCGCGCCGGTCATAGAGCGCCTTGTCAATGAGAAAGTACTCCTGCTCGGGGCCGACGGTGGTGATGACGCGCGTCACGTCGGTTTTGCCCAGCAGGTGGAGAATCCTGACCGCCTCGGCGCTCAGTCGCTCCATGGAACGGAGCAGGGGCGTCTTTTTGTCGAGCACCTCGCCGGTGTAGGAACAGAACGCGGTCGGAATATAGAGGGAGCCGTCTCTGACGAACGCCGGAGAGGTCGGGTCCCAGGTGGTGTAACCTCTGGCTTCAAAGGTGGCGCGGATACCGCCTGACGGGAAGGAGGAAGCGTCCGGCTCGCCCTTGATGAGCTCCTTGCCGGAGAATTCCATAATCACGCCGTCGCCGTTGGGCTGGATAAAGCTGTCGTGCTTCTCGGCGGTTACGCCGGTCATCGGCTGGAACCAGTGGGTGTAGTGGGTGCAGCCCATCTCAATCGCCCAGTCCTTCATGGCGCTCGCCACGACGTTCGCCACGCTAATATCCAGCGGCTCGCCGTCCTGAATGGTCTTTTTGAGCGCCTTGTAGGTGGATTTAGGCAGTCTCTCCTGCATTTTCTTGTCGTTGAACACCATGCAGCCGAACATTTCGGGTACCTTTGACATAATCTTTCTCTCCCGTGAATAAATTTTGTAAGGTCAAAAAAACGGCGCTGCAGGACAATTCCTACAGCGCCTTTGCTGTTTACTGATAGCAGTATATGCTTTTTTTCGGGATTTGTCAAGCGCGTCGGCAAGTTTTCAGAATTCACGACAGATTCCCTCAAAAACCGCCTTGTATTTTATCTCTTATGATGGTAAAATAAAATGGATATATCATAATCATTTACACAACAGGTGATATCATGACTGCAAAACCACAGCGCTGTCCCGTCTACAAGAAATGCGGCGGCTGTCAGCTCGACACCGACTATCCGTCGCAGCTCGCCTTCAAGCAGCACCGCGTGGAAAAGCTGCTGCACGGCTTTGGCAAGGCGGCGCCGATTATCGGCATGGACAAGCCCTGCCACTACCGCAACAAGGTGCAGGCGGCGTTCTACACCAACCGCTCCGGCAAGATTATCTCCGGCGTGTACCAGTCCGGCACGCACCACGTCGTCGGCATTGACAGCTGCATGATTGAGGACGAGGTAGCCGACAGGATTATTGTCGGCGTGCGCAAGCTCATGCCGTCCTTCAAGATGACGACCTACAACGAGGACGCCGGCAAGGGCTTTCTGCGGCATATTCTGGTGCGCCGCGGCTTTGCGACAAATGAAGTCATGCTGGTGCTGGTCACCGGCACGCCGGTGTTCCCTTCCAAAAACAATTTTGTCAAGGCGATTCGCGCGAAGTTTCCGGAAATCACCACGATTGTCCAGAATATCAACCACTACAACACCAACCTTGTCCTCGGCGACCGTCAGAACGTGCTCTACGGCAAGGGCTACATTGAAGATATTCTCTGCGGCTGCCGTTTTCGGATTTCGCCGAAGAGCTTTTACCAGATCAATCCGGTGCAGACCGAGGTGCTCTACAACAAGGCGATGGAATTTGCCGGTCTCAAGGGCGACGAAACCGTGCTCGACGCGTACTGCGGTATCGGCACGATTGGCATTGTTGCCGCCAAGCGCGGCGCAGGCAGGGTCGTCGGCGTGGAGCTCAACGGCGACGCGGTGCGCGACGCGATCATCAACGCCAAGACCAACAAGCTCAGCAATATCCGCTTTTTCAAGGGCGACGCCGGCGAGTTTATGGAGGCCGCCGCCGAGGAGAATGAGCGCCCGGACGTGGTGTTCATGGATCCGCCAAGAGCCGGCAGCAGCGAGCAGTTCCTGCGCTCGCTGATAAAAATGTCTCCCAAAACCGTCGTCTACATCAGCTGCAACC
This sequence comes from uncultured Clostridia bacterium, assembly GCA_947170465.1. Lineage (GTDB taxonomy): Bacteria > Bacillota > Clostridia > Oscillospirales > Acutalibacteraceae > Ruminococcoides. Next base: position 57,561 of record CAMVTS010000003.1, read on the forward strand.
CCGAAACCCTGGCGCGCGATTTGCGCTTTCTGACAAAAAACAGCGCCTACCGCGTCCGCAAAATCCAGCCGGTAGACATGTTCCCTCACACGGAACATATTGAAACGGTATGCTGCTTGTACCACCAAAAGAAGGATTTCATTTCAGTGCCGTACGAGCCGAAGAATGATGGCTATTTGAAATAGTATGAATGATTTGATCTAATATGGATTACGTGAGGAAATCTGATGATAAACGTCCTGGAATTTAGCAAAGAATATGAAGTGCGCAAAATGGGAGATTCGGATGCTGAAAACATTTTGAATCTATGTTGTGGCAATGGACAGTTTTATCGATACTGTGAGGCAAAGCCCACTATAGAACAGGTTCTTAATGATTTGCATATTACGCCACCGAACATCTCAATGTCTGATAAGTATTATGTGGGGTTCTACGAAGATAAAGCATTAGTGGCAGTCATGGATCTGATTGACGGATATCCAAATGCAGATATTGCGTATATTGGATTCTTTATGATGAATCCGATATATCAAGGAAATCAGATAGGAACAGCTATAATCAGCGAAGTTATAGATTATTTGAGGTCGATTGGAAAAAAGGCTGTTCGGCTGGCAATAGATAAAGGAAATCCGCAATCAACTCATTTCTGGAAGAAAAACGGATTTGAGATTATTTCAGAAGCTGATGTCAATGGCTGGACGAAACTGGTTGCTGAAAAACAACTATGATGTTTTCTATACTGTTGACATGTTTCGTCTGCTTAATTCTGTTGAGACAACGGGAATGATGAAAACAGAAGGGTTTCATCATTCGGATATTGCAGTTGCTTTTCGTATCAGAATAATAACGATTATACCTATAATGATTATTGGCATGTCTTGCGTGACCGCAGGAAAACCTGGATAAATATCTGATGTTCCAACATGTTAAATGATAGATTGTATATCTCTTTTGCTGTACAGAAATCGTCTGACTTCCATCACATCATCAATGACAACATAAAAAACCGCGTAACTGTTGACGTTAATCCGATAATACGGAGATTTGCGCTCTCTTTCAGAATGGATTGGCTGAAAGGAAAGCGGATTATTCAAGCGCGCGAGAATGGCTTGTTCAGTCAAATCAATCAGTTTCACAGCCGCCGTCGGATTCTGTAATACTAATTCCTGATAGAAAGTAGACTTATATTTTGCGAGGATATTTTTCGCAAGACAAGGCGAAGGACGCAGCAAGGCTGGCGCCTTGCAAGGACGACAACGCAGTATTGTGGAAAATAGACCGCAAAGATTGGCTACTTTTTATTAGGTATTAGTATAAGTCCTTGGATATATAATCTACGATTTTTGCCATATCCTCATAAAAAATCGGCAAATATCTCAGCTGATACATGCTGTTATCCATTTGTACGACCTCTCAGCTTATGAAACACCTCATCATGCGTGAGACGTTTGGAGGTGTTTTCTGCCTGATAGTCAGCTTCGTCCAGCTTCATGTCGAGCGCGTCTTTCAGCTTGCTGTACTGTTCGATGCTCATAACGACCATGGTGCCATAGCCGTTTTTTGTGAGATAAACTTCCTCACCACCGAGAACAAGCTGTTCAATCTCAGGATATTTATTGCGTAAATCCGATACAGGTCTGATGTTCAGCATTGCATTTCATCTCCCATAGTTATTTTATCAATATTTTATCATAATATTATCATTTTGTCAACGCAGACGGTGCTGCTGACAAAATAAGAAAGGAAGGTATTTCCTCATGAACAACGATAAACTTGATCCGGCGCTTTCCCTGATAGAGGAAGGCAAGGCGGCGCAGGAGCGCGGCGACTTCAACAACGCCTATGAGTGCTACCGCGAGGCGGCGCAGATGGGCAGCGATGAGGCAATGATGGCGATTGCCAGGCTCTTTCTGCACACCTGCTTCCGCCAGGAAAGCAGGAACGACTGGGCGCAAATCGCCCTGACCGGTGTGCCGGTACTGCCGTGGGACATGCACGGCGCAAACGGACAGAATTTCGAAGGCGCGCTCTACTGGGCAAAAAAAGCGGCTGAAACCGGCAACGCAGAGGGATGCTGTCTCGCCGGCAACATGCTCTGTGCAGGCGTAGGCTGTCAGGCAAATCCCGAAGCGGGCATTCTCTACCTCAAAACGGCGGTCAACAAAGGACTCGACCGCGCGCAGGATTTGCTCTACATCTTCCAGCCCGGCAAAATCAGCCTGGCGGATTCCGACTACACCGAGACCCTCGCCCAGCTGGAAACAGCGCTGAAAACCGAAAGCGCCGACGCGTTCCGCTTGTACTACGCGCTGAAAAAGGGCAACGAGCGCCAGCTGGCGAAGCTCGGCTATGTGCTGACCGCCGCCAAAAACCGCGGCAGCCTGAACGCCGCGCTGATTCCCACCATCGTCAGCCCTTCCGGTGTACCGAATCTTCCGGCTGCGCCCAAGCGCGGTCATTTTGCCACCCTTGTCCGCTTTAATTTTGAAGCGTTTTCCGACGAGCGGCCGCTGATTTTGTTTTCATCGGATATTGCCCCCGACAAGCTCATCACGCGGCTTCACCGCGCCGAGATTGTCGGCACCGCGAAGTACCTCTCCCCCGCCTTCGGCTGGCTTGAGAACGAAAAAAACGCGCTTCTGCTGCGGCTTGACCGCGCTCTGCCGGCTTCCGCCGAGGAGCTGAAAACGATTGCCGAGAGCTTCGGTCTTGCCGAGGAGGAGTATGAGCCCGACAATATCGCCTTCTTCACGGAAGACGGTGAAAAGGAATACAGCGTCGAGATTGCCTGCCTGAACGGCCTGGACGTGGACGTGCTCTTCCGCTACACCATCGGCGGCAATAACGACGTCAAGCGTTATTTCGCGCCGCGCTTGCTCTCGCTTGCGCTCAGTGCGCCTGCGGAAGAACCGCTGTTCGGCGACTGAACGGGGTGAAGTCATGATAATCGACACACACGCCCATATCGGCACACTGCTCAACTTCAATATGACTGTCGGTCAGGTGCTGCGCTCCATGGAACGCTTCGGCATTGACTTTTCGCTTGTCAGCAATATCGAGGGCGCCGAGACTGACCACCGGGGCAAGCCGGTGCCGCCGGCGTTTTCTGTTCCGCAGAACGAGCTGCTGCGCAGAACGCTGGAAGCCACTGCCTGCGCGCCCGACAAAATCGGCGTACTGCCGTGGATGCGGATTCGCAACGAGCTGCCCGACAGGGAATTTATCAGGCTGATTGACGAGAACCGCTCCCGGATTTTCGGCTTGAAGCTGCACCCCTTCCACGCCAGAGTCGCGCCGGACGAGGAACGCCTGGAGCCGGTTTACAAGCTCGCCGCGGAATATAACCTGCCGGTGGTCTCCCACACCGGCGGCTGTGAGGAAGCCATGTCGCACCACCTCTATAACGCTGCCAAACGCCATCCGGAAATTGATTTCGTGATGGTGCACATGGATTTGGGCACCGATAACCGCCGGGCGCTCGATTTGCTCGGCAAGCTGCCCAACCTCTACGGCGACACCACCTGGGTACCTGTCGCCACCACCCTTGAAGCTATCCGCCGCTGGGGAAACGAAAAAATGCTGTTCGGCACCGACAATCCCATCGACGGCGAGGAAACACTCCTGCACAACCCCATCGGTGAGCGTTCGCTCTATCAGCAATACTTTCACGAATTGAAGGAGCAGCTCTCCGAGGACGACTATCAGCACCTGATGTACAAAAACGCAGAAAGGATTTTTCACCTGAAATGATACGGCAATATTCGATTTTTCCCGATAAAATGAAGGTGTTCAGCGGCAGCATGCTCAAGGTGCTCGCCATGGTGACCATGATAATCGACCATGTCGGCTTGCACCTGGTTGACCGCAGTATCATTCTCTTTGAAACCGAGACCTATACCCTGACGCTCTACCGCGTCATGCGCGATATCGGCAGACTGGCATTTCCGCTGTTCTGCTTTCTGCTCATTGAGGGATACCTGCATACGCGCAGCAAGGTGCGCTACGGCGTGAGTCTGGGCGTGATGGCGCTGATTTCGGAAATTCCCTATGACCTGGAACACACAAACAAGCTGATTGACCTGCGTGCCCAAAATATCTTCTTCACCCTCCTGCTGGGTTATCTGGCAATCTGTGCCGCGGAACACCTGCGGAAAAAGCATCCTGTCCTGACCATTCCGGTGCTGATTGGTATCATGCTTGCCGGCTATTACGGCAAAGTGGATTACAGCATAGGCGGTGTGGCATTCATCGTCGTGCTTTACGCCGCGAGAAAAAATGAATTTCTGCGGATTTTTACTTCCTTCCTGATTGGCAATCCCCGGTTTGTCATGGTCGCTTTCCTGCCAATGTCCCTCTACAACGGCAAACGCGGCTTCATCAAGGGAAAATTCCTCAAATACGCCTTCTACGCGATTTATCCGGTGCACATCTTCATCATCTACCTGTTAAAGCTGCACTGGGGTTTGTTTCAATAAAAAATCAAAACGGCTGATTCAGCGCTTGCCTGAATCAGCCGTTTAATTTTTACTTATATCTTCTGCCGCCGTTTGACTTGGGCTTGTCGTTTGCCTTGAAGCCGTCGCCGTAATCATTGGGCGCGTAATAGTCTCCCTGCGGAGCTGCCGCAGTCTCGGTCTTGAACTTCTTTCTGCGCGAAATTGCCGAAGCAATCAGGTAGATAAAGCCCGCGAGACTCAGCGCTACACAAGCGCCGCCGGCAATGATAATCCAGTGACCATTGTCCTCCCTGGCGGTGTTGTTCTGAATGAAGGAGAAGTCGCCGCTGCCGTCGTCCTCCACGGTACCGGCGTTTTTGAGCTTAGCGGCAATGTCGCCCCAGTCGTTTTTGGAAAGCTCCTTGTCGTCAATCTTCTTGCTGTCGGTGTCGTAGAGCGCCGCGGAAGGCGCGATATTCTTGGGAGGCACATAGCTCTGACCGCCGCCGACGTAGATTTCCTGCGGATTGGACACAGCATTGCCCTCGCTGTCGTAGTAGTTGTTGTTGGTATTGCCGCCGTCGTCACTGCCGCCGTCCTGCGGCGTTACGGGGTCGGTGTAGACCGGCTCGTAGGGAGCTTCCGTATAATCGGGCACATAAGGCTCCTCGGTGACGACCGGATCGTCCGGAACATAGGGCTCCTCGGTGGCAACCGGTTCGGGATTTTCTCCGCCGCCCTGCTGCTCGGTAGGCGCCGGCTGTTCCTGCTGTTCCTGCTCGGCATACGCGGTAAAGCTGAAAACGCTCAGCGCCATCAGCACCGCGGAAATGGCTGCAATGAATCTGATTTTCGTCATGCAATCCTCCTTATATCGAGGCGCTTACCCCTCAGACGCGGAGCTGTCGCTGCCCTCGGATCCGCTGCTTTCAGCGGTCGTGGTGGGCTTCTCTGCTACGAAGAACATCTTGGGATCGTAGCCGTCAACAGCCGCGTTCTTTTCGTATTTGAGTTCTTTAATCAGGTCTTTGATATAGCTCTGGAAGTCCTTGTTTTTCATGTTGCTCAGCACCTCGGAGCGGTTGGAAGCGCTCTCGAGATAATCCTTGGCAATTGCCTTGGCGTCCTTCTTGTACACCAGGTAAATCATGGCGCTGTCGCCCTCGCCTACCTTGACGGTAGCCGCCTTGCCGCTGTCGAGCTTTTCAAGCTCCGCCTTGAGCTCGTCGCCTGCGGAGAATTTCTCCAGCAGCTCGGTGTTGCTGATGGAAGGATCGCTGTCGAGACCCTCCGACTCGGTGTAAGCCTTGGAAACGTCGTCAAACGCCTTGCCGCTGTTGAGCTCCTTGACCATGCCGTCAAACTTGTCGGTAATCTTCTTGACAGCGTCGTCGGAAAGCGCGACGTTGGAGGACTGACCGGCTTCGTCGGTGGTGGACTCATAGAGGTTGGCGGACATGTAGCTGTAGTCGATATAGTTCTCGTCAAAGTACTTTTCGAGGTCAGCGTCGGAAACCTCCTGGGAGCCGCCCTTTTCGTAGAGCGCGTTGAAGAGCACCTGCTCCATGGCGGGCACCTCAAAGGCAGCGTACTTGTAGCTGTCAAAGGAAACGCCGTGGGGCTCCAGCTCCTTGCTCATGGGCATCACATAGCCCATGTTGGCATAGGGACCGACGTTCCAGTTGGTCTTTGCCTGCTCGTCCGCTGACTGCAGGGTCGCGGAATCCACGGTAGCGCCCTCGTCCTTGAGCGCCTTTTCAACTGCCAAAGCGGTGAGGGTCAGCTCCTGCGCCTTATCCTTGATCCACTGACGGGCAACCGCCTTATTGCCGTCGTCGTCGGTGATTTCAAGGTCGAACCACTTGTCGTTGGTGCCGTCGTAGTCGTCGAGCTTCTTCGCATAGCTCTGCGCCTGCTGGAAGGCAACGTCGAGGTTGTAGATATATACGCCGATAGCCAGCTCCTTGTCGCCGGTTTTGTAGGACCACTGCTTTTGAAGGCTGCAGCCGGAGGCGAATACTGCAGTAAACACCATCATGACTGCCAGCAGCAGTGAACCGATTTTAACTGCCTGTTTCATGTTTTTATACCGTCCTTATACTAATTTGACCCAGTTTTATGATTGGAACATGGGTACGTACCTTACAAGTATACACAATTTTTCCGGCAATGTAAATATTTAATTAAAAATTTGTGCAAATTTTTATTTTTTCCGCCTGCTGATACCGAAAATCTGTTTGAGCATGCTCACGGAATCCGTTCCCGGAGGGCATTTGACCGTCAGATAAGGCTTTGCGCCGGCGTTGAGCTGTGCCTTTCCGCCGACGGCAATGAGCAAATCCGCGGTCGCCGGCGATTTGAGTTCCTTGACGTAGAGCAGGAGATTGCTGTCATTCTGGCGGATTTCATACACGCCCATGGCGTGGGCGCGGTTGCGGACCAGGGCGATTTCAATGAGTCCGCGCACCGACGGCGGCACCTTGCCGTAGCGGTCGCGCAGCTCGTCGCGCACGTCGTCGGCGTCCTCCACGCTGCGGATATCCGCAATGCGCCGGTAGGCGTCGAGCCGCAGGGTGAGGCTCTCGATATACTCCTCCGGAATATGCGCGTCAACGGAAATGTCAATCAGGCAATCGAGGTCGTTGTCCTTTTTAATCTCGCCGCGTTCCTCGCTGACCGCCTCGCCGAGCAGCTTGAGGTACATGTCGTAGCCGACGCTCTCCATGTGGCCGTGCTGCTGACCGCCCATGATGTTGCCGGCGCCGCGCAGCTCCAAATCGCGCATGGCAATCTTGTAGCCGCTGCCGAATTCCGTATATTCGCGGATAGCGGCAAGGCGCTTCTGCTGCATTTCGGTGAGCACCTTGTTTTTGCGGAAGGTGAAGTAGGCGTAGGCGCGCCGGGCGCTTCTGCCGACGCGTCCGCGCAGCTGGTGAAGCTGGGAAAGTCCCATGCGGTCGGCGTTTTCGATAATCAGGGTGTTGGCGTTGGGCAAATCCACGCCGGTTTCGATAATGGTGGTGCAGACAAGGATATCCGTCTCCTGTTCGAGCATAGCGCGCCATACCTCGCTGAGCTCGTTTTCCTTCATCTTGCCGTGACCGACGGCAATCCGCGCGTCGGGAATCGCCTCCTGCAAGGCGGCGGCGCAGCGCTCAATGGAATCGACGCTGTTGTGCAGGTAAAAGACCTGACCGCCGCGGCGCAGCTCACGCCGGATGGCTTCATGAATCACCGCGTCGTCGTGCTCCAGCACGTAGGTCTGCACCGGCTGACGGTTGACGGGCGCTTCCTCAATGACGCTCATATCGCGCAGACCGCTCATCGCCATGTTGAGGGTGCGCGGAATCGGGGTTGCCGATAAGGTCAGCACGTCGACGTGCTTGACAAGCTCCTTGAAGCGCTCCTTCTGCGCCACGCCGAAGCGCTGCTCCTCGTCGATAATCGCGAGACCAAGGTCACGGAACACCACGTCCTTCTGCACCAGACGGTGGGTACCGACGACCATATCGACCTCGCCGCGTTTGAGACGTTCCAAAATATCCTTCTGCTGCTTGGGGGTACGGAAGCGCGAGAGCAGCTCCACGCGAATCGGGTAGCCGTCAAATCGGCGCGTGACGGTCTGGTAATGCTGCCACGCGAGAATCGTCGTCGGGCAGAGCAGGGCGCACTGCTTGGAATCCGCCACGCATTTGAAGGCGGCTCTCAGGGCAACCTCCGTCTTGCCGAAGCCGACGTCGCCGCAGAGCAGTCTGTCCATGGGAACCGCGCGTTCCATGTCGCGCTTGATTTCGCGGATACAGGCAAGCTGGTCGGGCGTTTCCTCGTACTCAAAGGAGGCTTCAAAGTCGTGCTGCCACTCGCTGTCGCCGGAAAAGGCGTAGCCCTTGACCTTCATGCGCGCGGAATAGAGCGCGATGAGCTGCTTGGCGATATCCTTGACCGAGGATTTGACCTTTGCCTTCGCTCTCTGCCAGTCGCCGGAGCCGAGACGGCTCAGCTTGACGCGCGAATCCTCGTGCGGTCCGATGTATTTGGCAACCATGTCCAGCTGGGTGACGGGCACATAGAGCACGTCACCCTTGGCATAGTCGATTTTGATGTAATCCTTGATGATACCGTGGGTGTCAATCTTGCGGATACCACTGAAAACGCCGATGCCGTGGACGCTGTGCACCACGTAATCGCCGGCGGTCAGCTCCGCGAGGCTGTAGATTTCCTGACCGTCCTTTTTCTTGCGGCGGCGCTTTTTCTCGGGACGCGCCGTATTCATGCCGTAGGAGAGCAGGAAGAATTTCTCAGACGGCAGCTCAAAGCCCGCGCTCAGGGCGCCGGGCATGACCGTGACCGTGCCGGGCATTGCCTGTTCCAGCGAATCGGCATAGTCGGCGGCAAAGCCGTCGTCTTTAAGGTTCTGACAGAGGTTTTTCGCGCTCTTTTCGTTGCCGGCAAGAATCACGCCGGCGGTCCGGAAGGTCAGCATGCCGCGCAGGTCCTCGGCAAGCTGGCTGTAAGCGCCCGTCCACTGGGAAAGCTGCTTGACGCTGAAGGAAAAGATGTCGTCGAGCCGCAGCTCAATGCTGCCGTGGACGAAGCCTTCGAGCAGCAGCACGCCGTGCGCCTGCAGCAAATCCATGCTCTCGGCAAGCGTCAGGGTGAAGCGGTCGCAGCCCTTGCAGAGAAAGCCGTCCTCAAAGCCCTGTTTGAGCAGCTCGGTGTTCTGGAAGTCCATCGCCTTGCCGCGTTCGCGGACGTTGCTGTACTCCGAGAGGAAAAGCAGCGCGTCGCGGCTGAAATAGTCAAAGAGGCTTTCGGGCTTGTCGTAAATCTGCCCGATGAATTTGTCAATATTCGAGAGGTTCACGCCGCAGCGCAGCTGCTCTGCCTCGGTGTAGAGCTTCTGCTTGGCTTTGGCGGCGTATTTGCCGCGCAGCTTGCCGGCGAGCGCGTCGATTTTGTCCGCGAGTTCCGCGCGGTTCTCCACGACCAGCTCCGCCGAAGGGGTCAGGCGCACCTTGCCTGCCTTTTTGAAGCGGCGCTGGGTGTCGAGGTCAAAATAGCTCAGATCCGAGATTTCATCGCCCCAGAATTCCGCTCGGACAGGGTGCTCCGCGTCGGGCATGAAGAAATCGAGAATACCGCCGCGCAGCGAAAACTGACCGCTGCCCTCTACCGCGTCAAAGCGCTCGTAGCCGAGGAGCGTCAGGGCGCGGACAGCGCGGTCGAGCGGGAGCTCCTTTCCTTCCTCCAGCTCCAGCACCGCGTCGCGCAAAACGGACTGCGGCACCGTGAGCTGACAGGCGGCATCCAGACAGGCAACCGCCACGTCGCATGCGCCGTCGAGGAGCTTGAGAAGCACCTTTAGCCGCTCGTGTTCATATTCATGCGAGCGGCTTTCAAAATCGAGAAAATTGTAGTCCCTGACGGGATAAAAATAGGCGCGCAGTCCCATAGAGGAGAGGTCGTTGCAGAGAATCTGCGCCTCTCTCTCGTCGGCGGCGATACACAGCGCAGGCGTGTGCCGCTGAGAGACAAGGGTAAAAATCAGATTCGCCTTGCAGACGGTCGGAAGTCCGGTGACGCAGAACGACCTGCCGTTTTTCAGGCTGCGCGAAAGGTTTTTATAAGGGGTGCTGCCGCGGATTGCCGCGGAGATAAAGGACATTGGTTTCATAGTGGTGTAGTGGTAAGTGGTAAGTGGTAAGTGGTAAGTGATTAGTTGATGGGCAAGCTCAGCTTCAGGATGTCAAAAAACAGCACGCACGCGCCCATGAGGACGGGTTGGTGGAGGAGGTAAATCAGCAGGCTGTGTCTGCCCAAAAAGCTGAGCGGCGCAAAGCCCTTGCGGAATAATTCCTCCCTGTGCAGCCGCGCGGCAACGCTCCAGAGAAAATAGCCGAGGAAGAAAATAAAAATCCAGGGGATAAGCGGAAAGTAATCCGACGAATAGAAGCCCTCGGACGGAAAGCCGAGAAAGGCGGCGTACTTGAACTGATAGAGAAAATCCGGCACCGCACAGATTTTCCAGCCGAAGAAGCCGATATAGCGGTGCGGCACGCCGTAGACCACGGCAAAGAGCAGCAGCGACAGCGCCGCGCCGAGATACGGATTGATTCTGTCGAACAAACGCCGCAGCGCCGCCGCAATCAGCATAGCGGTACCGATGAGGTTGAGCACGCCGAACCACACCACCTGCGAGGGCATAGCGAAAAAGGTCACGGCGGTTATCAGAAAGCCGGCAAGGTTGATGATGATACCGCGCCGGAAGGGGTGACGGGAAAAGTGCAGCGAAATGCCGGAGAGCAAAATGAAGCCCGTACAGATACACCGTTCCCATATCACCACGCCGGTGTGGGCGTACCACATACTGTCGTAGCCGTAAATCACGAAAATATCGTAGCAGAGGTGGAAGGCAATCATATTCAGCAGCCAGAAGCCGCGCAGGGTATCAATCAGACCGTAGCGGTGAGAAAAATCCTTTTTCATCTTAATTATACAGATTCATGGCGCGGTCGATTCTGCCGTTTATCATCAGCTCAACCGCTTCGTTGGCGTTGTCAAACATGGTTTCCAGGGTCTGCATTTCGTCCCCGGAGAATTTGGAGAGCACCCAGTCGGCAAGCTCCCAGTGAGGATTTGGCTTGGCGCCGATACCGATTTTTATGCGCGGAAAGGTGTCCTTGCCGCTGAGGTAAATGATGCTGCGCATGCCCTTCTGACCGCCGTCGCTGCCCTTCTGGCGAATCCGCATTTTGCCGACGTCGAGCGAGACGTCGTCGAAGATGACAATGACGTTTTCCGGCGGCAGCTTGTAGAAGCGCATGGCTTCCGTGACCGCCTGACCGGAGTTGTTCATATAGGTGGTCGGCTTCATCAGCATGACGCGCTTGCCGGCAATCGTACACTCGCCGACGAAGCTCTTGTATTTGATTTTGTTGACGCGGCAGCCGCGCTTGCCGGCGATATAATCCAGCGCCAGCCAGCCGCAGTTGTGCCGGGTGTTTTCGTATTTTTTGTCCGGATTGCCGAGACCGACAATGAGGTACTCGACAGGACCGGAGGGCTGTTTCATTCCAAACATGCGATTCTCCACAGTCAAAGCAGGCGGACTTTCCAGAAAGTCCGCCTTGCCGAATAGATTAAATTATAACACTGAGCTCCTGCGAAATCAGTTGAAAGCCGGTGTAAGAGGCTTGTCGTTGTAGATTCTGGCGATTGCCTCGGCGAATACCGGCGCGGTGGGAAGAATGGTGAACTTGTCAATCTTCTTCTCGTCGGGAACCGGAATGGTATCGAGGAGGATAACCTCCTTGATGGCGCTGTTCCGGATTCTCTCAATCGCGGGACCGGAGAGAACCGCGTGGGTCGCGCAGGCGTAAACCTCGGTAGCGCCGCCCTTTTCGACAATGGCGTTCGCGGCGTTGCAGAGAGTGCCGGCGGTGTCAATCATATCGTCAACGAGGATGACCTTCTTGCCTCTGGCGTCGCCGATGATGTTCATGACCTCGCATACGTTGGGCTTGGGTCTGCGCTTGTCGATAATGGCGAGACCGGTGCCGATTTTGGACGCGAAGTTTCTGGAACGGGTAACGGAGCCGAGGTCGGGGGAAACGACGATGAAGTCGTCGAAGTTGCCGCCGATTTTCTCCTTCATGTGGTTGGCGAGAATGCCCGCGCCGTGAAGGTGGTCAACAGGGATATTGAAGAAGCCCTGAATCTGGTTGGCGTGCAAATCCATGGTCAGAACGCGGTCGGCGCCTGCGGTGGTGATGATGTCCGCGCAGAGCTTGGCGGAGATCGGATCTCTCGCCTTGGCTTTTCTGTCCTGTCTGGCGTAGCCGAAGTAGGGCATGACGGCGGTGATTCTCGCTGCGGAAGCGCGCTTCATCGCGTCAATCATGATGAGCATTTCCATCAGGTTGTCGTTGACAGGGGTGCAGGTGGACTGCACGATAAAGCACTCGCTGCCGCGCACAGACTCGTGCAGCGAAACCGCAATTTCGCCGTCGGAGAAGTGGGTGCAGTCGCTCTTGCCGAGGGGCAGGCCGAGACAGCCTGCAATGCCCTGGGCTACGTCAACATTGGAATTGCCCGCGAAGATTTTGATGTCCTTGCCGTGAAAATTCATGGGTAAAAACTCCTTTTCCTTAATGTCCTCTCAGTGTATGGTAAGTGGCTGGTGGTTAGGTTGGGTAGGCAGCCCACGGGCGGACACACGGGTCCGCCCCTACGTATGTCATCAAAACGATGTAGGGGCGCACCCATGTGTGCGCCCGGCATACGTCAGGCGTTCGTATATGTAAGCCGGATAATCAACATGCATACCCCTTTTCCCGGGCTATCCGGTTGAGCTCCTCGAGCTGCGCCGGGTCGTTGGCGCCGAGGACGGCGTCGCTGCATTCGGCGGTATAGGCGCCGACGGTCTTGCCGTCAGAGAGCAGGAGCGCGATCGCGTCGGGCAGGTAATACTCGCCAGCGGCGTTGTCGCTCCTGATGCGGTCAAGCACGCTGAGCAGGAGCTGACAGTCAAACCAGTAGCCGCCGGAATTGACCTCGTCAATCGCCCTGGTCGCTTCGTCGGCGTCCTTGTGCTCGACAATCGCTTTGAGGCTGCCGCTGTCGTCGCGGACGATTCTGCCGTAGCCTGCCGGGTCGTCCACTCTGGCGGAAATCACGGTTGCCGCCGCGCCGGAGGAAATGTGCTGTTCAAGGGATTTTTCAATGGTCTCGGCGGTCATGAACGGCGCGTCGCCATTGAGAATCACCACGTTGCCGTCGTGCGCCTTGAGGAAATCCTTCGCCATCATAACGGCGTGACCGGTGCCCAGACGCTCCGACTGGAACACGCTCTCCACCTCAAAATCCAGAGTGGAAAGATACTCCTCGATACACTCCTTCCTGAAGCCCTTGACGACGCAGATGTCGTCGATACCCGCCTTTTTCAGCGCGGACATCACCCACCAGAGCATGGGCTTGCCGAGCACCTCGGAAAGTGTCTTGGGCTTGTTGGACTTCATTCTCTTGCCTTCGCCGCCGGCAAGAATAATCGCGCAGTTGCTCATATCGTTACCTCGTGTTGTGTCGTGTTTTTATGTAAACGTTGCCGCTGTTTTGTAGGGGAGCCCCTCGCGGGCTCCCGGCAGTCGCACGCGACTGCCATGACAGCCACAAGGGCTGTCACTACACGGTGACGGAAAAGCCCGATTGAAAACTATCCGTTGATTGGGGGCTCTTGCCGCTTTGTCACAGCTTTAGATATCTTAATCTTACCCCAAACGGCGGCAAAATTCAAGTGAAATCCCCCAAAAAACCGTTGAATTCGGCAATTTAAACGATTTATACAATATTAATAAAATTTGCACCTGTTTTTTATAAGAAAAAATTTGAAAAAAATCTAGCTATTTGTTCCGGAATTTGGTATAATACACTGTAGGCATATATATTGGCAGGACTGCCTTTGGGCAATTTTGCCACAGCCAAACAAAATATTTCTCACAGGAGGATGATACCAATGGCAAAAAAATGGGTATACCTTTTCTCAGAAGGTAACGCAGACATGCGTGAGCTTCTCGGCGGTAAGGGCGCTAACCTCGCTGAAATGACCAGCATGGGTCTCCCCGTACCTCAGGGCTTCACCATCACCACCGAGGCCTGCACTCAGTACTATGAGGACGGCAGGGAAATCAACGACGAAATTCAGGCTCAGATTAACGAGTACATCGTAAAGATGGAAGAAATCACCGGCAAGAAGTTCGGTGACAAGGAGAATCCGCTCCTCGTTTCTGTCCGTTCCGGCGCCAGAGCTTCTATGCCCGGTATGATGGATACTATCCTTAACCTCGGTCTTAACGAGACTGTTGTCAACACCATCGCTGAGATGTCCGGCAACCCCCGTTGGGCTTGGGACTGCTACAGAAGATTTATCCAGATGTATTCCGACGTCGTTATGGAAGTCGGCAAGAAGTACTTTGAAGAGCTCATCGACGAGATGAAGGCGAAGAAGGGCGTAACGCAGGACGTTGACCTCGACGCTGACGACCTCAAGGAGCTCGCTTATCAGTTCAAGGCTGAGTACAAGGAGAAGATTGGCGCGGACTTCCCCGACGATCCCAAGGAGCAGCTCATGGGCGCTGTCAAGGCTGTATTCCGTTCCTGGGACAACCCCCGTGCAAACGTTTATCGCCGCGACAACGATATCCCCTACAGCTGGGGTACTGCCGTCAACGTTCAGTCCATGGCGTTCGGTAACATGGGCGACGACTGCGGCACCGGCGTTGCGTTCACCAGAGATCCCGCTACCGGCGAGAAGAAGCTCATGGGTGAGTTCCTCACCAACGCACAGGGCGAGGACGTTGTTGCAGGCGTTCGTACTCCTATGCCCATCGCTCAGATGGCAGAGAAGTTCCCCGAGGCGTTTGAGCAGTTCAAGACTGTTTGCGAGACCCTCGAGAACCACTACAGAGATATGCAGGATATGGAGTTCACCGTTGAGCACGGCAAGCTCTATATGCTCCAGACCAGAAATGGTAAGAGAACCGCTCAGGCGGCTCTGAAAATTGCTTGCGACCTCGTTGACGAAGGCATGAGAAAGCCCGAAGAGGCTGTCGCAATGATCGATCCCCGTAACCTCGACACCCTGCTCCATCCCCAGTTCGATCCCGCTGCCCTCAAGGCCGCTACCCCGATTGGCAAGGGACTTGGCGCTTCCCCCGGCGCTGCCTGCGGTAAGATTGTGTTCACCGCTGAGGACGCTGAGGCTTGGAACGCTAAGGGCGAGAAGGTTGTTCTCGTTCGCCTTGAGACCTCTCCCGAGGACATCACCGGCATGAAGGCTTCTCAGGGTATTCTCACCGTTCGCGGTGGTATGACCTCTCACGCCGCGGTTGTAGCGCGTGGTATGGGTACCTGCTGTGTATCCGGCTGCGGCGACATCGCGATGGACGAGGCTAACAAGAAGTTCACTCTCGCAGGCAAAGAGTTCCACGAGGGCGACTATATCTCCATTGACGGCTCTACCGGTAACATCTACGACGGCGCTATCGCTACCAAGGATGCTGAAATCGCCGGTGAGTTCGGCAGAATCATGGCTTGGGCTGACGAGTTCAGAACCCTCAAGGTTCGCACCAACGCCGATACGCCTACCGACGCCAAGAAGGCAAGAGAGCTGGGCGCTGAGGGTATCGGTCTCTGCCGTACCGAGCACATGTTCTTTGAAGAGGACAGAATCGCTGCGTTCCGCGAGATGATCTGCGCGGACACCGTTGAAGAGAGAGAAGCTGCTCTCGACAAGATTCTTCCCTATCAGCAGGGCGACTTCAAGGCTCTGTACGAGGCGCTCGAGGGCTGCCCCG